>JAFGHX010000040.1 GCA_016929905.1 Kiritimatiellia bacterium
AGTTCAGCCATAGGCTGATCGGCCTCAGGCCGAAAGTTCTCGAGTTCAGCCATAGGCTGATCGGCCTCAGGCCGAAAGTTCTCGAGTGAGTTCTCGAGTGAGTTCTCGAGTAAGTTCTCGAGGAAGTTCTCGAGTGAGTTCTCGAGGAAGTTCTCGAGGAAGTTCGGGGAAGGTTCAGGTCATGTAGCCGGCCTTCTCGAGGTTCTGCGCAATCCGGGGCGACACCGGTCCGACGGACATCTGGAAATTCTGGCCGGTGACCGTCTCGTAGGCCTGCACGTAGCGTTTCGCCGCCTCGATCCGGACCTCATCGCTGAGAGCCGGCGGCTCGCCCTCTCCGCGGAACCCGCGCTCCGCGAGCCACTGGCGCACGTACTCCTTGTCGATCTTGCGCTGCTCACGACCGGCGGCGAACAGCTCCTCGTACGTATCCGCGAACCAGTAGCGCGAGGAGTCCGGCGTGTGAATCTCGTCGGTAACCACCAGCTCGCCGTCCTTGCGGCCCAGCTCATATTTCGTATCGACAAAGATGAGCCCGCGGCGCCGCGCGTGTTCGGCTCCGAACTCGTAGAGCGCAAAACAGATCTCCGCCGCCCGATCGAAAGTCGCCGCATCGACCAAGCCTTCGCGGACAGCCTCCTCGCGCGAAATGGGCCGGTCGTGCTTCTCCAGCTTCGTTGTCGGCGTGAGAATCGGACGAACCAGCTTCTGATCCTTGCGCAGCCCTTCCGGCAACGCATGGCCGCAGAACCGGCGAACGCCCTGTTCGTAGTTGTACCACAGCGACGTCTTGGTCACTCCCGTGATATAGCCGCGCACGACGAATTCGACCGGGAGCTGTTCGCACTCGGCCACAACCATGACATTGGGATCGGGCACGTCGAGCATGTGATTGGGAGCGATCCCGCGCGTTCGCTCGAACCAGAACGCGGCCAACTGGTTCAGAACCTGCCCCTTGAAGGGGATAGTGCCCAGCACACAGTCAAACGCCGAGACCCGGTCGGTCGTCACCAGGATTCGGCGTTCGCCGCGCGGGTAGCTGTCCCGCACCTTGCCCCGATGGACAGGCCCAAGCGCCTCCAACTCGGTCTGCTCCAGAACATTCGGCAACTGCGCCTTCAACGTCTGCTCGTCGATCATCGTGCTGTCTCCTTCTCCGGCCGCCTTGCGCGTGGTGCAGGCGATTATGGCGAAGGAGACCCGGTGTGACAATTCCAAAAGAAGGGAGGCCGCCTTGTCCTCGGGCCCGCTTCGCCGGGAGTCCGGCAGCCAAGGGCGCGGCAAGAGGCGGCAGACGGGTGGGCAACGATACGGCTCCGCGGGAAGACGCGGCGGACTAACCCGCCATAGCCCTCTCCATGGCGGAACACAGCCCGTCCATATTGAAAGGTTTGTTCACCACACCACTGAACCCATAGTGGCGGAAGTCGATCACGATATCGTCGTTGGCGAACCCGGTGGACACAAGCGCCCGAGCGCCCGGGTCCAGTTCCAGCAGCTTGGCGATGGCTTCCTTGCCGCCCATGCCTTCCGGGATGGTCAGGTCCATGATCACGATATCGAACCGCCGCCCGGCCTCCATCGCCTGCCTGTACATCTCGAGGGCGACGCCGCCCTCTTCGGCGAATTCGACCTCGTACCCCATATGAGAAAGCATCACGCCGACGACGTCCCTGATGATCTGCTCATCGTCCATGATGAGCACGCGTCGTTTGCCGCCCCGGCCTGTTCCGTTCCCGGATCCCGCGCCCATTCTACTCGCCCCGTGGTAGCTTCACGATCGTGAACCAGAAATTCTCGATGGCATTCACGATCTTCATGAACTGGTCAAGATCGACAGGCTTGTTCACATAGCAGTTCGCATGCAACTGGTAGGTCCGAAGAATGTCCTCTTCGGCTTTGGACGTGGTCAGGATCACGACCGGAATGCTGCGCAACTCGGCATCGCTCTTGATCTCCGCCAGCACCTCGCGTCCATCCTTCTTCGGCAGATTAAGATCCAGCAGGATGATGTCCGGACGTTGCGCCCCCACGTACGGATCCTGACGCCGCAGGATGGCCAAGGCCTCCTCTCCGTCCGTGGCGACCGTAAGGTTGTTGCACACCTTGCTGTCCTTCAGCGTCTCCTTCGTAAGGCGAACGTCGCCCGGATTATCCTCCACAAGCAGGATTTCAATCGGCCTTGTGTCTTCACCCATGGACATACCGGTCCCTCTCCTTCCATTCCCAATCAATCACAGCCGTCTTATACAGCATTTCGCAAGCCGTGTACAGGCTAAATATTCGCCTTCTGCCCGGCCGTCAGGTCTTCGAAATGCGTGGTGAGTGAGGGGTGCCGGGGATCGGCACGCAGCCACAGGCCGAGGAAAGGCGCCGTTGAGGCGCGCCTGGCGATGGGAGCATGCCGGAATTCCCACACGCACCAGTGCCCCGCGTCCAGCTTGGGGCCTGCCGCCTTCGTATACGCTTGAAGACGCCGCTTCGTTGCGGGGAGCTTGCCCCCCTCGACGAAGCGGCCGCCATGCCGGCGCGACCCGGGATTGAGCCGTCCGAAGTGCAGGCGCCAGAACGTCCAGAGTTCCTTCAGTCTCAGTTCCGTCTCGGCGCCGAGCCGTGCCCCGAGTTCATGAATGAAGTCGAACAGGCTCTCGAAACGCGCCTGCTTGGCGATCCCGAAATGGGGTAGCCCGCGCGCCCGCCACCATGCCGCCAGCAACGGCCACGCGGCATACGGATCGGGCAGGCCGCCGCAAATCCCGCGCAAGACAGGACCGAGATGCTGGTCATTGTAGAACAGGTCGACCAACCGCGCCAGGACATGGGCCTCCCGCAGTTCAGCGGGCGTCATGTCGGCCGTCGCCTCGACCGCGTACGGCGCCCGCGGATCAAACCGTATCCCGTGCTTCGCCGTCGTGCGGCGCAGAGCCGTGCCGCGGAGCACCTTGAGCGTTTCCACCTGGATCTCGTCCGGCTCCATGGCGGACAGCGTGCCGACGTCCGTGTACAGGTCGCTCAAGCGCGCGTGCGGCAGCCCCGCGATCAAGTCCAGATGGACGCATGCCTTGCTCTCTCGACACAGCCACTCGATCGCCGCAAACGCGGCGGCGTCCAGCGGCCGCCGATGCACGGCTCGCAGCGCGGTCGGGTTCAGGCTCTGCACACCGATTTCCAGGTGAAGTTCCGGCCGGTCCAGCTTCCGGAGCAACGTCTCGGCGCGCAGCAGGGACGGTTCCAGTTCGAGATGGATACGGATCGCCGGGTGACGCTCCTGCATGAAGGCCAGGATGGCAACGGCGCGCGGAACGCGGCTGTTGAACGACCGGTCGATGAACCGGACCGCCCCGACGCCCGCGAGCGCGATTCGGTCCAGGTCCGCCAAAACACGCGCCAGGCTGAACTCCCTCAATCCCGCCGGTTCCCCGCTCAGGCAGAAATCGCACCTGAACGGGCATCCGCGTGACGCCTCGAATTGGACAAAGGGTTTGTCGGCCTCAAACAGACCCAACTGAAAGGGCGACGGGACGGTATCGAGCGGATCGATCGGGGCCGCCGTCTTGCCGGCCATGACCTGTCCGCCGTGCCGCCACCAAACGCCGGGAATGCCGTCCGCTGCCGGCACCCCCTCACCTGCCGCCAGCCGTTCGAGCAGAGCGGGGAACGCACGTTCGCCCTCGCCGCGGACGACATAGTCGGGGCCGTCGGGGCGTGCAAGCCACTCGCCACCGCCGTCCGCCATTTCGGGCCCGCCATAGATAATCCGTGTCCGGGGTGAGCGTTCCCGGAGCCGAGCGGTAACGGCGGCAACCCGTGCGATATTGAAGATGTAGCACGAGAAGCCCACAACCGCCGGCTCTTCGCGCGCGAGCGCAGCGGCGATCTCGGCGGCAGACTGACGGTTGACGAACGATCGGCTCCGCGGCAGCGGCAGATGCGGCGCGTACGCCGAGCAGGCCGCCCGCAGATAGGGTATGGCGAGCGACGCGTGGCTGAACGAGCAGTTGATGGCAACGAGGAGCACCTTCACGACGATCGCCCGGCGCGCTTTGTGAAGAAATAGTTCCGAACAACACGCAGCACGGCGCGCGGGTCCAACCCGGCCTGCAGATTCAGTTCGGACAGCGTCAGGTTGTAGCAACGGCAACAGGTCGAGAGCGAAGCCAGGTGCTCGAAGGCCTGGCGCACACCGTGTTCGCGTATGTTCTTGGCGGCCAGCGTACCCACGACCTGATAGCACGGGTACACCTCGCCGTTGCATTCGATGTAGCACCAGTATCGACCGGCCAGGCACGGAATCATGCGCCGGCGCGCCGCCCGGGCCATGGCGGGCAGATCCTCCCGGCGATAGGATTCCACGGCAAACGTAGGCCAACTCAGGGCCTGGCGGTAATTCCCCAGCGAATAGTAGACGGGAGCCCCCTGCCTCTTGAGACGGACGATGTGGGCGATGGCGCGCCGATAGGCCGCGTCCTGTTCCTTCTGCAGCGGGACCCGTCCGTTCTGATCGCCGATCCTGGCCACCGCGATATTGAAGGTCACGTACGCGCCGACCTCGCGCGCCACCCGCACCACGGCATCGATGTCGTCCATGTTCCGATCGATCAGGCACGAGAAGATCAGGGGACGGATGCCCCGTTCGCGCAGCGCCTCGAGTGCGGCCAGCGTCTTGCGGTACGCGCCTTTGCCGCGGAGCCAGTCGTTGTAGGGTTCGCTTCCGTCAAGGCTCAATACGAACAGGTCTATCTTGCCGGCCAACTCATCCAGGAGGCCGGGCAACAGGATGCCGTTGGTGCACAACGCGATCTCGATCCGCCGGCTGCGTATGTGGTCCACGAGCCGGACGATATCGGGGCGAACGAGCGGCTCCCCGCCTTCCAGCGTAATGCGGCGGGTGCCCATGGCCTGAAGTTCGTCCACGGTCCGGAGCAGGAGATCGAGAGGCAGTTCGGCCTTTTGCGCGGCGCCGTAGTCGCCGTAGCAGTGGCGGCACCTCAGGTTGCAGCGGCCGGTCACGGCCCAGTTTACCATGCACGGAAAGCGCCGCCCCGTGAGCCGCGCGGCGAGAAGCGACAGACCCATTCCCACCTTTGACATGCCGTTCGTCCTTCCGGCTGCGCCGGCCCCCACGCGGCCCGCGGGCCCGGGCCGTGCCCGCACGACGCGCGGCTTACACGTGCCTGGCCAGGCGCGCGAGCAGCCGATGCAGCACGCTCTTCTTGAAACGGACCGCCCGATGCGGACACATTTCGTGACAGCAGTAGCAGCGGATACACTTACTGTAGTCGATTCGTGCCTTCTGGTCCACGATCGCGATAGCCTGCACAGGACAACTCTTGGCGCAGACCCCGCAACCGACGCAGTACTCCGTAATCGCAGGCCGGAGCGTCACGTGCCTGAACAGCGGCTGAAGAAGGCGGAACAGGAGGGACGGATTCACAAACCCTTCGGGGGTCACGGCCGTCTCGGGCAGCGCGAACCCCTCATGCGGCGTACAGCGCCCCATCAGCGACAGGTCGGCCGGCGCGAAACAGCCGCGCCGCCGCGCGCGGCTGAGGACGGGGTTCTGCGCGAGATCCAAGCCGATGAGGTCGCCGAACACCTTGTCGCACAGATAGACGTTGGCGGCCATGAGCAGTCGGCCGACCCGCACGGGTTCGCCGGCCGAGGGGCCGTTTCCCTGCATGCAGGTGACGGCATCGATGACGGCCAGCCGCGGCGCGACGAATTCCGCCACGTCCACGAGCATCTCGGCAAAATGCTCGAGCTTTCTCAGTTTCGCGTGGTAGCCCGCTTTGAGGATTCCGGGCACCACGCCGAACATATTCTTCACCGCGCCCGTGACATGCGTGAAGCCGTGAGTCTTGCCCTTGGCGAGCGAGATAACGGCGTCCGCTTCGAGAATGGGGTTCAGCACGTCCAGCCGCTTGATTCGCGCCCCTTGTATGGAGACACTCCCGGCGTCCGTCCGCAAGTTCAACGGCACATCGAGATCCCCGCACCAGTCTGCGTACCCGCACTCGCGGTACGTCCGTTTCAGGCCGGCCTCCGTGAACGGCGTCCCGGCCCCCGGGCTGTCCACGATGAAGGGCTCCAGGCCCTGCGCCCGGAGTTCCAGGCACAGGGCGCGGGCTACGCAGGGATGGGTGGTGACCGCTTTCTCCGGTTTCGCCGGGGCGAGCAGGTTGACTTTCACCGCAACACGCCGCGCCTCTCCGAACAGAGCCGGCACGCCGCCCAACGCCTTGAGCCCGTTGCGCATCAAGGCGCGGATCGGTTCCAGTTCGTAGTCCGCGCAGGGTTCGATGACGACGTTGGCGCTCATGTACCCGCACCCGATGCGTCAAGCCCGCCGGAAAAAGCCTGCCGGTCGGCTTTGAAATCGCGCCGGAACAGCCCATAGAGCAGCCCGGCGCCATAACAGAGGTGATTGAGCAGGAACAGCAACGGCAGATGAACGAAGAACCCCCGCTGGCGCACGCATGCCAGCGCGCTGCACACGAGGCTGAGCGCCCCGTACAGGGCCAGCGGGCTCGCGAGCACCAGCAGGGCGATGCCTCTGCCCAGGCCGGGTGGGACCCGCATCCACACGGCCAGCGCCGCCAGGGGGCCGGCCACCAGGTAGGCCAGGAACAGAAGGGGCACCGCCAGGAAGGCGTTGAAGCTGGCCGGCACACGGCGCGTCTGTTCGCCGCGCCCGCGGCCATAGTTGAATATCTGCCGCGCGAACGCCCTGAGGTTCGGGCGTTGCGGCCTGTAGACGGCCAGGCTCGGATCGTAGAACGCCTTCTTCCCGGCGGCTCTCGCCCGGAAAATGAATTCGTTCTCTTCGTTGGGATAGAGATGTTCGTCGAACAGGCCCACATCGGCAAACACGTTCCGCTTGACCACCAGATTGCACAGAATCAGTTCCGTGTCGTTCGTCTCCCTGAATACCCCGCGCCTGGAGTACCGCGCGGCAATCGGCCCCACCCCGAAGCGCGACGCGAGGACCGCGCCGAACGAGCGCGGCAAGAACGTGTCGGTTGCGGGCGTCAGGCTCGGGCCGCCCACGATGTCCACGTCCGGCCGCGCCTCGAGCCGCTCGGCCAGCCGCCGCAGCGTGTCTTCCCGCACAACGGAATCGTTGTCCAGGAAATAGAGCACGCCCGAACGCGCGCGGCCGATACACGCATTCCGCTGAACCGTCGGGTTGTTTCCCCAGGCGGAGAGCAGCTCGAACCGGACTCCGCTCTTCTCGCAGGCCGCGCGCAGCGCCGCCGCGGTCCGCTCAACCGATTCGTCCGGCCGGTGCGGGATGATGAAGCTGACGAAGAGCGGTTCCTGGCCGTGCACGGTCATGTCGGGTTGGCCTCGTAATCGCGCAGATGCCCAAGCAGAGAGGTGAGCCCGTGCCAGGCCAGCCTGGCATCGGCGGCGCGGCGCAGAGAAAGGAACGACTTGAGCACGAACAGCGGGTGCAAATGGATACTCCACATGCGCCGGCACCACTTCACGGTATCGAGATCCGTCTTGAGGATGTGATGCGACATATCGTATTTCGTGTAGTCGGCGGCATGTTCCGTCAGCCAGCCCTGCTTCTCGGCCAGGTTGTACAGCGGGGTGCCGGGATACGGGGTAATGATACTGGACTGCAGCGAGTCGCCGAAGTGCGTCTTGTAGAGCATGAGGGAGCGGGTCAGCTCATACGTGCGCTGCGCATCCGCTTCGCCCTCCCACGGATAGCCGACCATGGTGGTGATGAGCACGCGCAGGCCCGCGCGTTTCGCGTTGCGAATGCCCTCGGCGATCTGTTCCGCCGTTTCGTTCTTGCGAAGCCGGGCCAACGTCGCGTCGTTGCCCGATTCGAGGCCGACCTTCAGCAGACGGTATCCCATTTCCCGCAGCATCTGCGCCCGCTCGGGCGTGAGGGAATCCGCGCGCGCATTGGAGGAGAGGCGCACCTTCCCCAGCAGGCGCCGCGCCCTGAGTTCCTTGTGGAATTCGGCGAGCCACTTGGCGCTCCAGACGGCGCCGGATTCGTTGTCGTCGAAAATCTCCCGCACGTGATACGTCCGCACGAGTTGCTCGACCTCCTCCGCGACCGAGGCCGGCGACCGCATCCTGGCCCCACAGCGCCAGAACGCGTGTTGCCAGATACAGAATGTACAGACGCCCGGCGCAGAACTCTCGTAGCTGCTCTCATTGCGGTTCGCGCCGCCGCAGCCGCGGCCCGACATGATATAGGCCGCCGGCTTGTACAGGTAGGCCTCGCCGTACGCGGCCCAGCGGGTCAGGTCGCGGTCTATGATGGGCGCGGCATCCAGGTCGTAATCCTCGACGTTGCCCGAGCAAACCACGCCCCCCTCCCGCCTCGCATACACGCCGCCCGGCATGGGCGCCGCGGGGTCTCGAAGATGGGCCGCCAACCGGCTGATCGCAAAGTCATAGTCGCCGCCCGCCACCACATAGTCCACGTCGCCGGCGAGCGCCTGCTCCGGGAAGAACGACACATGGTCGCCGCACATGACGATTCGCGCGTCGAACGCGCGCTTCAGATCCCGCGCCACTTCGAGGTGCCGGGCGAGAAGCGGCGCCTTGGTCTCCAGCACGATCAGGTCGGGGCCAAACGCCCGAAGGCGCTCGTCGCAGCTCTTCCGCGAGTACCGCAAATTGATGCCGTCCAGCCACAGAACGGCGCACCCCTGCCGGCTCAGCATGGTGGCCAGGGTGGCCATGACAACGGGATAGATCCGTATTTCGGCCGACTTGGAGAACTTGAATTGGCGGTTCTGTGCCAGCAGCGGGATCTCGCCCCCGCGTCCGACAGGCGGATAGTAGATGGCGACCTTAAGGCTCTTCACGAAAATCTCACCGGTTGACGGGCGCACCTGCCGCGCCGTGCTCGGGTTCTCGCGGGCGCCGCAAGCGCCTCGCGAACAGCGACAGCACCACAAAGAACGCCTCGTATACGATCTTTCGCGACATCTTCGAACTGCCCTCAATGCGGTCGGTGAAAATGATCGGGATCTCCTTGAGCCGGAACCCGCGGCGCTGCGCCTCGAAGTTCATCTCAATCTGGAACGCGTAGCCGTTGGAGCGAATGAGATCGAGCGGAATACTCAACAGGACCTCTCTCCGGAAGCACTTGAAGCCGCCGGTACAGTCGTGAACCGTCAAGCCCGTGAACAGGCGGGCATAGAGACTGGCAAAGTAGCTCAGCAGCAGCCTGTTCATCGGCCAATTGATGACCGCGCCGCCGGGGATATAGCGCGACCCGATGACGAGGTCGGCCTCCCTGGCGGCATTGAGGAACCACGGCAGCATGGCCGGGTCGTGACTGAAATCGGCGTCCATCTCGAACAGATACGCATAGTCCCGTGCCAGGCCCCAGCGGAACCCATCGATGTACGCCCGGCCGAGGCCTGCCTTTTCCGCCCGGTGCACAACGTGGACGGCGGCGAGCTTCGCGGCCACCTCCTCCGCGATCGCGCCCGTGCCGTCCGGCGAATTGTCGTCCACGACCAGAACGTCGGCCGCCGGACAGGCGTCGACAATGGCGGGCACGATGCGCCGGATGTTGTCCGCCTCGTTGTAGGTCGGCAGAATGACCAGGGCTTTGCCCTGCACGTCGCTGTCGGGATTCGTTGCCATTGGAACTCGCCAGCGCTTCCACGCCCGGCCGATCAACTGCCCGGGTGTTCGAATACCAGCCCCTTGGCGCACAGGGGGCACTGGGCACGATCGTAGGTCTTGGGCTCCCACTCAAGCAGGCTGAACGTCGGACAAGAGAAAACGGCCTTGCCCCCGCTTCTGTTCACCAGCACGGCCACCGCCACCACCTCGCCGCCGTTCCGCCGGACGATCTCCACGGTCTCCGCCACACGCCCGCCGCGGGTTATGACGTCCTCCGCCACGACAAAATGCTCACCCCGCGCGATGGCGAAGCCGCGCCGCAGAACAAGCGCGCCGTCTTCCTTCTCCGCAAATATCGAGCGCACGCCCAGGCAACGCGCCAGCTCGTACCCTACCAGAATCCCGCCCAGGGCGGGGGCGATCACGCCGTTGATCGGCGCGCCACCCGCCAGTCCCGCGCGCATCTTCCCCGCCAGCGCCGTACACAACCGCTCGGCAATACGCGGGAAACGCAGGACTTTCGCGCACTGGAAGAATGTATCGCTATGAAGCCCCGATCTGAGCTCGAAATGCCCGTCCAACAAGGCACCGGTCTCTCGCAACAGGGAGAGTATTTCGTCAGAGTCCATCATCTCCGCTTCTCCCCGGCCCCGCCAGACGTCTCGGAACCCGCTCCCGGCTGCGAGGCGAGGCCGCCGCATGAACCTCAATTTGTACCGAATTCTCCGGCAAAAGCAAAGCGATATCCGGGAAACTTCGTCACGCAGCCAGGCCGGGGCCGGATCAGGCGCGGCAGGGATTCCGATGCCGCACGAGGCGGCCGTTGCGCCCGCGAATCGTGAGCCAACGCTTCGTTACCGACGCCACGCGCGAGGGCTCCAGGAGAATCTTCCCGGCCGCCCCGCGCAGGTCCAGGACGTAGAGCGGGACGCACAGGCCGCCGACGGCCGTGCGAAGCCGCTCGGCAATGGCCATCCCCCGCCGAAGCGGGACGGCGAAGTGTGTCGCGCCCAGGACCGGATCGCACTGGAACAGGTAGTAGGGCCGAACGGAGATTGCCTGCAGCCCCCGGCAGAGCGCGCGCAGCACCGGAAGCGAATCGTTGACTCCGCGCAGCAGCACCGCCTGGTTGGAGACCGGCACGCCGCTGCAGACAAGCCGGCTGCAGGCCTGCGCGGACTCCGGCGTTATCTCGCGCGGGTGGTTGAACTGGGTGTTGACCCACAACGGGCGGTGGTTGGCCAGCACGCGGCAAAGCGCATCGGTCACGCGCATGGGCAGAACCGCCGGCAGCCGCGTTCCCACCCGGATGACTTCCACATGCGGTATGCGCCGCAACCGCGCCAGTATCCGGTCGAGCGCCCGGGGCGGCAAGAGCAGCGGATCCCCACCCGACAGAATGACCTCCCGTATCTCGGGGTGCTGGGCCACGTAGCGAGCGATCGGTTCCCATGCCGGCCCCGCGCCCACGCACGGCAACAGGTTCTTTCGGGTGCAATGGCGGCAATACGTCGCGCACTGTGTGGTGGCCATCACCAGCGCTCTGTCGCGATAGCGGCGAACCAAGCCCGGCACGGGAGCATGGGACGCCTCGCTGAACGGATCTTTCCGGCCGAACCGGTTGTCCAGTTCCGGCGGGCTCGGCACACACTGCCGCCGAATAGGATCCCTGGGATTCCCCCACTCTACCAGAGAGAGGTAATAGGGCGTGGCTCTGAACGGATACCGCGCGGCCGCCGCCGACAGCCGCCCGAGTTGCCGGGCCCCGACTCCCAGCAATGGGCCCAACGCCCGCACATCGGACACCGTATGGGCGAGCTGCCAGCGCCAGTCCGCCCATTCCCGGGCCGAGGGGTCGCCCCAGGTCATTCGCGCACGCGATTGGCCGCCTGACCTCATGCCGGAAGCATAAGCCACATTCCGGCGCTTGAACAGCCCTTCCGTTGCCTGTATGATTTTCACCCGACATGCTGCCGCAATGGATAATCGAGAAGAAGCGGGATGGCCGTGCGTTGTCGGAAGACGAGCTCGTGTTCTTCATCAACGGCTACACGCGGGGCGAGATTCCCGACTATCAGATGGCGGCGCTGGCGATGGCCGTCTTTTTCAGAGGCATGACCCCGCGCGAGACGGCCATCCTCACCCGCGCCATGATCGCCACCGGCTCCACGCTTGACACGACGTCGATCCCCGCGCCGAAGGTCGACAAGCACTCGACCGGCGGGATCGGCGACAAGATATCCCTGATCCTCGCCCCACTTGTCGCCTGCTGCGGCGCGGCGGTGCCCATGCTTTCCGGCCGCGGCCTGGGCATTACGGGCGGAACGCTGGACAAGCTGGAGTCCATTCCGGGCTATCGTACGGATTTGCCGGAGCCGGAATTCCTGCGGATCGTCGCGGCCTGCGGCTGTTCGATCATGGGCCAGACCGCAACGCTGGCCCCGGCCGACAGGAAGCTGTACGCGCTGCGCGACGTGACGGGTACGGTACCGAGCATTCCGCTGATCACGGCCAGCATCATGAGCAAGAAGCTGGCCGAAGGACTCGACGCTCTGGTCCTGGACGTGAAATGGGGCAAAGGCGCTTTCATGAAGACGCGCGAGCAAGCCAGGACGCTGGCTCAGTCCATGGTGCGGCTCGGGGGCGAGCTCGGCACGCCGGTCTCCGCGCTGGTCACGGATATGAACCAGCCGCTGGGCCGCACGGCGGGCAATGCGCTGGAAGTGCTGGAGGCGGTCGAGACGCTGCAGGGCCGCGGGCCGGCGGACGTCGTGGAACTGACGCTCTGCCTGGCGGCGCGCATGCTGGTCCTCTCGGATCTCGCGCGCGAGGAAGGGGACGCCAGGATGCGCCTGTCCAGGGCGCTCGAGTCCGGCGCGGCATTCTCGAGGTTCAAAGACATGGTCCGCCGCCACGGGGGGGAGACGGCGTGCCTGGAAGACCCGGCCGAGCTGCTCACGGCGCGGATACGGGAGGAAGTCCGCGCGCGCGAAGCGGGCACGATTGTCGAAGTGGACGCCGAGAAGATCGGCCGGGCCTGCGTCGTGCTCGGTGCGGGCCGCCGGCGAACGGAGGACAGCGTCGACCCCGCGGTCGGCGTGTCGCACATGAAGAAGGTGGGCGAGACCACGGCCGCCGAAGAGCCGTTGGCCGTGATCCATGCCAACCGTGCGGAAGCGTGCAAGGAGGCCATGCCCCTCGTGGCGGCCGCTTACCGGCTGGCCCCCTCCCGCCCGGCGGGAGCGGCGGCCGCGCTGATAACCGAGACGGTCTGAGGTGTTCAAATGGATGTTCAGTTCCCGATCGACAACGAGCGGCTCGCGGCCTCTCTGGACGCCGTACGGCGCATGGTGGGGAACGCCCGGCCCGATTGCGGCCTGGTGCTCGGCTCGGGCTGGAGCAGCGCCGCCGAAGGCTTCGCGTGTCGCGCGAGCGTCGGATACGAAGAGATTCCCGCGCTCGGCGCCGCCACCGTGCCCGGCCACGGCGGCCGGCTGCTCGACGCCGAATACGCGGGCCTGCGCACCCTGATCTTCCAGGGGCGCCGCCACTGGTACGAAGGGGCCGGCTGGACGCCGATTGCGGCGCCCGTCTATCTGCTCAGGGCGCTCGGCGCCACCGTCGCGGTATTCACCAACGCAGCGGGCGGCCTGCACGGCGACTGGGCCCCCGGCGCCCTGATGCTCGTGAGCGATCACATCAACGGCATGGGGACGAACCCGCTGCAGGGACCCCACGCCCCTTTTTGGGGGCCGCGCTTTCCCGACCAAACGCAGGTCTACGACCGCGAGCTGCTGGCGGGCCTGCGCCGTGCAGCCCGGCAGACGGAGACCGAGGTGCATGAGGGCGTCTATCTGGCGGTGAGCGGCCCGACGTTCGAGACGCCCGCCGAAATTCGCGCGTATCGAGCGTGGGGCGCCGATGCCGTCGGCATGTCGACTGTCCCGGAGGCCATGCTCGCCTCCGCCGCCGGCATGCGCGTTGCCGCGGTCTCGCTCATCGCGAACCCGGCCGCGGGCCTGGGGCCGCCCATCTCACATGAGAACGTGATGACCGTCACGCAGCGCGCGCTGCCCCGCATGCGGGCGCTGCTGCAGGCATTCTGGCGCGATATGGCGAAGGAGCGAACCGGATGAAGAGAACCACGGCTTACACGAGCCTGCTTGAGGCGGCGGCGGCGGCGGCCGGCAGGGCGTATGCCCCCTACTCGCACTTCCGGGTGGGCGCCGCGCTGCTGGCGAACGACGGCCGCGTGTTCACGGGCTGCAACATCGAGAATGCGTCCTATGGCCTCACGGTCTGCGCGGAACGCACCGCGCTGCATACGGCGGTCGCGGCCGGCGCGCGCGACTTCGCCGCCATGGCCATCGTGTGCGCCGCCGGCAGGGCCGCCCCGCCGTGCGGAGCGTGCCGGCAGGCACTGGCGGAATTCTGCGCCCCGGATTTCGTTGTGCTCTCGGCTGGCGAAGCCCGCCTGAAGGAACCCAAGCGCTGGACCCTGCGGTCATTATTGCCGGACGCTTTCAAGCTGTGATACACTCTTCTCGCGCCGGGACCACACAGGCAGACTCCGGCGAAGCAGAGGCGTGTGGAGCTATGGAGCCAACCCGCAGAACCCAGATACTGGCCGTGGGCGGCGGCAAGGGGGGCGTCGGCAAGAGCTGCATCAGCGCCAACCTCGCCATAGCCCTGGCCAGCAGCGGCCACAACACGATTATCATCGATCTGGACCTCGGCGGCGCGAACCTGCACACGCTGCTCGGTATTCAAACGACTCACCTCGGAATCGGGGATTTCATCTACAGGCCGGACACCCAGTCGCTGATCGAATATGCGATCGACACGGGCACCGACAATCTGCGCCTGATCAGCGGCAACGGGTTCATACCGGGCATTGCGAATCTGGAGTACCAGCGCAAGATCAAGGTCCTGAAGGCTATCTCCCAACTGGACGCGACCTATGTGGTCCTGGACCTCGGCGCGGGCACGAGCTTCAACGTGGTGGATTTCTTCACGATGACGCATTCGGGGATCGTCGTCTCGCTGCCCGAGCCCACAGCGATCCTGAACGCCTACGAATTCCTGAAAAACGTCGTCTTCCGGATCTTCACCAAGCAGTTCAAAGACGACCCCGGCATGCTCGACCTGATTGCCCGATTCAAGACCTCGGGTGATACGGAGAAGGGGAACACGATCGACGTGCTCGCCCAGCTGGCGGGCGGCGCCAATCCCGACGCCGAACGACAGATGCGGCAGGTCCTGCACGATTTTCGGCCTGCGCTCGTGCTGAACATGGCCCGCAAGAATGCCGAGCGGCTCGGACGCAGTCTGGAGGACATCTGCGCCACTTACCTCAGCATCCAGCTGCGCTACTTCGGCTCAGTCCCTTACGACGAGCGGGTGCCGAGCGCCACATTGGAGATGAAGCCCTTCCTGTGGGCCTATCCCGACAGCAGCCCGAGCCAGAGCGTCAGACAGATTGCACAGGCGTGCATGAACGTTTCGTGGATGGACTCCGCGGAGGCGGCCGGCTTCTCCGAAGCGCCCGCCCCCGACACGGCGCCCGGCGACGGTGAAGGCGGAACGCGCGCCCTCGCCCGAACAGCGGGGCTGGCCGCACGGTTGGACGGCCGGTCCGACGTGGAGCTGTCCTCTCTGCTGTCCGGCTTTCTGAAGGAGACTTCGTCGCTGCTTGTCGACGAGCCGCGCGTCGCGCCCATCGCCGATTCGGAAACGATCGACGGCGAGTATGCGCCGCCGGACGCCGAACACTTCGCGATCAACGCGAGCGCCGCGACGATCAACCTGCCCATCGAACCGCGCATCCGGCCGGACGCCCGCCTCCCCTACTTCGCACCCGTTCCGGAGGGCAGCCAGAAATCGGCCGCGCCCCGCGGTTTCTTCGACCGGTTTCGGCAGGAGACCCGGATGGAGGCGGACTTCAGCGCGCGGCTGGCCGAGATCCGCAAGGCCCCGCGCGGCAAAGGCGTCGCGGTGGCGCTGCAGGCGCTGATGGACGATTCGCCCCTGTCCCCCTACATGGGCTGGGACTGGCTGGAGACCGGCTTGGCCTTCGTGAAGTCGCATCAGATTCACTTGGCCCAACAGGCGTTTTCCCGTGCGGCGACGTGTCTGCCGAAGAACGACGTGGCGGCGAATAACTGGGCGGCGAGCCTGATTGCCATGGGCGCCATCGCCCGCGTCCCGACCATTCTGGAGGACGCGCTCAAGAACAACCCACACAGTTCATTCCTCTACTTCAACCTCGGCCTCGCCTTCCTCAGCATGAAGCAGTACAAGCGGGCTGCCGATTGCTTCAGCAAAGTCCGCGCCATGTTCGGCGGCGACGACTTCCTCAACGTCCACTTCCTGGAGGGCTACTGCCTCTATCAGATTCCCGATTACACCGCCGCGGAACTGATGTTCCGCTCGGCCGCCAAGAGCGAGCCGGACGACATGTACGCCCAGTTCAACCTGGGCCTCAGCCAGATTCACCGCCACATGTATGACGAATCGGTCAACACGATGACCCGGCTGCTGAATGAAGCGCCCGACGATGCCGAGGCCTATGCCGCCCGCGGGCTGGCCAAATGGCATTCCCTGGACATGCGTCAGGCGCTGGGCGACTTCACTCAGGCCATCAGGCTGGAACCGGCGAAACTTGCCTTCTATGTCGCCAGGGCCAGCATTGCCCATCAACTGGGGCGCTATGACCTCGCCATTCCGGACATGCAGGCCATCACCCGCCTGCTCCCTGCACAGGATTCCCTGCAGAGCCTGATCGGAAAGATCCGCCAGGAGCTCGAAGCCCTCCCGGCTGATGCGGCCGAAACGGTCGACTGAGCGCGGCACGCCCGGGTTCCGGCCGCCGGCACACGACCGCTTGACAACACGCGGGGTGCCTCCTATCATACGGCGCAGGAGGGTAGCCGTGAATGCCAGTCTCGTTCTGATCTCGGGCGAAACGAGGAAGGTGTACCCGCTCACGAACATGAGCACCACGATCGGGCGCGCGCCGAACAATACAATCCAGCTCGCTTCGACCCACGTGTCGCGCCACCATGCGGTGATCGAGATGGGCAAGAATGCGTGCGAGATCGTGGACCTGGACAGCACGAACGGGACGTTTGTGAACGGGCGCAAGATCGACAGGCACACGACCAACGTGCTGGCCAACGGCGCCATTCTGCGCATAGGCGAATACGAACTGCGTTTCGAAACTGAGGACGTCCAGGCCGACGCAGGCCGCCGCACGACGATCCACGAGCTCTCGTTCGACACGATCCAGCCCACCGTCGTGAAGACCCCGACGGCCGGGGCCATACCCGGGCCCATCCTGCTCGAGGTCCCGCCGGCCGGCATCCCGGTGGAGCAACCTTCCCTGGACGACGAGGAAGAAGACGTCGAGGCCATTGAGGAAGAGGAGCCGGCCGACGATTCCGCCCAGCCGCGGCCGTGAGGCTACGCGCGTCTGTCGACCTGCCGGGCGATGTTCACCAGCACACCGACGGCCACCAGGCTCATGAGGAGGCTCGAGCCCCCGTAGCTGATGAAGGGCAACGCCAGCCCTTTGGTCGGCATGCAGCCGGTCACCACCGCGATGTTGATCACCGCCTGCATGCTGATCATGATCGTGAGGCCGAACGCCAGCAGCCTTCCGAACGGATCGCGCGCATGCAGGCTGATCCGCAGCCCGCAGACCATGACACCCAGATACAGGGCCAGCACGCCCAGCGTCCACACAAGGCCGAGTTCCTCTCCGACGATAGAGAAGATGAAGTCCGTGTGCGCTTCCGGCAGATAGAAATGCTTTTCCGTGCTCCTGTTCAGCCCCACCCCGACCGCACGGCCCATGATGAATGCGTATTCCGAATGCTGCAGGTGGTAGGCGATGTCGGGGTGTTTCGCCGGGTCGAGGAACGCGAGTATCCTGTTCATCCGCAGGGTGTTCTGCATCACCGCCACGACGAAGCTGCACATGCCCAGCGTGCCGGCAAGCACCAGGTGCGTCAGGCGCGCGCCGCCGACGAACATGACGGTCATGCCGACCATGGCCGTGAGAAAAGCCGTCCCGTAGTCCGGTTCCAGGAATATCAGCAATACCGCCACGCCCAGAGGCAGGATCGGAAGCAGGAAGCCTTCCTTGAGGTGATCGGCGCGCAACTGGACGCGCGCCATTTGAGCGGCCAGGAACACGACGATCATGAACTTGGCCAGCTCAGACGGCTGGAAGCTCAGCATCCCGATTCGGAGCCAACGGTAACTGCCGCCCGCCTTCTTCCCTATGCCCGGCACCCAGACGCAAACGAGCAGAACCAGGGCCAGCGTCATCAGGCCCCGGACCGCCCATTTCTCGCGCAGCACGTGATAATCGAAGTGACTGGCCAGCACACCGGCGATGCTCGCGAGCAGCAGCCAGAGGATCTGGCGCCTCAGGTAGTAGGAGGGATCGGCGAGTTGGGCGGACTGCCCCTTGACCCGGCTGGCGCTGCCGACCATGACGATACCCAGCGCCAGGAGCACAAGTACCAACGCGATCAGGACGGTTGCTGTCTTCCACATGCTCGCCGAGCCACGGGCTGCCCGCCGGACGCGTCAGGGCTTTGGGGCCGGCGGGATCTGAAGGCGCTGGCCGGGCTCAACCTTCTTCACTGTCAGCGCATTCGCCCGCATAATATCCTCGACCCGCACGCCCGGATACATGGCCGCGATGGCCTCCAGATCTTCGTTCGGTTCAACGAAATGCATCTTCTGCTCGCCGCCCTCCAGAAGACTGGCGGCGGCCGGCGCCGCGACGATGGGGGGCGCAGGCGAGTCTGCCGGCGCAAGGGCTTCTTCTTCGACGGCCGGCGCCGGCGCCTCGGCGTCCGGCATCGATTCCTCCGGCGGTTCATCGGCCACCGGCGTCGGTTCGGGCTCCGAAACGCCGGTTGGCAACGCCGTCTCGGGGGCGGGCACGGCCCGCGCGGCAGACGCGGAGCCGGGGATCTTAAGCTCTTGCCCGACCAGGATTCGGTCCCCCTTCAGCCCGTTCGCCTCGCGCAGCGCCGCGAGCGCGATCCCGTGCCGCGCGGCGATCCTGGACAGGCAATCGTTCTTGCGAACCACATAGACACCCACTTCCCCGCCGGCCGGGGCTGCCGGCTCGGCGGTCTCCTTCTCCGCCGGCGGCGTCCATGCCGTCGCGTAGCTGGGCAGCAGGAGTTTCTGCCCCACAAGCAACTTGTTCGGGTTTCGAAGGCCGTTCATCTGCATGATGTCGGTCATGTGCACACCGTGCCGCTTCGCGATCCTGGACAGGGAGTCGCCGTTGCGCACCACGTAGGCGGTTGCCTGCTCCGGTTCCGTGATGAGAGGCGCCGGTTCGGCGGAAACGGGAGTCTGCGAGGGCGGGGGCACCACGGGCGCATCGGGGGCCGAGGTGGGCGGCATCACCGGCTGCGGCGGCCTGCCCTCCGGCAAACGGACCGGGCCGGCCAGCCCGCCCGTTCTTCCGCAACCGGAAAAGGACAGCAGCACGCCGACGGCCGCGCAATGCGCGGCCGCCACCACCGCGACCACAACCACCACTCGGTTTTTCATAGACGCTCCTCCCCGTCTAACGACCGGACAATCCGGACAAATTGTTCGCCACGTTCCTCGAAACTTCGAAACTGGTCGAAACTCGCGCAGCCCGGCGCCAGCAGGACGGCATCTCCTTCTTCCGCGTCCTGCCACGCGCGCCGAACGGCTTCCTCCAGGTTCAGGCAAAGCCGGCACGCAACGACATCCTGCCAGCTCTCGCGCAACACCGGCGCCGCCTCGCCTATAAGATAGGCGCCACGCACCTTCTTGGCGAGTTCTTTTTTGGGCGCCCCGAATTCCGTTTCCTTGGCCAACCCGCCGGCGATCAGACGAACGGGCGGCTCACACATCGCCAGCGCGGCACGCAGAGCGGCCATGTTGGTGGCCTTCGAGTCATCGATGACCCGCACACGCCTGCGCGTGGCGATCCGGCACATCCGGTGCGGTAGCGGGTGAAAGCGCCTTGCCGCTTCGGCCACCGCGCTCCGGGCCACCCCGCACGCGTCCATCGCCGCCACCGCCGCCGCCCCGGCCAGTCCGAACACCTCGTTTCCGAAA
Organism: Kiritimatiellia bacterium; assembly: GCA_016929905.1. Taxonomy (GTDB): domain Bacteria; phylum Verrucomicrobiota; class Kiritimatiellia; order JAFGHX01; family JAFGHX01; genus JAFGHX01. Next base: position 19,732 of record JAFGHX010000040.1, read on the forward strand.
TAGGTGCCGGCGAGACAGACCGACGCCGCCTCGCCCGCGCCCGCCCCGCAGCCTGCCGCGCGGACCGTCCCGTCGACGTAACGGTAGTCCGCGCCGGCCGCGCAGCCGAACGTCACGCACGCGGGTCCGTCCGCCCCGTTTCCTTTCGCCCGCAGCCGCCGCCGCACGGCGTCCGGCAGCGTGTCGAGCACGGTCTCGTTCACGATCGCCGTACACCCGGGCCCCATGCGCGCGAAGAGCCGCGCCTTCGTTCCGGCGTAGGTGGCCATATCGCCGTGCCTGTCCAGGTGATTCGGCAAGATGTTGAGCAGCACGCCGACGTCCGGCGAAAAACGCCGCACATGCTCCAACTGAAACGAACTCACTTCCACCACCAGCCAGTCGGCCTGCGGCTCTTCCAGCACCGCTCTCGACACCGGCGGCCCGAAGTTCCCGCACACGCTCGCGCGCAACCCCGCGCCGGCAAGCGTCTCCGCACACAGCTTGGCAAGCGAACTCTTTCCGTTCGACCCCGTAATCGCGAGAACCGGCGTTCGGCGCCGGCTCCATCCCAACTCTAACTCCGCCAGCAGGCACGGCGCCTGCTCCGACGCGCCCCTCGCCAGCGGCGCGTCGGAGCGAATGCCGGGGCTGATCACACAGACATCGAACGCCTCGACCGGACACCGCTCCGTGCCAAGCAGCACGCGCACGCCCAGCCGCCCCAAGTCGCGCCGCCTGGCCTGCAGCGCATCGTCCGAACGGCTGTCAACAACCGTAACGGCGGTCCCGTCCCGGGCCAGCAGGCGCGCGGCCCACTCGCCGCTGGCTCCCAGCCCGAGAACCAAAGCCCGTTCGTATCGTTCCATCCGCGCCACCTCTTGCCCGTCACCGCCAGGTGCGCGGGTTCGCAAGTTCGCCCAACGCAACCCGGTCCTGCTATCGGATCTTGAGCGTCAGGATACCGATCAGCGCGAAGATGATGGAGAGGATCCAGAACCGGATCGTGACCTGCGTCTCGCTCCATTTCTTCAGCTCGAAGTGGTGGTGGATAGGGGCCATGGCAAAGACCCGCTTGCCGCGACATCGAAAGGAGACAACCTGAATGATGACGCTGAGCGCCTCCATCACGAAGACGCCCCCCACGAGGATAAGGGTAAGTTCCTGCTTGATCAGGAGGGCGATCATGGCGATGGTTCCGCCCAACGCGAGGCTGCCGGTGTCACCCATGAAGATCTGGGCCGGATGACAATTGTACCACAGAAAACCGAGCGAGGCGCCGAGCAGGCAGCCGCAGAGCACGGCCAGTTCTCCGCTGCCGGGCACCCAGGGGACCTGCAGATACTCGGCGAACTTGGCGTGCCCGGCCACGTACGCCATGACGAGATAGGAGACGGCCACGGAACTCGTGCACCCGATGGCCAGTCCGTCCAGCCCGTCGGTGAGATTCACGGCATTCGTGGCGCCGACCAGCACAAGCGCAATGAACAGAAACGTGCCGATCAGCCCCATATCCCAGATGAGCGGATACTTCAGGAAGGGGACCATGAGCTGGCGCGTCGTTTCGCCGGTGTCGGGGTGCGTCAGCAGCACGGCGACGACGGCCAGCGCCCAAATCAACTGCAGCGCGAACTTCCGGCGCGCGGAGAGGCCCTTGGCGCTGCGGCGCACGGTCTTGGTATAGTCGTCCCAGAACCCCACGGCCGCCATGTAGCAGAGCGTAGCCACCGCCCACAGGATGAACCGGTTGTGCGGTATGGCCCACACCAGGGCGGACACCAGAATGGCTGTGACGATCAGCAGGCCGCCCATTGTGGGCGTACCTTCCTTCTTGCCGTGCAACGTGTACAACGGCGGCGCTTCTTCGCGGCGTTCGTGCTGCCCAATCTGAAGACGCCTGAGCTGGCGGATCATCCAGGGGCCAAGCACCACGCACAGCACAAAGGCCGTACCGGCGCCGCAGACGGCGCGGAAGGTTATGTAGCGGAAGATCCGCAGCGGAGACCAGAAGGATTCCAGCAGGTGTAGAAAGAAGAACACAAGCACCCTCCATCCCGCTGCACACCGGAGACGAGAGGGCACGCGCGTACAGGCAGCGCCACGGGAGTCCAGCGCGACGCGGCCGAACCCGCGTCGCGCACACGCCCCGGCCACCCTATCGAGAGTCCGGGGCGCCTATTTGCCACGCGCCGCGCCGGTCAGGACCGCTTCCGAATCACGCGAACCAGCCCGACGACAGCCACGATGCCGAGCACCACCAGAACGCTACTGGATAGCTGTATCAGCGTTCCGGGCTCGTCCGCACGGGCGCTCTGCGCCAAGGCCCATGCTACAGCGGCACAACTCCATATCCATCTTCTCATGGTTTCGACCTTCTCTGTTCTTCCTGCCTTACCAACCAAGCTGCTCCGTCCAGAAACCGTCCGACGTGCCCAGGATATACCACGTACCGGCGGCCCGGACGCAGAGGTCCGTCTTCTTGTCGCCGTCATAATCGCCCGGCATCGGCTCCGCGGCCGCCCAGCCGAAGTTCTGGATCCTGAACCCGTCCGATGTCATCAGCAGGTACCAGGTGCCCGACGGCTGGTTGTAGAGGGCGAGATCGGCTTTCCCGTCCCCGTCGTAGTCGGCCGGGACAGGGGTCGGCCCGCTCCAGCCAAACTGCTGAAACGCGAACCCTTCCGCGGTTTTGAGCAGGTACCACCCGCCGTTGGGGCCGTGGTAGACGCCCAGATCCGCCTGGAAGTCGCCGTCGTAGTCGCCCGGCACGGGGGTCGGGCCGTCCCATCCGAATTGCGTCATTCCGAAGCCCGCGGTGCTGCGGAGCATATACCAGTATCCGCCAGGCCCGTACACGGCGAGATCGGCCTTCCTATCCCCGTCGTAGTCGGCCGGGACAGGCGCGGCGGCGGACCAGCCGAACTGGCGCGAGAGGAACCCGGCAGAGGTCTGCATCAGGTACCACACGCCCTGCGGCTGGTCATACAGGGCGAGGTCGGTCAGCGAATCGCCGTCGTAGTCGGCGGGCACCGGCGTGGGCCCGTAGAACCCGAAATGCCACACGTCGATATCGCCGGTCGAGGAGCGCTTGACGTACCACGTGCCCGTCGCAGGATCATAGAACCAGACGTCCGTCTTGCCGTCGCCGTCGAAATCGCGATAGCCGGCGAACCGGGCAAACGTCGCGCTGATGGTCTGATTGGCCGTCACGTTCGTGAAGGTGTAGCGGCCCACCGCCCCCACCGAACTGCCGTTCACCGTCACATCGTCGATCGTGTAGCCGGACTCCGCGATGATGAGGAAGCTCTGATCCGCGTCGTCCCACACGGTCACGTTGCCCGGTGGCACGATCGAGCCGTGCGCGCCGGCCGAGGCGGTGATGGTATGCGTCGACGTCCCCACAAACCGCGCATGGATGGTGTGTGCCGTGGTCACGTTCGTGAAAGTATAGGTGCTCGTCGCACCCACGTTCACGCCGTCCACCTCCACCTGCCAGACCTGGGCGCCGGGATCCGGGTTCATCGTGAAGGCTTGGTTGGCGCCGGCGTCGACCTCGGTGATGCCGCTCGGGCTGACCGCGCCCGCGCCTTCGGCCGATGCGGTGATCGGGTACCGAATGGCTTCCTCCGCGATCGCGATGTCGTCGACATATCCGAGCTGCAGGGCGCCGCCGGTAAGGGTCAGGGCGGTGAACGTGGCCTGGCTCGATGCAAACCCGAGCCCCGTAGCCAGGACCGTACCGCCGAGTTCGACCGACCAGGTCTCGTCGTCGTAGTTCTGGTGGATGGTCAGACGCACCCAGGTGTCGTCGGCGATCGGAGTGTGCGACAGGGTCTGCCATCCGACCCCGCCGTCGTAGGCGGTGAGGTACCCGTCCTTGTCGACATAGAGCGCGACCGTCGTGCTCGCGTTCAGGGTCGGCGGCATGCTCGACAGCCGCTTGGTGGGCCGCAGCCACAAGTCCGTTCCAACCCCGTGCGCGGACGAGGCGAGGAACCCGTGCGAGACGACCGCATCGCCCAATTCCAGGGCCTGGCTCCCCCCGTGCACCACCGCCCCCTGCACAACCGCCTCGGTCGAGGGCGTGGCGACCCAACCGCCCTGCCCGCTGATCGTCCCGGGGTTGCGGGCCTCGAAGTCCTCGGCGAACGGCAGTGTTCCGATGTCGCTCGGCGACTCGGCGATCCGAATGTCGTCAAGATACGTTCTGGACCGCAGCCCGCCGACGACGCCAAACTGCGTGATGCTGCTGACCGCCGCATCCACGAAGGCGACGTCCGTCGCGATCCAGCTCCCGTTGATCTGCAGCGACCAGGTCTTCGCCGCATAGTCCTGCCCCACCAGCACGCTGACCCATTGCCCCTCGGTCAGCGTGACGGCCGACGACTCCGCCCAGCCGCCGGCGCCGTCGAAGTAGACAACATGCCCGTTCTGCTTCACGAAGAAGGCGGCCGTCGTGCCGGAGCTCGGCGCGCCGGGGTTCAGCGGTTCGACACGGAACACGGGCTGAATCCACATCTCCGTCCAGATCGCGTCCGGCGGGTTCGGGGTCGGCGTCGTCCAGTCGATGTGCAGCAGCGGGGCCTTCGGCGCCTCGCCGTCCCAGGCCTCGGCCGTACGCTTGCCGCTGCCGTTGATGATGATGGCAAGCGCGTTGCCGCTGGACCAATCCCCGCGATCGACGATCTCCTTGATCACGGCGGAGATGTCGGGCGTTCGCTGTGCCGCGCCCGCCTGGCCGGCCGTGCTCCACGCCGGCGGCGCCCAGGCCACAGAGGCGGTGGTCAGCGGGCGCGAGGAGATGTCCGCCACGATGTTGGAAGAAAACGTCGTGGCATCGGCGGCATCCTCGCCCTGAATGGTCAACGCCGTCGCCACGTTCGTCGTCTCGTCCACCGTGAACTGGATGTAGGCGCTGCTGATGGTGGCGCCGGGCGGGATTGCAATGCCGGCGAAACGCATGCCGACCGTTTGAGTTGCCGCTTCCTCGACCAACTCCAGATCGCCGCTCCAGGTTTCCACCGCATTCGAGTCCAGTCTCTCCTCGGCGTCGTCGGTGCTGGAGGCGACCCGCACGTCCAGGCTACCGCTTCCCGTGAGGAACGGCCGGGTCAACGTGGCGGTTGCGCCGAGGTCGAGCGCCTGCGCGTCGCCGTGCACGACGCCCGTCTGGACCGTGGCCATGTTCGCGGGCGAGGCGACCCACCCGTTGTCGCCGTCGATATCGATTCCAACGGCGTAGGGTTCGAAATCCTCCTCGAACAGGAAGCCCTGGGTGTACGTGCCGATGAACGTCGTGGTGGCGCCGTTAGTGACGTCCTTGGTCTCCGCCGCCGGGGCGGCGTATCCGGAAATAGATCCGTACGTCACGCGATAGGAGCCGGCAGGCGCGACCGTGGCGGCGAGGTCGTCCGTCCCGCTTGTGGGCCCGGCATAGTCCGCCGGGTAGGTCACGAGCGTCCACGTTCCGGCCGCCGGCGTGACGTCGATCGCGATCCAGCCGGACTCGCGAGTCCACGTGCCGGCAAAGGCCGTGTTCGCGCCCTGCGTCACGGCCAGCGTCTGGTCCGCCGGCGTGTTGTAGCCGGTGACCGGCGTGTAGGTCACCTGGTAGTTGCCGATCGGAGCGACGGTTGCGCCCAGGTCGCCCGCGCCGCTGGCCGGATAGTTGTAGGTGTAGGGGTCGGTCAGCGGATACTCGATGTGAAGCTGCGGCCCCCACCCCCCGTCAAAGGAATCGGCGACGCGCTTGCCGCTGCCCGTAACGATAATGATGAGCGAGTTGCCGCTGGCCCATCCGGGCCGATCCACGATCTCCTGAATGACACTGGCGAGATCCGGCGTACGCTGCGCCGAGCCGGCTTGGCCGGCCGAACTCCACGCCGGCGGGCTCCACGAAACGGAAGCGGTCGTGCGCGCACGGGAAGAGACATCGTTGACGACGTTTGAGGAAAACGTGCCCGGGTTGTCCGCCGCTTCGCCCTGGATAGACAGCGTTGTCGCCCCGGAATGGACTTCATCGGATCGGAACTGGATGTAGGCGCTCGAAATCGTGGCGCCCGGCGGAACGGTAATTCCGTTGAACCGCATGCCGACGAGTTGCACGTCGCTCTCCTCGACCAGTTCCAGGTCCGAGCTGTCAGTCTCGACCCCTCCGGACGTCACTTCCTCTTCCGCGTCGTCCGTCGAGGCGCTCACGCTGACGTCGACGGTCGGCAGTTGCGTCACCGTCCACGCGCCGGTATCCGGGGTGACGTCGATGGTGATCGTCCCGCAAGGCACCGTACCGGTGCTGACGTACGTGCCGGTGAAGGCCGTGTTGGAGCCGTTGATGATGCCGAGCGTCTCGGGCGCGGGGGTGATGTAGCCGGCGAGCGGCTGATAGGTGACGGTGTAGGTGCCGCCGGCCGCGGCGGTGACGCCCAGATCGCCGGTCCCGGCCGTTGCCCCGGCGTAACCGGCGGGATAGGCGGTCATCTGCCAACTGGCGGTATCGGGCGTGACGTCGATCGAGATCGTGCCCTGAAATTGGGAGTACTCGCCCTGGAACACGGTACTCAGGTCGCGCAGGACGTCCTGGGTCTGATCCGCGGGCGCCGAATACCCGCCGATGTCCTGGTAGTCCACGGTGTATGTGCCGACCGCCACCGTTGTGGCCGCCAGGTCGCCCGTGCCGCCCGTCGGGCCGGCGTAGCTGCCCGGATACTGGGTCAGGACCCAGACGCCTTCGTCGGGCGTGACCTCAATGGACAGGGTGCCGGTGTGCGCGGTGTAGGTGGCGGTAGCCTGCGTGAGCTGGTCCTTCAGAACCGTCACGGAGATGTCGGCGGGCGCCGACCACCCGAACACGTCGGCGAACGTCACCGTATACACCCCGGTGGCAACCCCGGAAACCGTCTCCCCGCCCGCGTGCCAATCGGTGTCGTAGCCGCTCGTCAGCCGCCACGCCGGGTTGGGCGGCGTGGGCGCGTTCGTCGGCAGGAGGAAGACCTGCACCTGACCGCGCTCCTCAGTGGAGAACAGCTCGCTCTCGCCGGTATGGCCCTGCCCGTCGTCCGCCCGCAACCGCATGAGGAGCACCGGCGAACTCTCGGTCACGGTGACCGTCCCCGTCCACTTCCCTGCCGTAAACGGCCCGGCGGTCGTGGGCGTAATCTGAACCGAATTCTGCGGACGGGTCAGCCGGATGTTGGGCACGACGGTCTCTTGGCGCGGCGCGGGAGTCGAGCCCGACCAATCCAACGGATCTTCGTCCGGGTCATCCGATTCGTACCAAAGCACGCGGTACTCGGACATTTCCGAGCCCAGGCACCGGCCATCGGTGCTGCCGGCGCCGCGCGTGGTGTCGTCGTAGCTGAAATCGACCATCAGGTTGTTCGGATACGCGTGCGCGAACGACGAGGAAAAAACGAAGCTGTACCAGCCGGTGGAGACGATACTGACCGCAGCCTTCTGGTAAACCGTGCTCCAGCCGGAGTCTTGCCATTCGTTGGTATCCAGGTTTGTCATGCTGGCCGGCACGTTCTTCATTCGGATCCGGAAATCGGCAAGCGGGTGACTGGGCACCGTCGCGAATTCGAGGTCCAGCCTGTTGAAACTCGTCGACAAGCCGACCTCCGAGTTCAGGTAGAGGACCTGTGTACGCATATTCCGGTGAAAATTGCGCGCCGGATAGTTGATGGCCACGCGGCCCTCGCGGAGCCAGATCATGCTCGTGCCCCCGACGAGGCCGCTGAGCGTCACGTTGTTGGTGAAGGTGGTGGCCGTGCGGCCCTCGTCCTTCCGCGCGGTGACCGTCACGGGAATCGGTTGATTCAAGCCCTGCGGCGAACTGATCGGCGTCCATTCGAAGTACTCGACGCCCTGCGCCAAGCCGTCAGCGGCAACCGCCAACAGCAGGCCAAGCGTCAGCGAAACGAGCAGAACGGGCTGCAGGGAGGACTGTCTCTTCATTTATACACCCCTATCGGCTGGATCACACGCGTCAGCATTCACACGGGAGAAGACCGGGCAAAGAGGACGATTGGGACAGTAGCCGCACCGCGGGGCAAGCATCGAAAGCGTCTGCAGACAGATACTATACAACACGCCCATTCGATCGACCCGCCAGAGATCGGAGCCAAGACTCCGACGTGAAGCGCCACCTTCGCACAGGGACCCGAAACCGCCGGCGCAACGGCGCCGGCGGCCGGCCGGTTTCAACAACAGGCCCTCGGTCTATTGGGCGGCGACCGGATAATAGGTAATGGCCGGGGCAACCGCGACCACGTTACCTGTCGCGTTATCCTCAATCCAAGTCCCGTACATTCGACGATACACAATATGCGGCGAAGCATCATCATCTACCTCGCCCTCAAGCGTACCGACGATCTGGACCGATCTGCCCGAATACGTCCCTGCTACACTGAACTGAGCGATGGCCGACCAGGGGCCTACCGTTGTTGTCTGATCAAGGACCTCCACGCTGCCGATGCTGCCCGTGTACAGATTCCCCAAATTGTCTCGGAACTGGAGATGATTGCCCTCCTGGAAGACCACGAATGAATAGATCGTGCTGGCGCTGGACCCCGTGTACGTCTCGTACTCGTAGGTCGCCTGGATCGTGGCCCCGGCCGCCGGAGCGCCCGCCGCATTCACGTAGTCCAGCGAGAGGTCGCCGGTCTTGTAGTCGATCGTGCCGGATTTCCCTCCGCTCGCTTCCAGCGTACCCGGGTTCGTGTCGTTCTCCGTGAAGACCGTCGTGCCATCCGTGACCACCACGGTTCCCGGCAGAATGGGCCGATGCGTCATCGTGGCCACGAACAGGAACTTGCTGCCGTCACCGACGCCCACGGTGTCGGTCCAGCTATGCGTCTTGACGATATCGTTCGTATTGTAGTTCAGCACAATCGCGTCTTCGCCGTTTGGAGCAGAATAGACACCGCTAAAATAGTCAGCCGGTATTCCGCTGCTGTTCCAGTCATCCTGCCCTTTTTCCCAGTCCTCACAGCCAAACATGAACCCCATCGTTATGGCCGCAACGAGCACAGACAACCCTAGCAACTTCTTCATTCTGTTGGCCTCCTTACTCACCCGATATCTTCCCGTCCCAAAACGATCAAACGATAGGTTCCCGCAATACTAAGCCGCCGCCGTATGCAGGTCAACAAAAAACCTCCACAACTAGCTCGCGGCCAGTTTATTCAGTCCCGCTGGGGCATGCAACAAAAAAATCGCCCCAGATATGGTAGCCGCACAGGGGGTGGCGAGCCCCACGCTGTTGTGTGATGCCCCACGCCCGCGGCCCCCGGGGAGACGGCGCCGCAAAGGCTCACGGCCGGCCGCGCGCCAGCGCCCGGTAGCGGCTGTAGGCCTGCTCCAGCCCCCGGACTTGCGTCGAGCGGAACTCCGCCTCGTCCGCGCACCGGGTCTGCACCCGGTGCCTCTGGCGCACCCACCAGGCATGGAGGCACAACCTGTCCAGGGCGGGCTCGGCGCCGTCGAGGACCTCGCGCGTTCTGTCGCCGAGCCACCATCGCAGCAGTTCGCGGCCGCCCTCGATCGCTACGCCGCCCGGCCCGTTCGTGACCCGGCGTTCATACACAACTCGGCCCCACCGTCGCGACACAGAGTAACCCGAGCCGTCGCGCAGGCAACGCCGGATGCGGGTGAGCGTTTCCTCCCGCCGAATGCGCGCCGCGCGTTCGACCGCCGCCGCGGCTTCGCCCGGCGACAGGACGCCGGCGCGAACCAGAAGAGGCGCCGCCTCGGCGGTCGGCCACAGCGGGTCCGACAACAGTTTGGCGAGCATCGCCACCCGCTGCCGACGGCAGAGCCCGCGCCGCTTGATGCGCGCCGACTGCAAGTCGAGCACCGCGGGCACGCCGTCCTCGCCGCCCACGATGTTGCCCATGTGAAAATCCGGGTGGTACACGCCCGAGTCGGCCAGCCGGCCGGCCAGCAGGACCGCCTGCTCCGGGTCGGCCCGCCCGGCCGATCCCGGCAAGGCCCGGGTGACGAGACAGGACAACCGCGGCAGTCCGCGGCGGCGCCGGCCCCACACGGCGAGCACGGCCGGGCAGGGAATTCCCCGCCGCGCCACGTACCGCAAAACGCGCGCCTCGTGAACGGCGGGCAGCGCACGGAACAGATACCGAATCCGATCCCTGGGCCGAGGAAACCCCATGACTTTCACGTACACGTCGCCATCGTCCGGCAGCCGCCCGCGACCGACAGCCCGGACCCGCCGCGTTCGCACCGGGACAACGCCTGCCGGCAACGGCCCCGGCGTCGCCTCGCCATGCCGGCGCCATTCCGCCAACCGCGCCCTGTCCGCGGCGCTCAGGCAGGCGCTCAACTCGAAAGCGGCTGCATTTTCTTCTTGCATCGGACCCACATTCCGTTATACGTTCCATACTATACGCGGAACGTAGCACACGCAACGCGTTTAAAAAAAGACTGCGGGGTGGAGCAGCCCGGTAGCTCGTCAGGCTCATAACCTGAAGGTCGTTGGTTCAAATCCAACCCCCGCTACCCGCCTACGCGTAAAGGCCAGCCGGCGACGGCTGGCCTTTCTTGCTTCGGCGGGCGCGGCCCGCCCCTCGTGATGGATTCAATGGC
>JAFGHX010000345.1 GCA_016929905.1 Kiritimatiellia bacterium
ACACGCGCGGGTCCGACCCGTCCAGCGTGTAGTAGATCTGGCCGGTCCCGTTCGGGTTCGACATCGTCAGCCGGAACCCGCTCGCGATCGCGCCGCCGTGCTGGTGGAAGGTCGGGGGATTCAGGCTCGGATACAGGCCTCGGTTGCGCAACTGGTTCAGCACGATCCCCGTGCGCTGCGGCAGGAACGTGTTGAGCAGGTAGTTGCGCATCGGGACCCAGTAGTCGTCGCGGTTCAGCGGCGCGTTGACATAGCTCGCATGATCGTCGCCCCACCGGGCCGACTCGGGCACCACGGCGTTCTCGATTTCGTCTGTAATTGCCCGGTAACGTCGGACGCAGGCGCTGGTCGAGAGCACGCCGCCATCGCCCATCCATTGGTATGCCCGGTCCGCGAAGAGCTGAACGTAGTCCGGGTTGGCCTTCAGATATGTGTGCAGGTTCCCGATGCCGTAGGTGCCGCTGATATCGGTCGTGAGCGCGCAGGAACAGTTATACTCGTTGTTGGTGTACATGGACAAGGTGACTTCGTAGTCCCAAACGAAGAACGTAAACTGCGGATCGCCGGGCCACCGGTTGCGGCTCTTGCGGCCGGCCCGCCAATTGTTGCCGCTGACCGGCCGGGTGGGAGGCGCCCAATCCCAATTGGGCCCCCAAATCTCGATCAGGTTGTAGTCGCAGAACCGGACGACATCGAGGTAGCCCTTCATGGTCTCGTAGTTGGCGTCCACGCCCAGGTTGTTGTTCGCGGCAAAGTTGAGCATCGCATTCCAGGCCGTCAGGTCGCCGCCCACCACCTGGTAGCCCTGCTTGATCACGTCGTAGTCCTCGTCTTCGCCGCCGTAGTGGGAGGCCATGAACGACTCGCTGGGCTTCTCGCACGGATTGTACAAGCCCCGGTAGAATCCGTTGACATAAAGGTGCACAAACGTGCCCCGTGCCGCCACGCCGCCCGTCTCGAGCTGGGTCCGGCGCCCGAACTCGTCGCGCGCATACTGCGTGTTGGCGATTCCATCGGCCCACCAACTCCAACCGTCGTTGCTCCCGGCGCGCAGGCGCAGGTTGTTGAATTCTCTCAGAGGGTAGTCTTCTCCAAAGAGCGGGTAGGCCAACTTCCCGGGCCCATACGCCGCCTTGAAGTAGACGTTGTATTGCGCCTTGTACTTCCAGCAATTCGTCAAGTACTGCCCCGTGGTCATGAAACTCAGGCCGCAATTCACCGCAAAATCTTCCTCCACCGGATTCGGATGCAGGAGTTCGAGCGAGATGGGATACTCGTCCGAGTCGGGTATCCTCGCGTTCGACTGCAGTTTCGCGGGGTCGCCGGAGATGCACAACGAAGGGATGGCTTCGAGCGCACTGACGATCATACCGCTGTAGCGGGGATCGTTCACGATGCGCGTGTCCATCGTGGACTGGGTCACCACATCGGCAGGAAACACATACGTATGCGTGTCGACATTCGTGGGCTCGTACCCGTTCTTGAATGCCGCGGCGCGCAGGACCTTCGTCGCGCCGACCGAGAGCACCAGGTTGGTGTACGGGGCCGGCGCGGGCGTGCTCGATGCCGTCACCGCCCTGCCGTCGGTCGTGTACCGGATCGTCGCGCCCGGCGTCGCCGTCGAGACGGTCAGGCTGAAGGGGCTGGTGTAAAAGCCGCGGTCATGGCTGAACTTCGTGTCGGCCACGCGCAGGAAGGTGCTCAACTCCAGGTCGAACCGGCAGTCGCCGCTGCCGATCGAGCTGTTGAAGACCTGGACGACCACAACGTTGACGCCGATTTCGAGGCAATCCGCCGCCTCCGCAATCTCGTTGGTCGAGAACGTGCCCGGCGCGCCGACGTACCCGCCGGCCAGCGAGTTGTAGAGCGGCTCGCCGTCCGGCTCGTTCTTGTCCAGCACCCGCTCCCCGTTGATCCAGAGGATGAACCCGTCGTCGTAGTCCACGGCGGCGCGCAGACGCACGGCCTCGGGCAGGCTCGTCACGGTGAAGGTTCTGCGCAGGAACAAGGTCGAGTATTGGTTCTGCATGTCCGGCAGGGCCGTGCCGAAGGAGCCGGAACCGTATCCGAACGCCCCCGTCCCCTTGGACCACTGCGAGTCGTCGAAATCCGAGGCGCGCCACGCGTCGCGCGGATCGGACGCCTCGACCGTGCCCTTGCGGTAACGCCAGGTCGTCGCACGCGCCACCAGGACTTCGCCCCAGACGCCGACGGACCAACCCAGCCACAGAGCGCCCGCGACAACGGCGCGCACCCCCATGCACATGCTGCAAGCCGCTCGAGATTTCGGCTTCATCGTCTTGCGCTCCAGTCTTTCTCATTTTTCAGGTCTCGACTTAAAGGAAATAGCAATAATCGTGCCAACTCCCCGCCGGGCGTTCCACTCCGCCTCTTGGCGGACTCACCACAACCTGTAGGGTTCCGAGCGTGTCTGGCCCGGACACTTCACCTCATGTCTTCTCGGTTTTGCGAAGCGTTCTCGTTTTCGAGAAGATCGGAACCCCGTGCGCTGTCCGTCAGTAGGTATGCGAGGGACCGGATGTTGTGACCGGAAATCGTGCGCTGAGTACGGTTAGGCGTACGCGGGATGAGGGGTCAGGACGTCTCAGGTCAGCGCCATTCCGTTCGGAAGAGGCAGTCTAGTGTGCCGCATCGGCGGAGGTCAGTGGGCTGCGCCGGCGGGGACCGGCCCGGAAGTTGGCCCAGACCTCCTCGGCCGTGAGCGCGCGGGAGTAGACGGCCACAAGACGATAGGTGCCGAGCCATGGCCGCGCATGGCCCGGCTCGCTCCGGAACTCGTTGGCCAGGGCCAGCCGCCAGCCGCTGTTCCAGTCGGCGAACGTGCCGTCGACGCGCAGGCCGCCGGCGCCGGTCTTCTCGTCCTGGCTCCAGAGCGAGGTGCCGGTCACGTTGGCGCCGTTCAGGTAGAGGGTCACCTCGCCGGCCGCCGTGCGGGTTGCGACCAGGTGCGTGAGGCGGGTGTCCAGGATGTCGGGCGCGGAGAGGATTTCGTAGAAGCCGCGAGTCGTGTCCAGTCGCAGGGCGTAGGCCCAGCCCCAGTTCTTCGGGTAGCCGCCCCCCGGCCAGTTGACGTAGTGGCAGACGCAGAGCGTGAAGTTGCGTTCGGGCGGACCGGGGGAGAGGGTCAGAATACGGGCCGGACCGGCTTGCCGGTTGTCGAGCGACACGAACCAGGCCTCGACCGTCAGTTCGTTCGAGGCGCGGCAGGCGTCGACCAGTTCGCGGGCCGGGCGCTCCGAGGCGACGATGGTCGGGCTTCGCACGAGCAGGCCGCCGCCCGGCAGCCATTGGACGGCCGTCTCGTCTTCGATCGTGAGGTCGAGCGGCGTGCCGACACCGGCGACGTCGCGCACGCGCGTGCCGCGCCCGTCCTCGAACGTGTACAACACCTGCAGCCCGGCGCGCTCGCCCCTGGGAATCCCTGCCGGCGCCACGACGGTTTCCTCGCCCACAAGCGCCCGGAAGCCCGCGGGCACGACGCGGCTTTGGCCGCTGCGCCGGTTCACGACGCGGACGCGGCCCTGCTCGACATCGATCCGGGATGCGGCCGGCAGCACGGTCACCTTGAAGACGGTGCCCACAACGTGCATCTCCGCATGGCGCGTGCTCACGACCGGTGCGCCGGCGCTCACCGCGGCCGGGATCCGGGCGATGACGGCGCCGGTTTCCAGAAGCAGATCCCGCGCGGCGCCCGCGCGCGGTTCAGGAAGCGCGAGCCGGGTCTCCGATGCGGCTTCGAATCGGCAGTTGTCGGCGTACGCGAGCGTCGCCGTGCCGCGCGTGCCGGTCACGATCGTATCGCCGACGCGGACGGCATCCCCCGCGCGCGCGGGACCTTCGCGCCCCTCGTGCAGGAGGCGTACGTCGCCGGCCACTTCGAGCAGGGAGGCCCAGCGCGGCGCGGCCAGCCGGCCGCCGAGCCGGGCGAACTCGTAGGCCAGCATGGCGCCGAGCGCGATCAGCACGGACGCCGCCAGCGCCGTGAGCCGCCAGCCGTAGCGGCGCGCGGGCGCCGGCCGGCCGATCGGGATGTCGCGGGCGCCGGGCGCGTCGCGCCGCCGGATGGCGCCGAGCACCCGGCGCGAGGTCCCCCGCGCGTGGCGCGCGGCAATCCCCGCGAGCACGCGGTCCTTCACGTCCGGTTCGCCCAGTTCGGCCTGCAGCGCGGCGTCGACGTCCAACAGCGCGCCGAACGCCTCGGCGCCGCCGCTGTCCGCCCGCAGGCGCCGGTCCAGTTCCGCGCGTTCCGCGGCCGACAACGCGCCGTCGAGATAGCCGCTCGCCAGTTCCAGTATGGTTGCGTCATCCGGCATTCCGGGCCGCCTTCGCTTCGATGCACGCCCTCAACAACGCGCGCGCCCGGCTCAGCGCCTTGCGCACGGCCACCGCGGAGCGCTGCATCGCCTCCGCCAACTCCGCCATCGAGCGCTGCAGGGCGTACCGCGCGTCCACCAACTCCCTTATGGGATCGGGCAACTGCGCGAGGCACTCCCGCAAATGCTCGCGCAGCCGGTCCGTCGCACCCGTATCCGCCCGCCACGCCGCGCGTTCGAGGTCCAGCTGCTCGGCGAATCCCAGCGCGGTCTTCTCGCGCGTGAGCCGCGCGCGCAGCGCCATCTTCGTCTCGTTCTTCGCGATCGTCTTGAGCCAGGCGACGAAATCCCGGCCGAACTCGTACTGCTCGAGCGCGAAGTACGCCTTGATGAACGCCTTCTGCACGATGTCTTCCGCGATCGCGCGGTTGCGCACGTAAGACGCCACCACAACCCACACGTCCTGCTGGCACAGCTCGACGAGCTCGCCGTAGGCGTCCAATTCGCCCGCGAGCACGCGGCGCAGTATGCTCTCGATCTTCCGGTTCATGATGAAGTCCCGTCGCCAATAGGTATGCGGAATCCCGTCTATTGTGACACAAAAAAGCGGACACGCAAACCGATCGTGCGGCATCCCGGGCTTGGCCAAGCGTTGAACGTTGAATGTTCGTTCCGTAGCGACGGCCATTCCCCTCGACGTTCGCCCTGCATGTTGAATCTTGGCTGTTGGCCCGGAATGTGTCAGCTCGGATGTGACCTATGATGGAGACAATAAGCATTTCTATATTCTGGTTTTCACGCGCCGGCTGGACTAGGCTTTTGTTTGACGAGAGAGTGCCGAACGGCGTTTCCGGCAAGGTCTTCGATCAAGGCCCGGAGGAGAAAGCAGATCATGAATGCACCAAACGAGACCCAGCGCATCCGCCCCTGGCAAGAGAATGCTCGTTATTGGCAATACAAGGGCAGGCCCGTCCTGTTGCTCGGCGGGTCGCGGGAAGACAACCTCTTCCAGATCCCGGACGTCGAGGAACAGCTCGACACACTTGTGGCCGCGGGAGGCAACTACATCCGCAACACCATGAGCGATCGTGACCCGGGCGATCATCGCGCCTTCGCGCGCACGCCGAACGGCAAGCACGATCTCACGCGATGGAACCCGGAATACTGGGGCCGCTTCGCCAGGCTGCTCGAGTTGACCGCGAAACGCGATATTGTCGTTCAGATCGAGATCTGGGACCGCTTCGATCATTCGACCCAGCCGTGGCAATCGGATCCGTACAACCCGGCGAACAACGTCAACTACAGCTTCGAGCAGTCGGGATTCGAGCCGGACTATCCCGAGCACCCGGGCAAGAACAAGCAGCCATTCTTCAAGACTCCCCCGACGATGGAAGACAACACGGTGGTCCTGCCGTTTCAGCAGGCGTTCGTGCGCAAGCTGCTGAGCCATTCGCTGCCGTACGGCCATGTGTTGTACTGCATCGACAACGAGTACGGCGGCTCCGAAGCCTGGAGCGACTACTGGGCCGATTTCCTTCACGCCGAGGCGCGGAATGCCGGCTGCGCCGTGGAGGTCACGGAGATGTTCGACCACGATTTCCAGAAGATGGAATACGTGATCGACCACCCGGAACGTTACACCTACGTGGAGGGCAACAAGATCATGGCGCCGCAGAAGTGGGCGGCGCACGGCGAGGAGCAGTGGCACAGGACGCGCCGCATGCTCGAGCGGATGAACGCAAATCCGCGCCCGTTCACCATGGACAAGATGCGCGGCACCAGCAACAACGTCAAAGGCGACCACGTGAGTATCTCGCGCGGCAAATTCTGGCGTGGACTGCTGGCGGGATACTCCGCCGTGCGATTCCATCGCCCGGTCCCGGGTTCATTGGGGATTTCGCGGGAGGCGCAGAACTGCATCCGCGCCGCGCGCAAGCTGGAGAGCGCCATACCTCTGTGGGAGCTGGAACCCCGGCTGGACCTCCTCAGGGAGCGTCGAGCAGACAGCGCGTACCTGTGCGCGAAGACGGGGGACGCCTACGCGTTGTACATGCCGGCCGGCGGCACAGCCGTCCTGGATCTGGCGGAGGCGCCGGGCCCGTACGCACTGCGCTGGATCGACACCGGCAGCGGGGAATGGGGCGCCGAGTCCATGATCGAGGGTGCAACCTTCACACGCATTGCCGCGCCTGACACCGGCCACTGGGTCGCGGCGATCCTCAAGGATACACGCCCATCTCCGTGATCTCGGACAGGCCCGGTTGGCCCGCCGCGCGGCGGGCGACGCGCGCCGGCGAGGGCACGTGCGGATCGCCGGCTCGCGCGGGAAGCGCGGCCGCCAGCACGGCGAAGCAAACGGTGAGGTGTTTCCCGGCTCAGAACGGGTGCGCCAGCAAATGGCCGGCCAGTTCGTGGAGCGGACAGGTCGCCGCGCAGACGTACTTGCCGGCGCCGCCGTAGTAGCCGGACAGCGTCCCGTCGATGACCACGTTGCCGCGGGGGAACACCACGCCACCCCCGGCGTAGCAGCCTGTCGTCTCCGGCCCGCTCAGTCGCGCTTGCCGCGCGGCCGCGGGCCGGCCGGCTCGCGTGAGAGGGGCCGGAACCCGAGCCGGAAGGCCGGCGAACTCGGGGCCAGCCGGAAGTCGCCCTTCTTCGCGTTCCGGAAGCGCGGGTTCGCCACGAGCGAGTGCCGATCCCGGCCGCCCTTGCGCCAGGCCGCCCAGCTCGCGCCGCGTCGCACCTTCTGTGCCTTGAGCTTGCCCACCTTCGTCCGCTGCCGGCCCGACATGTCCCAGAGCAGATTGAGGTCGGAAACGTACTCGGGCCTGGCCGGGTCGCTGCCGTAGCCGCCGATGAAGAACGGCTCGCCGTTCGAGAGCAGGATGTTGCGTTCGAGCGTGAACGAGTTGTGCGCCTCGCCGCGGCTGAGCGAGACGACGGACTGCCCGCCGAACGCGAAGATGTTGTTGCGCACCACGTTCTCGCGGCCGTAGTGCTGGTTGAACGGGTCGCAGCCGAGCCGCCAGCACTCGTTGTTCTCGACCAGGATATGCGAGCTGCCCTCGTCGAGATAGATGCCCCAGCCGCCGTAGACGGCCTGCTCGATGTCGTGAATGACGTTGCCGCGAATGAGCGTGCCGGGCTGGACCCCGAGCGTGTAGATGCCGCCCATGTCGCTGAGCCAGGCGAACCCGAGATCGTGGATGTGGTTCGCCTCGATGCGGTTGTCCTTCGACACGTTGTCCGCGTAGCCCCAGACCCAGCCGCAGGAGATGCCCGAGTAGAACAGGTCGTGGATGTGGTTGTGCGCGATGACGTTGGCGAAGGCGTGCATCGCCAGAATGCCGACGGCGGCGTGGAAGACCTCGCCGCCGTCGTGGATGTGGTTGTCGGTGATGCGGTTGGCGCCCGTGCGCCGCGCGGCCGGGCCGCGCGCATCGGCGCCGGCGAGCTTGATTCCGCCGCCGCCCAGGTCGGCGAGTTCGTTGCCGACCATGCGGTTGTCCGTGCAGCCCTCGCCCAGTTCGATGCCGTACCAACCCACGTGGCGGACGCGGCAGTCCTCGATGGCGCAGCAGCGCGCGCCGCGCAAAACGAGCGCGGCGGACAGAGCGCTCGCCGCCTGGGACGCGGAGGCGAGCGGCAGATCGGGGCCCGGCCCAGACCGGCGCGGCGTGACGGCCGGCTGTTCCCATTCGGCGTGCTCGAAATCGAGGCCGACAAACCGCAGGTCGGAGACGAACCGGCCGTTGTCCGGGTCCCCTTCGATCGTGAGCAGATGGAGCAGGCGCGGGGCATACGCCTCGATCTGGCCGATCCGTTCGCCGCGCCGGGGGACGTAGGTGACCCGGCCGGCTTTACGGTCCAGATACCATTCGCCGGGCTCGCCGAGCGTCTCGAAGACGTTATCGAGGTAGTACTTGGCCCAGCGCGGCGCGCGGTCGTCGCGCAGCGGCCGCACGCTGCGCCGGGTCGACCGCAGCACGCGGGTGGCCGGGTCGTATTCGGCCACGGGCATGCGCTCGTCGATCCACAGGTGCAGCACCACCGCCTCGACGTCGGCCGGGTGCTCGGCGTCCTTCATGTCGCCCCGCGCCAGCTCGAAGGCCGCCTGGCCGCCGTGCCGGCGCCCGGCTTCCTCGATCGTGAGGCCGGGCACCCCGGCGATGCGCAGGAAGTTGCGCTGGCCCGGCGCGCGGTCCACCTTGGGCCAGCGCGAGCGCCGCGCGCGACGGTCGTTGACGAAGAGCTGCCGGAAATACCATGTCCCGTCGCGCACCGCCGGGATGTCCGCAACCCAGACCTCGCGCCCGCGCAACCGCTCTTTACGCCAGCCCTCGATTCGGCATCCGCCATCGAGCACCGGGCGTTCGCCCGGATAGGCGGCGTAGGTGACCGGCGCGGAATCTTCCGGCCCAAACACCAGAGGGCGGTCGAGGAAGTAGCGCCCGCCGCGCAGCCAGACGGTGCATGGCCCGCGCCAAGCCCCGCCGCGCCGCCGGCCCCGCAACACGTCCCGCGCCTTTTCGAGCGTGGCCAAAGGGCCGTCCGTCCTGGCCGCGTTCGGATTCGGCAGCCGACCGGACCATCGGTCGTTGCCCGTTGTCGAAACATACAGATCGTCGGCGCCAGCGTCCCTTTTCATCCGTTCCGTCCTCCCCCTTCACGACACATTTCACCATCACGGTCGCGGTCACTGCTCGTACAACACGAACACGCGCGTCTGGGCGTCGGCCGGCAGGCGCAGCGTGCGGCCGGCGACCCCGTCGAAGTTCTCCAATACGATCTCGCGCGGCCGGCCGTTCGGCGACGGCGTCTGCTCGTCCTTCGGCCGCGTGCCGTAGACGGCGTTCGGGTCGAACGTGACGAGCACGTGCAGCGGGCCCAGTTTCACGCGCCGCACGACCGGCAGCCGCTTGCCGAACTGCTGCTGGGCCGGCACGTCGATCTTCACCTCGCCGTGCCGCACAATATACTCGAGCGGCTTGACCAGGGCCAGCCCTTCGATCATGCCGGCCACGGGCGCGGACTTCGGCCGTATGTGGCGCGCCAGTTCCGCGCGCGGCATGGCGAACTCGGGATGGGCCTCACCGATGCCCAACTCCTTGCTGCCGGTCCGGATCTTCTGAAATCGAACGGTTTGGGTCGGCTTCTCGCTGCCCAGCACGTGGATCACGTCGTAGCGTCTGAACGGCTCGGTCCGGCCGTCCGCGGCGCGGGGAGTGAAGGCGTCGGCCAGCATGAGCCGGTTCCCGGCCTTGAACTCGGGCCTGTGATGGGTGCCGGTCCCGGACCAGCACCACAGGTCGAGCCCGTCCACGCCGGTGAACAGGCACATGGCGGCCATGGCGCGCATCTCCTCGTGCGCGATGGGCTGGCCCTTCCACCAGCGGTGGCTCCCCCCGCCGCCGCCGTGCAGGGTGGGCATGTAGTAGGGCCGCATGGGCTTGCGGTTGCCGGTCATCTTGACGTTCATGTCGATAAGTTGTGCCAGCCGCCGTAGTTGAACTCGCAGTTGAAGTAGCGGAACCGGAACGCCCGGATGCCCGGCGCCTCGTAGGGCGCCTGGCCCGGCGCGAAGGTGTCGGTCTGACGCGGGTCGTAGGCCGGCGGCGTGCCGAGCACGGGCGGGTGCGTGTCCAGCGGCACCCCGCGCAGGTCCTCGACGGTCAGCGATTGGCGCCCGTCCAGCGCCAGCTCGCCGGCGCGCGGCAGCGGTACGACGCGGAACCGCGGGCACACGGCCTCGAGACGCCGCCGTTCGGCGCGCGCCTGCGCGGGTAAGTCCGGGGCGCCGGCCCGCGCGGGAAGCGCGGCCGCCAGCACGGCGAAGTAGACGGCGATATTCGGTTTCCGCATGCGATCCTCCTCTTGCAACCCAGAGGTCAGAGGTCGGAGATCAGAGATCAGCGGCTCTTCCCGTATACACGGGTCACCCATCTGACCTCTGACATCTGACCTCTTGGGGGCCGAAAACTCCTTGTCTTTCGGTGCAGTTTTCGAAGACGAAGGCACTAAGAACGCCCCGCCCCGTATGCGGCTCGCGCCCGCCCGTGAAGGGCGAGGCCTCGCCCCTTCGGGGCGGGGGACGCTCGCCTTCCAGCCCCCGCGAGGCGCGCGGAGGGCCGGGTGCCACCCGGCCGGCCTGTCGCAGATGTTTTTCAGCGGAATCGACAGACAATACCACCAGCAGAATCCGAGGATTGCGGCCATCGCTGTGCTTCTCATGCTCGGGCTGCTTCCCCCCAAAACTCTCTCACGCCCACCTGCTGGGCCGGAACTCCGGCACGAAACAAGCATCATGTCCGTTTTGTGCCCGATATGATTCGGCACGTCTGTCATCCTCTCCTCTCCCACGTGCCGCCCCCCGTCCGGGCAGTGGCGGCCGTTGCTCGTTCCCGTCTGAACCGGGGAAAGACCTATGGTTGTCGGACCGATCGGCCGGGAAGGGGGAAGGGCTGCATCTTCCGTCCAAACCCGCCACTTGAGACGACGCCTGATTGAACGCCGCATTACGTGAAGTATATACTACACTAACTAACATCGTGCTTTGCGTCAAGGGGTGATTTGCCCGGCTGCGCTTTCTGGCTTCATTCTTGACGTCGTATGCCCACCCTGCGACCATTTCTTATCATTAGAGCGTTGCTCGAGACCGGTCGAAACGGCTCCTCCTCCGCACCACCGGAAAAGCAGTGTCTCTAGTGTCCTGTCCGAAAAATACGGTGAATTTTGACGCGGGTATTCTGGATGCACGGGGGCCGCGGCGCGCACAAGGCGATGCCGG
>JAFGHX010000346.1 GCA_016929905.1 Kiritimatiellia bacterium
CCCTTCCATTCTTCCACCCTTCCACCCTTCCATTCTTCCACCCTTCCACCCTCACCCGCGCGAGCCCACTCCCTGCCCCCCCCGCCCTTCCAGCTCCCTGAGTCTTCCCTCGACTTCCTCCACGCGTTGAGTAAGCGCGGCCAATTCTCGCTGGTGGAGTTCGTGCTGGAGTTCGAGTGCGTAGGTCAGGCCGGTGTTGACGGCGTTCTGCTGGAACACCATTCGGTCATGCTGGTAACGCAGCAGCTTCCACAGGAACCGTTTCACGCTCGCCTGAACGCGCCCCGCCAAACCGGGCCGGGTCGGTATGGCGAACGGGCCGGTGTCGGCATGATGGCGCACGCGCAGCAGATCGATGAGCGTCTCCAGATACGCGGCCTGCGACGGCGCCGAACGCAAACCCAGCACCGCCTCGTGCCGGCGAAGCCGGTCAGCCAGTTCCGGCGCCGCCCTCTGCGCGGCTGCCGCCGCGAGCTCAGGCCCCAGGTCGGCAGACCGATCTTTGCCGGCAATCACGAGTTTCATGCGAACAGAACTCCCGCCTCTCAGCTGATCTCTATCGCCAACTCTGTCGCACCACCCGCGCACAGGTGTCAGGTGTCAGCGCAGAGGCCCTGAAACCCGAAACCTTTTCCCGCGGCCGAGCGTTCGTGTGGTTCAGTTCCTATCTGGCGAAGTAGATGATCAGCACCGCGACAATCATCCACAGCACCGTGGCGCCAAGCAGCGGCTTGTCGCGCACCAGCAAAGCTTCCGGGCTGCCGCCCTCCCCCTTCTGATGGACCAAGTAGAGGTAACGAAAGATCCCGTACAGCACGAACGGGACGGTCAGGACGAGCTTGTCGGTCTTGAACTTGTTCACGGTCGTCGGCCACATGGTATACAGGCAGTAGGCCACGACGGTGGACGCCGTCACCACCGAGATCATCTGATCGAGCAGATAGGCGCTGTACTCGCCCAGCACGGGCCGGTGGTCGGAGGCGTCGGCGTCGAGCAGGATCAATTCGTGACGCCGCTTGCTGAGCGCGAGGAACAGAGCAAGCAGAATCGTACAGATCAACAGCCACGGCGACGCCTCCACTTGGATGACCTGCGCGCCGGCGACAACCCGAATCACGAACCCGATCGCAATGACGAAGACATCGAGAATGACCACGTGCTTCAGCCGCCATCCGTAGAGAAGCTGAAGCGCGAAATAGCCGGCCACCCAGAGAAAGAAGCCGAAGTCCAGGCACCACGCGCAGGCCAATCCGCCGCCCGCGCAGGCGAACACCGCCACCAGGGCCGTCCGTTTCCGCAACTGCCCGGAAGCGAGCGGCCGCTTCGACTTGACCGGGTGCCGCCTGTCCTCTTCCAGATCGAGCAGGTCGTTCACGATGTAGACCGCGCCGGAAATCGCGCAGAACACGACAAACGCGCCGAGCGAGGTCAGCAGCGAGTCCCGATCGAACAGTCTCTGCGCGAAGATCAGGGCGGAGAAGATGAAGACGTTCTTCACCCACTGGCCAGGCCGCATCGTCTTGAGAAGCGCAGGCATCTTCATGGCGGCAGGAGCCCTCTTTCGCTTTTCGGCTCGGAATCGCGCACGAGCGGGAATGTGCGACATTATCGCGGGGAACGGCCGGGGATCAAGCCAAAACAAGGCCCGTCTAGGTTACGCCCGGAACCCGGAGGTCGCAGGGCCGCCGGCGGCGCCGGACATAACGGGGTCGAGGCTTCGCGGATCGAACCGTAGGACGGGCTTTCCAGCCCGTCCCGCCCAGTCGTGAGCCGACGGGAAACGGGGACGGGCTGGAAAGCCCGTCCCACGGGGAATCGACAAACCTTGCGGGCTTGACTACGAACGGATTTCACCGGGGCGCCGCCATAATGAGAATGGCTGGACAGCACGAGTCTTCACTCCGCTTGACAGAGATGTTAATCTAGTAGGCATGATCCTGCGCAAAATACTCGCGAGCCGATGGGTTCCGCTGCCGCACTCGCTTGTGGTCGAGATCACGTCCCAGTGCAACCTGCGCTGCCGGATGTGCCCGAAGACACACGGCGCGGTCAACACCGAGCAGAATCGCGTGATGCCGCGCGAGGTCTTCGACAGGCTCGAGTGTCTCTTCCCGCTTCTGACCGCGGTGGAACTGAGCGGGCTGTGGGGTGAGGCGTTTCTGCACCCCGACCTGTATCTGGGGATGCTGGCCCGGCTGAAGGCGCACGGCATCAACGTGTCCACGATATCGAACGGCACACGGCTCAGCGACGAGCTGGCCAGAGGCCTGGTGGAAGCGGGGTTGGACCGGCTCGTCGTCAGCATGGACGCGGCGCGTCCGGAGACCTACGCCGCGATACGGACGCCGGGCGACATGCACGCCGTACTCGCCGGACTCGAGGCCCTGCAGCGCTGGAAAACGGCACTGAGCCGGACGATCCCGAAGGTGGAACTGGCCTTTCTCGGCTTCCGATCCAACATCGAGGAATTCCCCGAGTTCGTGCGGCTCGCACACCGGCTGGGTGCGACGAAAGTCTCGCTGCAGGCGCTGGGCGAGTACGAGCAGGTGCGTGGCGAGTCCGTGGCGCAACACGACAAGGAGACCGGCCGCCGCTGCTTCGAGGCGGGCAAGACGGTCGGCGACGCGCTCGGGATCGACGTGCTCCTCTTTCCCGCCGACCAGTTCGAACCGGACCGCGCGGGCCTGAATGCGGTCTCCGACACGGCCCGGCTTCGCAAGAAATGCCCCGATCCGTGGACCAAGCCGGTGATCGCCACAACCGGCGACGTGCTCCCGTGCTGTTCGTCGAAGCGGCCGATGGGCAATCTGCTCGAACAGCCGTTCCGGGCCATCTGGTACAGCGCCTCCTACCGCGCGCTGCGCGACCGGATCAAGACAGGCACCCCGCCGCGCATGTGCCGGGTCTGTACCGGCAGGCCCTGGGTTCCGAAGTCCGTGAAGAACGACCTGGTCCTGCTCGCCTATCTGTGCGGTTACACGTTCAACCGCGCGTTCGGGCACAACGCCGGCTACCGGCGCGTCAAGCCGGCGCTGAAGCGGCTGCGCAACGCGCTCGTCGGCGTACCCCGCGTCGAAGACTGAGCGCAGATTGGCCCGCGAAAAGGCGCGAAAGGGTCGCGAAAAGATCTCACCGCGCAGAAGCTACGGCAGGCACGGTGCGAAAGGGGTGTCAGGCTGACATGCAGGCTGGTGGTGGGTCACGAGTTGTTGCGGGAATCGAAAGGCCGCCACAACGCGGCGTTGTGGCAACCTCGATTCCCGCAACGAGCGCCTTTCCTGAATGAGAAGATGCCATCGCGGCAACTTTGAGTTGTTTGCGCCTTTGGCCCGCAAGCCCCTTAAGGAGTAACGCCAGCGCAAACAGTTCGAAGTTGCTGCACGGTCACCTGGACGATCCGGGAAGAGCCGAGCCGTTTTTCGCGCTTCTTTCGCGCCATTTCGCGGGCAGAAATCCGCCGTCAGATGAACTTGAGCTTGCGCATGGCGAAGAACACCATGCGCAGCAGCAAGAGCCCGTGCCGGAACCGGCGTATCTTGATGTCGCCGTATACACGCGCCCTGTACCGAACCGGCACGTCCGCCATGCGCAGGTTCAACCTGGCGGCGCCGAAGATGAGCTCGAAGTCGCCGAACGGATCGAAGTCCCCGAAGTACCCGCGGTTCGCCTTCAGCAACTCGTAGTCACGCCTCAGCAGGACTTTGGTCCCGCACAACGTGTCCTTGATCCGGAAGCCCAGCAGCCACGTAAAGATCAGCGCAAAGACGTGGTTCGCCACCATGTTCAGAAAGCGCATGGCCTCCTTCTGCATGGGGTAGACCAGCCGGCACCCGTTCACGAACTCCGCGCGGCCGGCGGCGATGACGTCGTAGAACTTCGGCAGATCTTCGGGCGGCACGGTCAGGTCCGAGTCCAGAATCATCAGCACATCGCCGCGCGCGGCGTCAAACCCCTCGAACACGGCATTCGCCTTGCCACGCCCGGTCTGCGTCATGAACCGGATGTCGAGATCGCGGTATTTCGCCCGGACTTCCCCGATCTTCTCCACCGTTCCGTCCGTCGACCCGCCGTCGACGAAGATGTATTCCTGGTGCGGCCCCATCCGCGGCGTCCGCTCGATCGCGCCGAAGATGTTGCCCGCCTCGTCCTTGGTGGGGATCACGATGCTGACCGTGTAGGCCGCGCGGCGGCCGGCCGGCCGCTGGCGCGCAATAACGTAGGTCGTCAGGCACAGGTGCCGGAAACCGGGCAGATGCGCCACGATCCGATTCAGAAACCAGGACAGCCCCGGAATGAAGGCGGGGCAGATCAGCCGGCCCCCCTTGCGAATCACCTCGTAGTCGCACAGGTCCAACAGATTCTCGACGTCCTCCTTCGACATCCAGTTCTGCAGCGGTTGCCGCATCTTCAGGCCGAGCGCCTCGGCCAGCGTAAGCACCGGTTGCCAGAGCCGGCTGTAGTAGGTGATGATCACACGCGAGCGCGGCGAGGTGAGCCGCCGCATGTTCTGAAAGGCCAGTTGCAGGTCGGACAGATTCCCGACCAGGTTCGACAGCACCACGTAGTCGAACGGCTCCTCCGTCTTCAGGTTCTCCACATCGTCCACCACGAACTCGAGGTGCGGGTGCTTGCGCCGCGCGGCCTCGATCATCGCCGGGCTCATGTCGATTCCCAACCCCCGCGCCGGCTTCAACGCGTTCAGCAGCTCGCCCGTTCCGCACCCGAGTTCGACCACGGAACTCCCTTCCGGCACGACAAAGCGCGTGAACCGCGCCAGGTCGCGGTGGTAGTACCAGGCCTTGCGCAGCCACATGTCGCGCTGCGCCGCCATCCCGTCGTAGTAGGCGATGAGTTCGTCTTTCGTCATACCGAGTTCACGACAAAGCTTGCGACAAAGAAACCCGTCTTCCGGCAAAACCCCGGGTCATCCCCCCGCCCCGAAGTGCGCGGTCACGAACGCCTCGAGGCCCTTGCGGTACGCGGCACGGCACGCCGCCGGCCCGTCATTGTGCATACCCCGCATCTCGAGAAACTGCTTCGGCTGCGGCGCAGCGGCGTAGAGCGTCTGCCCGTGCCTGAACGCGATCATCTCGTCCTCGATGCTGTGCGCAATCAGAACGGGGCAACGAACCCGCCCGATCCTCTTGACCGTTTCGTACTTGAACCGACAGAGCAGGCGCACGGGAAGAAAAGGATAGGCCTCCGCGCCGATGTCCGGCATGGAGGTGAAGGTCGATTCCAGGATCAGGGCGCCCGGCTGCCGCTCGACGGCCAGCCACGCGCCGACCGCGCCGCCCAGTGAGCGGCCGAAGATGATGACCCTGTCGGCCGCCACATTCCGCGTCTCCGTCACATACCGCCACGCCGCGAGCGCATCGCGGTAGGTGCCATCCTCCGTCGGCTTGCCGGTGCTGTTCCCGTAGCCGCGATAGTCAAATATGAATACGTTCAAACCCAGCCGGTTGAACGTCAGAATGGAGTCCAGCCGGTCCCCGATGTTTCCGGCGTTGCCGTGACAAAACAACAGTGTGGCACGCGGTCTGGATGCGGGCACAAACCACGCCTGCAGCCTCTCGCCGTCGTCCGTGCTCAGCGTGATCTCTTCGTGGGCCAGCCCTTCATCCTCCGGCGTCATCGCAACGGTCTTGTCCGGGAAATAGACGTAGCTCGCCTGCCGCACGTACATGAACAGCGTGAGCAGGATCAGGCCGACGCCCACTCCGCAGGCGATACGCAACAACGAAGCCAGAAGCGCCATCATGGGTCCGTGCCGGGGTCCGGATTCGGGTCTTCCATCGGGCATACGGGCGATTGTACCAGATGTTCCAGCGGATTTCCCGCCTTTTCTGACCTGAAACTTCCCCGAGTTCCCTAGTGTCCTGTCCGGAAAATACGATGAATTTTGATTGGCCTATTTTGGATGCAGAAGTGCGCCGGGGCAGCGCGTGCATACCCGGA
>JAFGHX010000347.1 GCA_016929905.1 Kiritimatiellia bacterium
CATGGGCGAAGACGCCACCATGTACGACACCACCAACTTCCTCGGCGGCGCGCTGCTCGGAATCGGTACCAACCAGGGCACATACACGGTCTCGGTCGTGACCACCAACGAGCCCGGGTTCCAGAGCAACACGGTCTTCTCCGTCGAGCTGCCGCCCGAGAACCCGCAGCCGCTTCTCTATGATGCCAACGGAAACCTGACCAATGACGCGATTTGGGCCTATGCCTGGAATGACGAGAACCGCCTGTCCGCGATCGAGCCTTTGAGCCCGGCTGCCGACAAGGCCGAGGTCCAGTTCACCTATGACGGGCAGGGCCGAAGGGCCGCACGCGTCCTCTACACTGCGTGGAACGGCAGCGGATATGCCACCACCAACGAGACACGCTTCCTCTACGACGGCTGGCGAGTCATCGCCGAGCTTTCCGCGGACAATACCGTCTCGAACTCCTACGTCTGGGGTCTCGACCTGAGCCAGTCGCTCGAAGGCGCAGGCGGCATCGGCGGGCTCCTGGCTATGACGGATTCTTCCGCCGACTCCTATCTCTACTTCTACGATGGAAACGGAAACGTCACGCACCTCTACGCAACTGACGGCAACACGCAAGTCGCTGCGTACGAATATGACCCCTTCGGGAATATCACCAAATCTTCCGGGTCCATGGCAGAGACCAACACACTGCGATTCTCTACGAAGCCATTTGAGCCGAATCACGGGCTCGGCTACTGGGGAGAGCGGTGGTATTCGTCCAATCTCGGCCGATGGGTGAATCGGGATCGGCGCGGGGTCAAGGGCGGGATCAATCTCTACAACTTCGTGCGAAATGGTCCCGCTGGGTTTGTGGACACGCGCGGGGACATCATTTACGCGCCCCCCCTGCCCCCCCCGATTTGCCCGAGCCCGAATCGAAACTTCCAGGTGAGATTGAACTGCCTCCGTGGCCGCCGAAACCTGCGTCCCCATGGCTTCCTCTGCCTCCCCGAGCGAATCGCGTTACGTCTTTTCTCGAAGCTGAGGACGAATGTTACAGCACAATGCACGGTTGGCAGACCAGCTACGAGCAATTGGCATATTATGATTTGTCGGGGACCTTCGAATTGATATTGATCGCCTCTTATTCTCAACCACCGCGCCAGACCGTGTGGAAATGCGCGATATCGATAGAAGGCTGCACCCCGAAAGACGAACCGTGGGACTTTAGCGACGCAGTGTACTTCTACATGAGGCGTTGGTACCCTTACCCTGTGCCAAGACCGCATGCACCCAGAGGCCCGCCGCCGGAACCCAAGCCTGTTCAAGAGAGGCGTCTGGCTCTCCTGTTTCCTCTCTCCCGTCAACTTGAGACGGAGTAAGAAGATGATCAGGAACCACCGAGTCACATGCATGATTATTACGATGTGCACACTGGCTAGACTCGTGATGGCGGAGGGGGGCGCATTTGGGGAACAACCACCAGCAGGTGCGCGCGTTTCGCTCTCAAATGAATGGACTTTGGTGGAGACAGAGCAAAGTTTGAGTCTGCGTTGGGTCGAGGAGTGCCAGTTTTGGATCGGCAAATACGAAATAACAAACAAGGAGTACAGGAAGTTCGCGCCCAAGCATGACAGCGGAACATTCCGAGGCCACTCCTTGAATGAAGATCAGCAACCGGTGGTCAATGTAACATGGAACGAAGTCTGGGCGTATTGCCGGTGGTTGAATGAACAGTATCGTGACCGCCTTCCGCTTGGCTATGTTTTTCGGTTGCCAACAGCAGCAGAATGGGAGCAATGCGCGCAGTGCGGTAACCGGCGGCAGCCGCAGTATCCGTGGGGAAACGTCTGGCCGCCCCCGAGTAACTGGAATTATCAGGGAGAAGAGGGAGCGTTTGAAGGCTTGCCAAGAATCGACAACCATAACGATGGGTTTCCAGTCGCCTGCCCCGTAGGCGTGAGTGGCGTGAACCATTGGAATCTGCACGGCATTGGAGATAACGTAGCAGAGTGGTGCTACGGGGGCCGGCGAGACCTGCCTAGAAGATACAAGCCTATCATGGGCGCGAGTTGGAAGGATGCGCGTGGAAATCGGCTTTCCATGGGATGGGCGATGTATATGGGGGCAAATCGCAGCCTGCCGTGGGTTGGTTTCCGCGTTGCTCTGGGCCAACAGATAGATGGAAAGAACAGGCCTCTTACCTCGGACAAAGGCCGATAGGCAAGAGCCTACGACCCCGCGGGGCGCATGACCAACATGATGGACGGCATGCACAACACCACCAACTTCCTGGGCGGCGCCCTCCTGGGCATCGGCACCAACCAGGGCACATACACGGTCTCGGTCGTGACCACCAACGAGCCCGCGTTCCAGAGCATGGGGGGGGCGTCTGCGTGGCGCTATGCGCAGCGGACGTACCGTCGCCATCTGTTCATGACGGGCGACGAGACGCCGGCCGGGCCCGGCGCAGGCGCGGCGCGGGCGGGCGCGTCGCGGCGCGGCTTCTCGGCCGAGCGGGTGAAGGCGGTCCTGGCGCAAGGCGGCAAGCTGAGCCGTGCGGAGCTGCTGCGCTGCCGGGTGCGGTATTTCACCGACGGGGTGGTGCTGGGCAGTCGCGAATTCGTCGACGCGGTGTATCGCCGCAACAGGGCGCAGTTCGGGCGCAAGCGAAAGGATGGCGCGCGCGCGATGCGGGGCGGCGACTGGGGCGCGCTCTGCACGATGCGCGACCTGCGCCTGGCGGTGATCTGCGTCAACGGCTAGCCCGCACAACACCGTTCCCTTCCGGCACTGCGCCCTTGGCCGAGCGGCTCGGATGTGCTAGCATTCTACGAAGAGTCCACGCCACGCGGCGGGCCGCGTGCGACCGCCAAGAGACGCTCTCACATGAATGTCTACCTCGAGTTGACGAAGCGGTTCAACGCCGGACGACTGCGCAGCATCATCTGCAGCGGTCAGGCCGCGGTTCTGCATAGAGTGGCCGTCATGAGCAAGGACGGTGATTGGATTCTGCACGAAGACGAGGAGGCACACAAGGCCGTTTGTGAGGCGGCTGACGGCGTATTGCCGACCACTGTCTCTACGGGAGAGGGCGAATGACCGAGATTCGAGACGAATTTCTCAGCGAGGAAGACCTCGACATCCGCAACATGACAGACGAACAGTTGGACCGATATTGGAGCCTGTGGCTGGAATGGGCGCAGGCGACCAACAGCCTGGACGCGCACCTCTATTCGCACGGCGTGTTCGATCGCGACCCGGCCGTGACTCCGCCGCTCCCGCGCGCGGCGGGAACCGCTCGCGCCTGAGTACTGCCCGGCGCAAATACGGCCCTGTATCCCGTACCCGGCGGCTCGCGAGGACGCTCGCCCTCCATTGCCCGCTTCTCGTGCGGATGGAGGGTGAGGCTCCCGACGAGCCGCTTGCCGGAATACGTTGGCGAATGCACGCACCCGCGCACGATGCCGCGGCCCTGTGGGCCCGCGGCCGCCGCTCTCCCGCCTTGGGCCCCGGACTACTCGTCCTCCAGCCAGACGCGTCCGCGGAACTCCGCGCCCTGCACGCCGGCCGGCACGCTGTATGACACCGTCTGGCCGGCACCCTCAATCCGCTCGTAGCCGGGCACGGCGCTCCAGGCCGCACCGGTCCCCAGCCGCTGCTCGAGCGCGTAGTAGCGCGTGTAGCCCGTATAGCCGGCCCCGGTCGCCTGCACGGTCGGGAACGACACCACGATCTGCCCGCCCCGCAACCCCACATCGACGCCGAACAACTCGGCCGCGCCGGTGGGATCGGTACCGGCGATGTATTCCTCGATGTTCGAGACACCGTCACCGTCGGAGTCGTCGTCTTTCGTCTCGCCGGTCCCGCCGAGCGCCGCGGTCTCCCAGTCGTCCGGCAAGCCGTCCTGATCCGGGTCCTCCGCCACGGGCAACGCGCCTCGGCTCACGGAGACGGCCACATCGATTTTGAGGTCGCTGCTGGACAGCGACGCGTTCAGCACCTGGACCGCGATCACGTTCGTGCCGGCCAATACGGGCAGCCCGCCACCGCTGAGCGAGCCGGTCCACTCGACGGGCTCGATCGGTGAGGACGCCAGCGCGTCCCACGCGGGGAGGGAGCCGGCGGAACCGCCGGCGTTCACTCGCGCGACCTCCTGCCCGTTGATCCAGATCACGAACCCGTCGTCGTGTTCGGCCCGCAAATCCAGTTGACGGACCAGGCTCGGGTCCGCGACGGCAAATGACTTCCTGAGGAACACGCACGCATAGCTGGCCTTCATGTCGGCCAGTGTCGTGCCGAACGGCCCTTCAGTCGTGTCGGAACTGTAGCCGAACGGCGCCGCGCCGGACGACCAGCCGGAATCGTCATAGCCGGCCAGCAACCATGCGCCGGTGCGGCCGAACGGCGGCGCGGTCCCCTTCCGGTATTTCCAGGTCGCGCCCTTGACGATCGGGTCGTCGACTGCGCCGCCCGCCGGCGTCGCGGTATAGGCGAGTGCGGTGTAAGCGGACTCGCCCGTGCCGTTGAACGCCTTCACCTTGTAATAGTAATGCGTCTCGGCCGACAGCCCGGCGTCCGTGTATGCCGTCGCATCCGCCGCCGTCTGCGCGACGCGCACCCAGTCCCCGGACCCGCTCTGGCGGCGGTCGATCTTGAAGCCGTCCTCGTTGCTGCTGTTGTCGGTCCAGGTCACCCGAATCGCCGTGCTGGACAGTGCCGTCACGGCAAGCGCATCCGGCGCGGCCGGTGTGGCGGGCGGCTGCGCCTCGTTCAGGAGCCGGATCTCCGCATGGTTGAGTGCGCGACGATAGATCCGGACGTCGTCGATCTTGCCCGCAAACCACCCGCTCGAGGAGGCGGCCGGGTACTGCCCGAAGCTCAACGGCTGCGTCGTCGTGCAGACCGCGGGGGTTCTCGTCCAGCTCGACACGTCCCGAAGCGCGCCGTCGACGTACAGCCGCACATCGTCCGGCGCCACGCGCAGGGTGATCAGGTGCCATGCTCCGTCCGCAACCGCGCCGCCGTCCAGAATCGTGGCGTTGTGCGCGCCGCCCGAGATGTACCACGCGTAGACCCGGCCGTTCTCCAGATACGTCTGGTACCCGTTGAACGAGGAACTGAGGTACTTGTTGACGATCCCAACCGCACCCGCGCCCGTGCGGGTCGTGTTGATCCACGAGGAGACGGTGATCGGATACGCGTTCAACGCGCTGTTGTGCGCAATGGCCACGTAGTCGCCGTTGCCGTCGAAACTCAGCGCGTTGCCGGTCTTGCCGCTGGTCCACACGGCGTTCTTGACGACCCCGTCCAGACTGTTCGGCCCGCTGTCGGCCGCGACCGTGCCGGCGCCTTCGTCCAGCGTCCAGCACGCCACCAGATCGCGCGACAGATCGACGTGCGCCGGCGTGAAACTCCGCTGCGTGTTCGCCGCCACGGCGTTTCCTTTCAGGTCCGTCACGCCGTTGACCGTCAACGTATAGGTCGTGCCCGGGGTGAGCGTCGAGGTCTCGAGCGTGACCGTCCGCGCGTCCGGCCCGAGCGACGCGGCTGTGACGCTCGCGCCGCCGCTCAGGCTGTAGTTCGCCGCCGTCTCCGCGCCGGCCGGAGCCAACGGCTCGTCGAAGACCGCCAGTACGCTGGAAACCGAACCCTCCGTGGTGACGGAACCCAGCTTCGGCGCCTCGCCGTCGGTCGGCAGCAGATAGAGCTGTTGCACTTCGCTCGCACTCAGCGCGCGATTGTACAGCCGCACCTCGTCGATCAGCCCGGCAAAGTACTCACCCCCACCGGAGGAGTTCGGATAGTGACCGATACTCAACCCCTGCGACGTCGTCGTCGCGCCGGGGGTCCCGATCCATTCCAGATGATCGCGCTCCACGCCGTCCACATACAGGCGGCCGCCGTCGGCGGCGACGGTCAGGGCCAGCAGATGCCACTTGCCGTCGTTGATCATGCCGCCTTCCATCCCGGCGAACTCCTCGAACACCTTGTTCGAGCTGTTCCGGAAATACCAGCCGTGCAGGCCGCCTCCGATCATGTGGAGCTGGTAGCCGGCCAAGGACGAGGAGACATACTTGTTCACGATCGCACCGCCGCCCGTGGAGCTGGTCTTGACCCAGACCGCGATGCTGAGCGGATACGCGTTCAAGACGGTCTCGTGCGCAATCCGCACGCAATCGTTCTGCCCGTCGAACTGAAGCGCGCCGCCCACCTTCCCGCTCGCCCAGGCGGCCCCCACGACGGTCCCGGCCCGCCCGTTGCCCGACGCGTCCGCGGCCGTGGTCCCGCCGCCGTCGTCGAACGGCCAGTGCCCGAGCAACCCCTGCTCCAGCGACGAGCCGGCGGCGGTCGTCGCACCGGCAATGCTCGAGTACGGCGAGTTGCCCGCCGCATTGTACGCCTTCACCTGGTAGTAATACGTCGTGCTCGCGCTCAACCCCGTGTCCGAATACGACGTCGCGTTCGCAACCGGCGTCGCGATCCGCACCCATTCGCTCGCCCCGCTCTGGCGCCGGTCGATCTTGAACTGCGTCTCGTCCACGCTGTTGTCCGTCCAGCTCAG
>JAFGHX010000348.1 GCA_016929905.1 Kiritimatiellia bacterium
CGAAATCCGATGGGCGAAACGGGCTGCGCCGTCGCCACGTCCGCGTCGGCCACATCCTTGCTCGGACAAATGGGCGACATTCAGGAGTCCCATTTCATAACAAAAGGCCATCTTTCGCCCCGTGCGGTATCCTGCCTGATTCAACCCACCCGCGCAGACTGCGCATCTCGCCGCGTAGCCGCGGGAGCCGCCGCCTGTCTTCAATTCAATTTCACTTCCCGACTATGCACACAAAAGCGAAAGGTATTCCGTGGCTGTAGCTGGACTCCTTGGTCCGTTGCCAGCGGTCGCCGTGCCACTGGTCCCAGACGCGGTCAGGGTAAAGGTAGCCGCCCGGGGGCCGGGGCCCG
Organism: Kiritimatiellia bacterium; assembly: GCA_016929905.1. Lineage (GTDB taxonomy): Bacteria > Verrucomicrobiota > Kiritimatiellia > JAFGHX01 > JAFGHX01 > JAFGHX01. The sequence continues at coordinate 351 of JAFGHX010000348.1, forward strand.
TTGACGAGCGGAACGGCGGCCAACTCGGCCTTCGCCGCGGGCGTCACGCCGCGGACCGGCGGCGGCCGCCCGCGGCCGCTGGCGCTCAGCACGCCGGCAACCGCGGCAGCGACCAGGAAGACCGTGATGCGATTCGAGCGATGTCTATGACTCATTCGGTGTTCCTCCCTGCAGTGTACTAACGGCCGCGGGTCGCCCTGTTCACGGGCCCTGCAGCCAAACGCGCGCCCGGTACGCACACCCGTCCAAAGCACCCGCCCCGAGAAAAACGACAGGCGCGCCGGTCGCCGCGATATTCTCATAACCCGGGACCGGCTGCCAGTACACGCCGTCGAACGGACGCCGCTCCAATGCGTAATGCCGCACACGCCCAGCGTAGCCCGGCCCGCTCGCCATGACGGTCTCAAACCGCACCGTCACCTGTCCGTTCTGAAGCGCACTCTCCAGTCTCCAATTCTCGGTTTCATCGATGGGGTCCGTTCCAGCGATATACTCTTCAAGGTTACACAGTCCGTCGCCGTCCGGATCGGACAGAGCCGACACAGCCGTCGGATCCGACAGAGCCGACAAATGCGCAGCCGCCCAGTCATCCGGCATGGCGTCCTGATCCGCGTCTTCGGCCACGGGCCAATGGCCCATGACCAATGACAACTGCGCCTCGGCCGTAAGATCCGAGCTTCCGGCCAGCGAAGCGTTGTACACCTGCAACGCGACCACGTTCTCGCCCGCCCGCAGCGCGGGCAGCGCCGCGCCGGTCAGGCTCACGGACCACGCCACGGCGCCGCCCACACTCGTGGATGCCGTCGCGGAATACGGCGTCGACGAGCCCGGCACCCCGCCGACGTTGCGGCGCGCAACTTCCTCGCCGTTGATCCACGCGACGAACCCGTCGTCGTACAATGCGTTCAGCCGCAATTCGGCGATTGCCGCCGGGTTCGCCACCTCGAACGGATGCCGCATGAACACGCAGGTGTAGGCGCCCCGCATGTCCGACAGCTCTGTGCCGTACGGGCCGTCGCCATAGCCGAACGGGGCCGGCCCTTGAGCCCAGTCGGAAGCATCGAACCCGGGCAAGCGCCATGCCGCGGGCGGTGCCGACGCCTCGGCGGTGCCCCTGCGATACCGCCATGTCACCGCGAGCGGCACGCCGTCGGGGGTCGTTGCCGAGGCGATCGGCGTGTACGGCGAATTGCCCATGTCGTTCCATGCTTTGACCTTGTAGTAAAACTTGGTTGCGGGCGGCAGCCGTTCATCGCGGTATGCGCTGCTGTCAGCCCCCAAAGTCGCGATGCGCTGCCACGTCGTCAGCCCGCTTCGGCGCCGGTCGATCTTGAAGAACTCTTCGTTGCCGCTGCGGTCGAGCCAGCTCAACGCGATCGCGCTCGAGGACTCGGCCCAGACACAGAGATCCGACGGCGCAGCCGGCGGCAAAAGCGGGGTGGTCGCATCCGCCAACAAGGAGTACGCCGAATCGCCCATCGCGTTGCTCGCCTTGAGCTTGTAGTAGAATTTCGTCCCTTCCGCCAGCCCCGTGTCGTCGTAGGCACTCGCCTCGGCGGCGACCGTGGCGACGCGCACCCAAGTGGCCGTCTCGCTCTGGCGCCGGTCGATCTTGAAGCTCTCCGCCGCGGGCTCGCCGTGCCGCCAGGTAAGCCGGATGGTCGAACCGGATAGCGCGTCGGCCGCAACCGAATAAGGCGCCATTGACGGCGCGGGCGGCGCGAACGATACGTGCAGGGCCGGCGCGCCCGCCCGGTCGCCGTCATAGGATTCCGCCACACGTTTGCCGCTGCCGGAAATGATCAGCGCCATCGCGTTGGACACCTGCCAACCAGGTCGCGCGACGATCTCGACAAGCACCGTCGCGATGTCCGCACTGGTGTGCGTGCCCGATACGCTCGTCCACGCCTCGGGCGTCCACGTCGCCCGCGCCGCGGTCAGGGGCCGGTCTCCGATGTTGCGGGGTACGGCCGCGAACGGCGCCGCATCGTCCGAGTCCTCGCCGGCAATCTGGAGCGAGGTCGGTTCCGAGCTGGTCTCATCCGTCTTGAACGTCAGCCATGCCGCGTCGATCCTCGAGCCGGCGGGGATCGGCACGTGCGCGAACCGCAGCCCGATCAGTTGCGCGCCCGCCCCGCCGTCGTCACGGACCAGCTCGAGGTCCGTGCTGTCCAGATCGACCGCCCCCGTGTCCAGCCGTTGCTCGGCGTCGTCTGCCGAGGCGGCGACGCGCACACTACAACCCGCCAGATTAAAGGGCAAGGCCTCATTGATCGCCCCCTCGTGCGCATTGATTACGGGCAGAATCCCGCTCACGAAGTCCCACTCGCCTGTGCCGCCTCGAGACCAGAAGATGTAGTTGGCATGTAACCCGTCCGGGTCGTTGACGGCCCACTGAAATGCCGCTTCGACCGTGCTGCCGGGCGACGTGTTGGGCCGTTCGTTGTCCACGGATAACGGGATCAGCCCGGCATAGTCCTTGTGGCGAAGCTGGCTGTGAGTCGGCCGCCCCGTCCGTAGGTCGGTGCCGCCGATGCCCATACCCACTTCTTGTGCGTACGCTATCATCTCGTCCATGGCCGATTGGCTGCCACCCAGGTAGTTGGACTTCTGCATGATGACTTTGTTCGGGAATGCCGCCTTCGCGGCGTCGAAGTTGCTGCATAGTCCGGCCAGGACGTTCTCCACGGTCACGTCCGGGGCCGGGCAGCTGCCCAGCGATGTCTCCTCGCCCAGCATCAGACCTTCCACATACGGCTCGTCGTTGAAGCGTTGGCCGAGCGCCTCAAGCAATTTTCCGTATCGCTCCGCGATCCAGGGCCGCCACATCGCGGCCACGCATTTGTCACCGCCAAACCAACAAAACACCGCGTCTTGATCATACACGTATTGCGGCGCACACAGCCCGGACATATGATAGCTGCCTTGCCAGGTTACTTCGATCACCAGCCGCTTGTTGTGCCTGGCAAGCTCCGCCAGGTTGGCCTCTATGATCGAAAAATCATAGACGCCCTCCGAGGGCTCGAGCCATGCCCAAAAATAGTGAATCTTCACCCCCTTTATGTGAGGCTGATCGTAAATCGCCGTGAACCAACGCTCGCCGCTCGACGCCATGATGTAGTGTCCCGGGTTCCACGATACTTGCGCGACCGCCGCAGTCGCCAAAAACAAAAGCGTGAGCCCACACGAAAACACCCGGCGACGCACGGTAACAACGCCGCGTCCGCCGCAAAACCTGGCCGCCGCCCATGCTGCCCGACCCCAAGAGGCGCCCGCCGGAGACGAGACGCCGGAAACATGCCACGAGAAACATGCCGTGACCTTCGACATTTCACACCTCCACGCCGCCACAACGCTTTATCTAACCGCAACCCACTATTATTATGCCGATCATTAGCGAAAACACGGTACATGCTGGACGCCTGGGAGGCCGACCGCGCAACCGCGCAGGCTAGCCTGGAATAGCGCTAAGATGAGCGTCACCCCCCGTGGGTTCGTGCCAGTACCGCAGGCATTTCCGGCTAACAGAGCAACCGACAACAATCGAAGCCACCAAAGCCGAGTTTCAAAATCCGAGCAGGATTGAATCATTGCTTGGCAGCGAACGCCGGGTTGCCGCGCTGGTAGAGGATGGGGCGGAAGCAGCGTTCGAGCGGCACGACCGTGCCGTCGTGCACTTCACGGATCCCGTCGTAGGTCAGGACGCCCTTGTTCCCAATCCGCTGGCTGTAGGCCGCCACCAGGCAATCCTCGCAGTTCTCCATGCGGTAATTGGCCGCCGGCACGCCCTCGTAGTGGCTCGGCGCGCCGCCGGCGCCGTAGCCGTACCAGCCGAAGTTGCGGCTGTTCTCCGCTATCATGAGGCAATGCGTGC
>JAFGHX010000349.1 GCA_016929905.1 Kiritimatiellia bacterium
CGGCCTCTTCCCGCCCGGCCCGGGCAGTGAGACGAGCCAGGACCAGGCCATGCCCGTCACCCCGCTGTTCTACCGCGTCAGGGCCGTTGTCCCGCTGGCGCCTTGACGGTTCGCGGCGAAGACGCCCTCTTCCCATCGACTCACGAGTGCACGGGACGGGCTGGAAAGCCCGTCCTACATGCAGGCCCGTTCTTGCTCTCTGTCCTGCAACACACCCACCACGCGGGTTCGGATCAGTTCCTGGAACGGCCGCTCGCTCCGCTCGGTCTGCAAGACTCTCGGGAACGGCGGAAGTCGCGGTCCGGCCGCACGCGTGTCGGCTTCGACTCCCGCCGGATCGGCGCCCACACCCGTGGCTCTATCTCGCCCCAACGATGCAGGGAGTGAATCTGCTCCAGAGAGCCTGCTCTCAACCCGTGGCACCCATTGCAAACAGGGGCAGGGATTGTAATGGCGAGCAACCAGGCGGACAGGCACAATGCCCAGTGAATGGTCGGGAAGCCGCCCGACACGGAATGGCGACCGCGACGACGGCCCGCCGAAAGGCGAGAAGGGAGAAGAAGCCGTGAAGACGAACAAAGGCCTGAAGAAACTCTGGGATGTCGGCAAAGGGTCCGCGCATGAACTGGTCGCTCAGATTGGGTGCACCTGGGACGAAGTCGCTGCCGACTTCGCGGGCATCCGCGCGGATTACAGAGAGAGAATCGACGGGGTGCTCGACGAATGGGCACGGGATGAAACCGTCAGCCGTCTCTTCGAGGGCTTCCTGCACGCATCGAAACGAGGGCGGCATGCGGCCGTATCGTATTTGCGGGCCCGGAACAGGAATCTCCAGGAGTACCTGGCGAAGCAGGTTCGGCTCACCCCGCACCTGGTCGGCGCCGTTGACGGGTTCCTGCACGTGTATCTTGCCATGGCGCCCGACAGATGGACGTATTCGCCGAGGTATCGAAAAGGGGTGCGAATCGGACGCGTGGTCGGTATCGCGTGCGCATGCACCGTCTTCCTGCCGCTCAGTGCGGGCAGGGCGGCGATCGGCCTGCTGCCGGGCGCCAGCCGGGCGGCCCGGTACGTTGCGAAGCAATGGCAGCGCGCGAAGCTCAAACGGGCGGCCCGCAGGGCAGGCGGTTCCGCCCGAGTGGAAGGAGCCACGGCATGAATTCTTGCATAGAAGCTCCGGGATCCGTAAGATATCGGGCTGGCGCGGGAGGGCCGGCAATAAGGGCCGCAACGCGCGTATCCGCCGATTGGCCGGACAGCAGAACGGACCGTTCGCGAGGGAGGAGAAGACGAACCATGAAGAGACACATCGCCGCCGCACTGGTTCTGACCACCGTTTTCGGCGCGGCCTGCGCCTTGGCGCAGGAGACGTTTCGCGACCTTGTCGGAAACGTCAAGGTCGGCAAGGCGCCCGGCACCGAGACGGTGCAGGTGCCCTTCATCGTATGGGGCGGGGACGTAGCCACCTTTCATGCGAACGGCGGACTGAAAACCAAGCCGGGCTCCATCTACGAGAAGCAGGGCCTGAACCTGCAACTCAAGCCGGGCGATGACTTCATACAGCAGGTGCGCGACTACCTCGCCGGCAAGTCGCCGCTGCTTCGCGGCACGTTTCGCATGATCGGGATGGCCTCGGAAGTCATCGGAAGCGCGCCGGCCACGAAAGGGGTCGTCCTGTTCCAGATGACCTGGTCGGCTGGCGATCACGCGGTCGCGCGCGAGCGGGTCAAGACGATCAAGGATCTGAAGGGCGCCAAGGTGTGCCTGCAGAAGGGTGGCCCGCACGAAGGGCTGCTCGACGACCTGCTGCACGACGCGGGCCTCGCCTGGCGCGACGTCTCGGTCGTCTGGGCAAAGGACCTGACCGGCTCCGAGAACTGCCCGGCGGCGTTGTTCAGGAAGGACAACAGCATCGACGTCTGCTTCGTCATTTCGCCGGACATGCTCGGCCTGACCAGCGGACTGCAGAGCGTCGGCAGCGGGCTGGAAGGGACCGTGAAGGGGGCGCGCGTGCTTGCCTCTACGGCGGAACGGTCGCGCTCGATCGCCGACGTCTACGTCGTGCGGAAGGATTTCTTCGACGCCAACAGGGCGTGGTGCGAGACGTTCGCCGCCGGCTACCTGAAGGCCTGCGAGGAAGTGATCGAGCTGAAGAAGCAGTACGATTCACAGGGCAGCAAGCCGTTCGAAGCGCTGCTGCGAATGGTACAGACCATCTACGGCAAGGACGTGATCCCGACGATCGAGGAAGACGCCTACGGCCTGATTCTCGACTGCGCCTACGTCGGCCACCCGGGCAACGTGAAATTCTTCACCGGTGAGAACAACCTGAGCGGGTTCGATGCGTTCCAGAAGACCGCGCTGGATCTCGCGGCGACCCGCGGCTATGCGAAGGTGCGCGCCGGTCTGATTCCGTCGCCTCTGGACTGGAATTCCGCCGTCTTCACGGGGTACCTGACCAAGACGGACGTGAAAAGGGGCGACAGATTCCGGGCCGAGGCGGTCATGGATGAAATCGAGGCGCTGAATGCGGGCGGCTCCCTGAACGACAACACGATCTACGAGTTCGCGATCAATTTCAAGCCGAACCAGAACGAGTTCAGCGCCGTGCAGTACGGCGTCGAGTTCCGGAAAGTGGCGGAATTGTCCACCAAGTACGGCAATGCGGTCATCGCGGTGCGCGGGCATTCGGACCCCACGAAGATCCTGCTCGAGACCGTTCAGGCCGGCCTGAAGAAGGGTATTCTGAAGAAGACCGGCACGCGCGGCAACTATACATACTATCTGCAGGGCCGTAAGCTCGATCTCACGGCGACCGACGCACTGGCCGCGGCGATCAAACGCGGCGATTTCGACGGCGCGCCGGGCGTCAACCCGCGCGAGACCATGCAGGCCGCACTCAACCTCTCGCGGAAGCGCGCCGAGGCCGTGAAGGACGCCGTGCTCGACTACGCGAAGAAGCAGGGAATCGAAATGGACCAGAGCCAGATCCAGCCGATGGGGGTGGGCATCACCGAGCCGATCATCCCGAAGCCGTCCAGCATGGCGGAAGCGGAACAGAACATGCGGGTCGAATTCAGGCTCATCCGCGTGAAAGCTGAAGTGATGAACGAGTCCGACTTCGATTTCTGACGGGAGGCGAACGACATGCGCATACAGGCTTTGACCTTGTTCGGCGTTCTCCTCGCCTTGTCGGGGACCGTGGCGCAGGAGGTCTACATCGACAATGTGGTCATCGTGCTCGATGCATCGGGCTCGATGAACGAGAACATGCGCGGCACAACGACCCGCAAGATCCGGGCCGCCAAGACGGCGATCCGGGAGGTGATGAAAACCATCCCGCCGTCAACCCACGTGGGGCTTCTGGTCTTCGGCGGGCAGGCCGACGGCTGGGTCTACCCGCTGGGCGGCCGGGACGATGCGAAGCTGCTCGCCGCTGTGGATCGCCTGTCCGCTGGCGGCGGCACGCCGCTGGGCGCCTATATGAAACAAGGCGCCGAACGGCTGCTGGCGGCGCGCAAGGCTCAGTACGGATACGGCTCGTACAGGCTGCTGGTCGTCACCGACGGCGAGGCGACCGACCGACCGCTTGTCGAGGCATACACCCCCGACATTATCGCCCGGGGCATCGTGACGGACGTGATCGGTGTCGACATGGCGGCCGCCCACACGCTGGCGACGAAGGTGCACGCCTATCGCCGCGCGAACGACCCGCGCGCGCTGCAGCAGGCGATCCAGGAAGTGTTCGCGGAAGTCGGCCGCGCCGCGGCCGGCCAATCGGGCGAAAGCGCGTTCGAGGAACTCGCCGCGCTGCCCGAGGAAACGGCCCTGGCCGCCATCTCCGCGCTGACCGCCGCCGCCGATCAGCCAATCGGAGAAGGGCCGGCGGCCCGAGCGGCGCCGCGTGTGGCGGCGGCTCAACGCCCGGCGGCGCCCGCCGCCGGGCAGCCGCGCTCGCCGCGCCCAGCGAAGCCGAGCCCGCGGGGCGCGCAGGAGCGCGGGCGCAAGAGCGGTTCGTCGACGTTGCTGTGGGTCTTCGCGGCCGTGGTAGTGGTCATTGTCCTGTCGAAGCGAAAAGGGCGCAGACGCTGACACCGACGCAAGGTCCCGGGAGCAAGAATGGCCCGAACACCAAAGAGCATACTGACAGCCGTCATCCTCTGGGTCGTCATCATCGCCGGCATTGCGGCGGCCGTGCGGTACTTCGTTCTGCCCGGGTACCAGAAGACCCAACGCGACGCGCTCGCCGCTCAGACCGGGTCGGAAGGCAGATACAAGCATGCCGTGCGCCTGGCCGCGGACAGCTTCTCCGGCTACTGCCTCCTGCGTTCGCCCGCGCTGGCGGAAGGCCTGAGCCGGGAAGGGATCAAGCTGTCCGTCGTCGACGACGGGGCGGACTACATGCAGCGGATGGACGCGCTGAGCCGGGGCGACGTCGAAATGGCGGTCTTCCCCGTCAACTCCTTCATCCAGTGCGGGGCGCCGCGCGGCGAGTTCCCCGCGACCATCGTCTACATCCTCGATGAGACGAAAGGTGCCGACGCCATCATCGCCTACAAGGACTCGGTTGGCCGCATCGACGACCTGAACTCCCCGCACGCGCGCATTGTGCTGACCCCGGACTCGCCGTCGGAATTCCTGGCCCGAGTCATGATCGCGAGCTTCAATCTGCCCCGGTTACCGCGGAAGACGTGGATGGTCAAAGCGAACGGCTCTTCAGCCGTCTATAAAAAATTCCGGGCCGATTCGCGCGCAAATCCGGTCGCGTACGCCATGTGGGAGCCGGACGTGTCCAGAGCGCTCAGCGATCGGAATGCGCACGTGCTTCTCGACAGCTCGAAAGTGAAAGGCTATATCGTCGACGCGCTTGTCGTCCGCCGCGAGTTCCTGGTCGACCGTTACGAGGTCGCCAAGTCCGTGGTCGAAAACTACGCCCGCGTGGCGTACGCCAACCGGGACAAGATGGTCGAGACGGTTATGGCCGATGCCAGACTCCTGGGCGACAGCCTGGATGAACCGTCCGCCGCGCGATTGGTGCGCGGGATCGAATGGAAGAACACAGTGGAGAACTATGCCCACTTCGGGCTTACGCGGGACGCGGGGTCGATCGAGAATATCGAAGACATCATCATCAAAATCGCGGATGTCCTTGCGAAGACCGGCGTGTGCGAGGGCAATCCGCTCAGCGGTGGAGCGAACAGCCTCTACTTCACCAGGCTGGTCCAGGAAATGAAAGCAGGCAACTTCCATCCAGGCAGAGCCGTCAACGTGATCACCGGCATGGATCTGGTCGGCACGGATGAAGAAGTGCGGGTGGCCGGGGCGGCCGTGAAGCTGACGCCAGCCCAGTGGGATTCGCTCACCAGCGTCGGCGAACTGCGCGTGGAGCCCATCCTCTTCGGACGGGGGACTTCGCGGATAAACGTGCAGAGCCTGCACGCGCTCGAAGCGCTCGCCAGCACACTCAACTCCTGGCCGCAGTACTACCTCACCGTCATCGGCAGGGTCCGGCCCGGCGGGGATGCCGAGGCGGCCATGCGGCTCGCCAAGGCGCGCGCCGAGGCAACGGTGCAGGTCCTGCTCGGTAAAGGCGTCGCGGCCGAGCGAATGCGCGCTGTCGCGGAAATCGGAGCATCCGATAGCCCGTCGGCTCAGTCGGTGTCGTTCGTGGTGGGCCAGATGCCCTACTAATCGGCATGGACAAAAAGGACATAGTCAAAAAGCTGCTTCTGCGGCCGATCGACTGGATCACGCTCGCCCCCTTCCTGGCGGGCGCGACGCTCGGGCTCGCGGCTTGGGCGATCAACCTGGAGTCGGGCGTCGCGCTTGCCGCCAGCGTGATCCTGATCCTTCTGTCGGCGGGCATCTATCTGCACCGGCTCCTGATCGGCTGGAATGAGGACTACGAACGCCTCCTGGACGAGTGGCGCCAGGCCGTCGAGAAGAATCGGGACAGGGAACTGGACCGGCTCTACGCGGAGCTGCGTAAGGATGGCGACCCCCGCACGGAGGCTCTGCTCAAGGACCTTCGCACGCTCACGAAGGCGCTGATGAGCGAACAGTCCGAATCGCTCGCGGCGAGCGCCTTCGATATCGTCGCGGATGTCGACAAGCTCTTCCAGAGAAGCGTGGACTACCTGAAGGAGTCCCTTCAGCTCTGGCGCACGGCCGAAGCGATGCAGCGGGAGACGATCAAGGACGAGCTGCTCAAGCACCGGGAGATTCTGATCGAGGAAGTGGAGAAGAGCCTCGAGAATCTCGGAGACGTGCTCGGCCGCATGAAGAAGGCGGCGGTCAGCTCGCGCGACGGACACCAGTTGGCGGAGCTGCGCGAGGAACTGGCGGCGCGCTTGAGGCTGGCCGAAGAGGTGGAGGAGAGAATGAGGGCGCTGCGCGGCGCCGGCGACGTGACGCGGGAGGAGGCGACGTATCTCAAGTACGCGGACGAAAACCAGCAGGAAGGGAGGTAGAAGATGTTCAAGGCACTGAGCAGGTTCTTCAGGGCCATCGGGTACATGCTCTCGGGCAAGATCGATGCCAGCACGAAGGGTCTGAACGAAGACCCGCATGTTGTCCGAGCCCGGTTCGACGAGCTGATCGAGAAGAAGCGCAAATCGATCCTTCAGGTCCGCAACGCCGTCGCGGGGCTCATCCGCAATCTGGAGCGGAAGCGCACGGAGCTGAAGTACACCAACGAGGAAATGGAGAAGAAGTCACGCCTGATGAGCGGCGCGAAAGCCATGGCCGCCAAACTCGCCAAGGACATGAGCCGGGAAGCGGCGCAGCGGGACCCGGAGTTCATCAAGTGCATGAAGGCCTACCAGGACTTCAAGAGCTCGCTGGAGCTGCTTGGAGAACGCAAGGAGGGCCTCGAGCAGGATGTCGAGCAGAACGAGCAGGACTCGAAGGGCTACGAGGTGCAGCTCCAATCCCTGCACCGCGAGCTGCAGGATCTCGTGGATGAGCGTGAACGCAGCGTGGCGGATGTGGCCATGGCGCGTGAAACGCGAGCGGCCACCGAGGCCATCGCCGGCATCGCCACCGACGGCACCGCCGACGATCTCAGGCGGCTGAGAGAGTCCGTTGCCCAGGCCAAGGCGGAAGCGCAGGTCACCTCGCGCCTGGCAGGGACCGACACGGCACGGCAGGAGGCCGAGTTCCTCGATATGGCCGGCGGGATCGAAGCGGAGTCGGAATTCATGGATGCCGTCTTCGGGGCCGGCGAGGAGCAGGCCGCCGGCGAGGAGAAGGCCACGAAGGAGCAGAAGGCACAAACGGCGGAGAAAGAACAACTTCCGGAATGAACCCATGTTGAAGGAGGACCGCAGAATGACCCGAACGATCACACGAAGCATCCTGGCCGCAGCCCTGCTGTTCGCGGGGCTCGCGATCGGCGCGGAGACCCCCCCCTCGTTCACGCTGGCCGTCAGCGAGTACCCGTCCTGGAGCGGTACGTTCCTCGCGGCCTGCGATATCGGGCTGATCGACGGTGCGGCGGGGAAACTGGGCCCGCTCGAGAAGAAATGGCACGTCGACATCGTCGTCAAGGACACGGACTACGATTCCTGTATCACCCTGTTCGTCAACGGAAACGTGGATGCGGCCTGCCTGACGAATATCGACAGCCTCGCGCCCAGCGTGACGCGGAAAGCCGTCGCGATTCTGCCCACCTCGACGAGCGCGGGCGCCGACGCGTGCCTGGTTCAGCCGGGCATCAACGCGGTCAAGGACCTCAAGGGCGTGACGGTGCGCGGCCTGGCCGCGAGCGTCTCGGAATATGCGTTTGACAAGGGGCTCGAAGCGCTCGGCGAGGACCCGAAAGCGTATACGTTCGAGAATCTCGATCCCGTCCAGGTCGGGGTCGTGCTGCAGACGGGGAAGATCGAGGCGGGCATCACGTGGAACCCGGTCGTGATGGAGACCCTGAAAGCCAACCCCAAGATCAAGCGGCTGTTCGATTCGAGCCTGATCAAGGGGCACATCATCGATATGGTCACCGCGTCGCGCGAATCCCTGCGCAAGGATGGCGGCAGAGCATTCGCCTGCGCGGTCGTCGATACCTACTACACGATCTGCAAGCTCATGGACAACGAAGACACCCGCGACAAGACGCTCGGGTCCATGGGCAAACGCTTCGCGAATCTCGGGCTTAAGGACATGCGGGTCATCGTCAAGGAAACCCAGTTCTACTCCACCCCCGAAAAGGGCCTCGCGCTGTTCAAGGGGCAGGACCTTCCGAAGGTGATGAAGGACCACGTTGTCCCGTGGACGATCGAAAAAGGACTTGTCGAGAAGGACAAGTTGCCCCGAGTGGCGTTTGGCAGCGATCCCGACGCGGCGCTCTGCTTCGACCCGCAGTACATGGAAGCGGTCGCCGGGAAATAGGCACGCGCTGTCGGCCCTTGTCGCCGAAGGCTGAGGCGGGCAAGACCGGCGCCGCCGCGGCGGAGCCTGCGCGCGCGTTGGGGCGCGTGTGAGAGGCCGGGCACGGTCATGATAGGAAAACGCATATCCAGGCAGGTGTCTCTCGCTTGCGCATGCCTCTCGGTCCTGTCGCTCGTGGCGGCCTACTCCCTGCTTTCCCGCGCACAGCACATCAAGAACCCGGACGACCGGACTATCCCCACCTGGCGGCAGCTGTGGGACGGAGTCGTGTTCCTGTGCGAGAAGCCGGACCCGGCGGCGAGCGACACGTCCGACCTGCTGGCGGCTGCGCTGGCGGGCACGGAAATGGAAGGTGAACAGGCCGCGGATGCGGGCGGGCCGCTCGAAGGGCGCATTCTCTGGGAGGCTTCGAGGGCAACGCTCGGCAGGTTGTTCGGCGGCCTGGCGGCCGGCCTTGTCGGGGGCGTGGTGGTCGGCGTCCTGATGGGCTGCTTCCTGAAGATTGACGCGTCCGTTTCGCCTGTGATGTATTTCGCATCGCGAATCATCCCGACGGCCGCCATGCCCATCTTCTTCAAGCTGACGGGCATCGACCTGGAGATGTACGTCGCCATGATCACATTCGGGTCCATGCCGATCGTCACACTGACCGTGTCGCGCTACGTGCAGGATTTCCCCGATGAGTTGCGGCACAAAGCCTACACGCTCGGCGCGAGCCATACGGAGGTCATTACGACGGCCATCTTCCCCTATGTGCTGCCGAAGATCATGGATCTGGCCATCCTCATGATCGGGCCGGCGCTGGTCTACCTCATCGCCGCCGAACAGATCGTGGCCGGCGAGGGATTCGGCTATCGCATTCGCGTCCTGACGAAGGCGACGCGGTTCGAAGTCGTTTACCCGCTCATTGCCATCCTGACCGTGTACGCCGGCGTCATCACGGGCGTGCTCCGCCTGCTCCAGCGGGCCCTGTGCCCCTGGTACAAACCCGGGGGGAGATGACGGCATGTCGGACACCATTCTCAGCATCGAACGGCTCTCCCACTGGTTCGGCAGCAACCGCGTGCTGTTCAACATAAATCTCGAGATCCGGCGCGGGCAGATCGTCGCGTTGGTGGGGCCGAGCGGATGCGGGAAATCGACGCTGCTGCGTGCGATCGTGGGCACGCATCTGCCGCGGCAGGGCCGGACCACGATCCGGGACAACGGCCACGCGCGGCCTGTCGAAGCGCCCGGCCGCGACCGGGGCATCGTCTATCAGCGCTACTCGCTGTTTCCCCATCTGACGGCACAGGAGAACGTGGCCTACGGATTGATGGTGGACCAAACGACGATCCCGCGCCGGCTGTTTCGGCGAAGGGCGTGGAAGGCGCTGCGCAAGGATCACATGCGGCGGGCGGCTGACATGCTCGAGCGCATGCGGCTGGGCGCCGCCCTCAAGAAGTATCCGCCCGAGCTTTCCGGCGGCATGTGCCAGCGCGTCGCCATCGCGCAGGCCCTCATCATGAATCCATCCGTCCTGCTGCTGGATGAACCGTTCGGCGCGCTTGACGAGGCCACGCGCGAAGAACTCCAGCGCATTCTGCTGACCCTGTACGCCGAGAACATGGCGGCGCGCGAACGGGGCGACGCGCCCCCGCATACGGTGATGATCGTCACCCATGAGATCAACGAGGCCATCTTCGTGAGCGATCGGGTCATTGGGCTGTCGCAGTACTGGAACTGGCGGGAGGTCGGCGAATCCAGCCACCCGGGCGCCACGATCGTCTACGACAAGCCGGCCCCCGTCTTCGCCCCTGACGACGAGCGCGATTTCCTGTCGTTTCGCGATCAGAAGAACGAAATCCTGCATGCCGTGTTCGACCCGGACTACTGCCAGTCCTACAACGACTATATTGCCCTCGCCGGCCGGGCTGCCGGAAAGGAGAACTAGGTGAGAGATCTCGCGTATGCCTTCCTGACGGATGCGGGTCGTATCATCAACTCCGGTCAGTCACGATCGCTCATCCTTACCGGCAACATTACAGACCTGTTCTACAGCAGCAGCGAAGAGAGCGGAGAGTACGTCCCGCTGGTTGAACTGCTGGTCAACAGGTGGTCCGTCAAGGGCAGCCTCCTGGTGATCTATGAGCTCAACGGGCCGATCCGCTTCCTGGACAAAGCGGACGCCCGGAAGATGAAAGACGCCTGGGGCAAGCTGCACAAGGACGAGAACCAGCGCGCGATCGACCTTGCCCTCGCCCGCACCCGCAAGCGAATCGCCGAGTTGAAGCAAGACCCGCTGTACAGCTTCGACGAGTGCCTGAAGAAGGCGAAGGGCAGTCCCACCTACGCGCTGGAACTGCTGAGGCAGATGTGCCTGTGTTCGCGGCTGAGCCGGGACGGCGTCCCGTTCCTGTGGGAGGACCTCGTCATCATAATCGAGGGCGCGGATTTTCTCATCCCGGAGGGCGAGATCGGGCGCCTGTCCGACGTGGACAGGCAGCGGGTCGGCATTTGCCGGGATTGGTTCGCGGACCCGGGTTTCGTGAACGGGCGCGATACCGTGGTCCTGCTCGCGGAGTCCATGAGCCTGCTGAACAGCAAGATCACGCGCATGCCGCAAGTACTGGACGTGGAGGTCACGGCGCCGGATCAGGAACATCGCGTCCACCTCATCCGCTGGTTCAATCGTCAGTTGCCCGCCGAGAAGAAGCTCAAGCTCTGGGACTCGCAGGAAACGCTCGCCAGGATGACGGCTGGCCTGTCGTCGCACGCGCTGCTGCAGCTTCTGCGCCATGCCGCGCATGCCGACGCCCGGCTTACGCCGGCCGACGTGATTGCGAAGGTCGAAGTCTACATCCAGGACCAGCTCGGGGAAGACGTGGTCGAGTTCAAGAAGCCGGAGCATACGCTCGAGGACGTCGTCGGGTTCCGCAACCTGAAGCAATTCATGAAGCGCGAATTCATCCCGAGAATCCGGTCCACCGGCAAAAGCGCCCTGCCGGGCGCTGTGGTCGGCGGCCCGATCGGCGCGGGCAAGAGCTTCCTGCTGGAAGCGGTGGCGGGCGAGTTGGGCGTCGTGGTGCTGGTCCTCAGGAATATCCGCAGCAAATGGTTTGGCGGCACGGATGTGTTGTTCGAACGGCTGCGGCGCATCATCCGCGCGCTCGACAAATCGCTCATCTTTGTCGACGAGGCCGATACCCAGTTCGGACCCGTCGCCGAAGGGACACACGCAACCGAGCGACGGCTGACGGGCAAGATCCAGGCCATGATGTCCGACACGGCGCTGCGGGGCCGGACATCGTGGCTGCTGATCACCGCCCGTATTCATCTCCTTTCCCCGGACATCCGCCGGCCCGGACGGGCCGGGAGTCTCGTGCTGCCCGTGTTGGACCCGCACGGCGAGGACAGGGACGACTTCATCGCCTGGATGATCCGGCCGGTGTTCAAGAAGGACGAGTCGTGTGCGAGCGTGAAGGAGGCCGTCCGCCGGCTGGCACCGCGGGTCGAGGGCTACTATGCCGCCGCTTTCGCGGAACTGCGGTCCGACCTCGTTGCGGCGGCGGAATTGAGGAAGAGCGGCGGCCTGACCGCCGCGGAGATCGAAGTCGTCGTCGAGGACCACATTCCGCCGGCCGTCGAGGCGACGCGCCGATATCAGGAACTCCAGGCACTCGTGAACTGCACCAGGCTCAGTCTGCTGCCCGGCGCCACGAAACGGACGGAAATCGAAGCGAAGCGCAACGAGTGGCGCCGGCAGATCCTGGCGCTCGAGGCGGAAGGTGTGCGGTAACCCGGAGCCAGGCGCCATGCGTTCGCGACCGAGCAACCTTGTCATTGTGGCAGCCCTCTGCGCGGCAAGCCTGTTGCTTTGGAATTCGGTCCTGCTCTATCCGCTGCAACTGCTCGTCGTGCTGATGCACGAGACGGCGCACGGCCTGGCGGCGCTTGCCACGGGCGGCTCCGTCGTGCGCGTCGAGGTCCATGCGCTGCAGGGCGGTCTCACCTGTACGGTGGGCGGAAAGCGGTTCATCATTCTGAGCGCGGGTTATCTCGGTTCGTCGCTGATCGGGGCGTTCATCCTGTGGTCGGCGAGCCACAGAACGATGGGCAAGTACATCGCCGAAATAGTCGGCGTACTCATCCTCGTGGAAACCGCGTTCTGGGTGCGGGATCTGTTCACCTTCGGCTTTGCCGTGGCGATGGGCGGCTTCTGCATCATTCTCGGCTGGAAGATCAGAGGCGTTTTTGAGACAATCTTCATGCAGTGGCTCGGGAGCGTGAGCTGTCTGTATGCCATCTTCGACATCTTTGACGACATTCTGCGAAAGACGTTTGCCAGGGGTACGGCAGCGGTGAAGAACGACGCGCAGGCGCTGGCCGAAATCACCGGGCTGCCTGCCGTCCTGTGGGGAGTGGTGTGGATCGTGGTCGCGGCCGCCGTGTTCCTGGGTACGGTCAGGAACCTGCCCAAACGACCGCCGGATAAGACCGATGAAAGATATTGCCGGCCAAATTGAGAGCGGTACGGCGGCGAGCGGCAAGACGTATGCGTTCAACGAAGAACACGATCCCACGCGCCCTGCCCAGATGTGGTTCCAGGAATCCGACGAGGGGCTGGTACTGTTCGTCGTGTTCTACACCCAGGCCTGCCGCTGGTCGAAATGCCTGGGCTGCAACCTGCCCTCCAAGTGCTCCCGGTTCCATGTGGGCTACAAGCCGCTCATCGCGCAGGTCGATACGCTCTTCGCGATGCCCGAGGTCGAGGAGAAGCGGCTCTCGATCCGCAAGGTCATCGTGAGCAACAACGGCTCCGTTCTGGACCAGGAGACGTTTTCGTCGACGGCGCTGCTCTATCTCATGGCGAAGCTCAACCTGACGATACCCAACCTCAAGACGCTGACTATGGAGACGCGCCCGGAATATGTCGACTTGCCGGAACTCGAGTTCCTGAAGCGAGCGCTCGAGGAGGGGGATACGCCTACGACCCTGGAACTGGCGATCGGCTTCGAGGTGTTCGATGATCATATCCGCAACAATATCTTCAAGAAGGGCCTGTCGCTGGAGACGTTCGAGCAGTTCATCGCGGATCTGGCGCGCTACGGGTATACCGCCAAATGCTATCTGATGCAGAAGCCGGTACCGGGCATGACGGACCTGGACGGCGTCCGCGACGTCGAGCAGGCGATCGACTATCTCAGCCGCATCGCGAAGGAGTACCGCGTCCGGATCGGCATCCACCTGAATCCGACGTTCGTCGCACACGGCACGCCGCTGGCCGAGCGCTTTGCGGCCGGCGAGTATGCACCGCCCGTCCTCCGGGATGTGGCACGCGCTGCGCTGCACGCCAGGGGGAAGGGCGTCCCGGTGTTCCTCGGCCTGTACGATGAGGGGCTCGCCGTGCCCGGCGGTTCGTTCATTCGGGCGGGCGACGAACCGACGGTCGAGGACCTGGAACGGTTCAACAGGACACAGGACTTCGGCCTGCTGGAACGTGTTGTCGGCGAACACCCGTGACCCGCGCGCGGGCACAGGACCGGACGGCCCGTCAGGGCTGCACGCCGCCTTCGCTGGGGAAGTAAGCCTTCTCGCCCCAGCCGCAACCGAATCCGACCGGTTTCGTGAGCACCCAGAGCGTGGGGATCCCCGGGTCTTGTTCGGGATAGGGGCCCCAGCCGTCGGTGAAATAGATGACGCCGTCCGCGCGGTGTTGGCTGAGGAATTCGGGCGTGAAGACGGGGCGCAGGTCGGTGCCGCCGCGGCCGAGCATCGCGGTGATCGCGCCGCTGAACGGATAGACGCGCTGAATCCGGACATCGCATTCGACGACGGTCATCGTGACCAGGTCGCGCAACAGCATCAGATGCCGGGCGACCTCCGCGAGTTCCGCCGCGCTCATGCTGCCGGAGGTATCGATGGCGACGAGCAACGCCGGGTGATCGGCCTGGCCGGGATAGTAGATCCGGCCGGGTATCACGCCGACCTTCTCGGGGCATCGGCGGCTGGGTCGGGCGTAGGTGTGGACGGGGGTCCTGACGAGCCCGACGAACATCTGGATTGCCGCGCGCCAGTCCATATAGCGATCCGGTTCCTTTTCCGTCCCGGCCAATTCCTCCAGCAGGTTGCCCGGCACCTTGCCGGCGAGCCGGCCGCCCTTCACGCCCGGGTCCCGATGTGCCTCCTCCACGGCGTCCGCGATCAGGCGCCGGACGCGGTCGTGCGCGCCGGGCGCCGGGCTCGGCGCATCGGGGAACAGGGCCGCGACGCCGTTGGGAAGGTGCTGGTCGACCCAGGCGCGCGGCACGTCCAACGGTTCGAAACCGTCCCGGCGCGCCTGCACGAGCCGCTCGTAGCGGACGATCGTGCTTTGATTCGCGGCCAATCCGAAGCGGGCGAAGGCCTCCCAGCGCACCGGCTCGCCGGGCAGGGGCACGGTGATGTATTCGTTGGCCGCCATCTCCATGGCGAGTTCCAGCAGGTCGGGGTGCGCCAGGCCCTGGAACTTCAGGTCCGTCAAGTGGCCCAGCACGAGGTGATGCACCTCATGCAACAGCACGCCCTTCACGCAGTCCGGGTGCGCGGTGAAGAACTCCGGGTTGACGTGGAGGTAGAAACGCGGCCCGTGGGCCGATACGCCCATGACGGCGACCGACGGGTCGACGACGGGCAAGAGCTTTGCCAGCACGAACGCGTAGTAGGGATACTGCCTGAGAAACTCGGCGCCGAGCACGAAGCCCCGGAGCCACGCCTCGATGTCCCCGTTCACCGGCGGCCTCCCTTCGGAGGCCGGGCGCCGAGCGGCGTGATGCCCAGTTCCGGCAGCAGCCTGGTCAGCGGCCCGGCGGCCGCCGGCCCGACATCCTCGATGAATTGGCCGAGCGATGCCTTGACACCCATATCGCGGCAGACAGCGGGCTTGCGCCGCCGTGCGTCTTTCAAATGGGCGCAAAGGCCCGTCACCAGCGCCAACACCCTGTGCCGCAGCTCGGGCTGCGCCGCCCACTGCCTGACCTGCTGTGCCGCGGCACTTCCCGAGTAGCCCCTCACGACCTGCCGCGCCTCCAGGTCCAGCGCGGCCGCAGCCATCGGGTTCGCCCCGAAGCCGGCCTGCAGGTCTTCACGCCAATCGCCGGGCAGGTCGCTCACCAGCTTCTCAAAGGCCAGGAGTTGGAACTCCTTCCGGCCGATGAGTCTGCCCAGTTCCGGGCCCCCGACGACGGCCAGCACGCGGTGCGCCACGTGGTTCAACACGTCCGTACGGCCCTGCTCCCGGAATGTGGCGAGTTTCGCCTGCAGCGCCGGCGTGTCGTGGTAGGTCGCGAGCAGCCGGTCGGTTTCGAGCCCCAACTCGCCCGCCCATCCGTCCAGCGTGTCGCACAGCACCTGCATCCAGGCCGGGGGGAGATAGCCGCTCAGAAGATCGTGCAGGAGCGTCTCGTTGCACAATTCGTCCGGATGCGCAACGTTCAGCACGTCCGACACATACGTCCAGGTCCGGGGCGGCACGTCCTCCAGCAGCCGGTCGTGCGAACGGGCCAGTCTCAGCACGGCCCCGTGCACCTGGTGCGTCTCCGCCCACGCAAGCCAGCACTCGCGGTCCGCATGGACCAGAAGGTTGAGGAAACGTGAGCGCAAGGCCGGGTCGAGCGGGGTCACCTGATACTCGCCCCGCTCCGGGTTGACCGCCGCACAGGTCGACCACCCGTCGGGCAGTTCGTATTCGTGAAGCTTCCGTTCCGTCAACAACTGGAGTGCAGGCTGCTGAATGTAGCGCTCCGCCCGGTTCAATTCCTCCAGCATCAGAATGCCGGCCCCGCCCACGGGCAGAATGCCCGGCGGCGCGTAAGTCGTGCGCCCCTCGCTCATCACCGGCAGCCCGACCAGGTCGGGCGGCTCCAGCAGGCTCAGGTCGAGCACGATCCGCTCAATGCCCAGCTCCGCGGCCACCTCCCGGATGATATCGCTCTTGCCGATCCCGGTCGGTCCCTCCAGCAGCACGGGCCGCCTGGCCCGGTACGCAATCCCGATCACCGCCTTCAGGCGATCCCCAATGGGGATCGCCAACCGCTCGGGGGCCCCCTCCTTCTTCTCGGCCGTCATCTGTCCGTCCTTTCACGGGAGCATCGATGCGCGAAAAGGGGTGTCAGGACGCAATCTTGACGACAGCCGGCACAACCGTTCGGGCCCGGAATCAACCTTTCCGGAA
>JAFGHX010000350.1 GCA_016929905.1 Kiritimatiellia bacterium
GAATGCTCGCAAGTGGCTGGTGTTCAGCGCTTTGTGGCTGTTATCGTCAACTGCGGAGCAGTTGAACTGCCGAATGTAGGTTGACTGTGCGGTCCCTCAACGCCACTGCCGCGCCGAAGGCGCCAATGACGGCCCCGAAGGGGCCCACTGACGCGAGCGCAAGCGAGCCACTGACGCGCAGCCAATGCCCTCTACTCGCGGTGCGGGTGCGCACCGTCCCCATGCTCGTGCTCATCGTGCCCGTGATCGTGGCCTTCGTAGTCGCAGACGTGGCGGCGGCTCAGCAGCATGCTTTGCCAGATGGCGCGCGGCGTGACTTTCGGCTTGATGCCGTTCTGGAGTTCGTACAGGCGCGCGCGGATGTTGGGCCGGTCCGGGAAGATATCGAGCGCCTGGCTGAAATCGCCGGCGGCATCGGCCGTACGGCCCGCGATTTCATGCAGCAGCGCGCGATAGAGCAGGATCTGCACCTTGTCCTTGCGCGCGTCCAGATCCTGGGGGTCCGCGCCGCTTGGCCACAGGCGCAAGGCCTGCTCCAGCGCTCGCTCGGCTTGCGCGAGCCGCTCGGTCTTCAGGTAGAGGCGTCCGAGTTCGAGCCGAATCTGGTAGTCGGTCGGCACGGCCGCCAGCCCCTCCAGCAGGACCCGTTCGGCCTTCTCCGGTTCCTGCGCCTCGCCGGCCAGCCAGTAGGCGGTCACGAGATAGGGCTCCACATTCCGCGGATCGGCCCAGATCGCGAAGCGGAGCCACGCCATGATCTCCTTGACGGCGATCCCGGCCACGTGCGCGTGGCGCGCCGGGCGGATGTCGTCCGTGAGGTGCTGGATCGGGTCGTCGAAGGCTTTGGGGCGGAACCGGTCGACGCCCTTGTGGAAGTAGCGGTCCGCCGCCTCGTAGCACGTCTCGCTGATCGCCTGCAGCCCCGAGCCCAGAAACCGCGCGCCGATCGATTGCTCCGCGAGCGCCGCATCCGCCGTTTCGCTCGTGAGGCGGCATGCGAGCGAGAAGGCCAGCGTCACGAGCGCCGCGACGGCCAGCCAGGGAGTCGGGATTCTCCATGTGCGGTGTTCGACTTCCGATTGCATCCTTTGGCTCCGAAACCCGGCATCATGATGCCGCCCGCCGCGCGCCTGGCCTTCGAGCCGCGCCCAACCCCGGCAACAAGGCGAGCGTCCCGAGCCTGTCTCCAAACCGAGACTCACGAGGCTAGCCCACGGTTCCGCGCGCGAACCGTTTCCTCCGGTAGGCAAGCCACCCGAGCGTGAGGCAGAGCGCGACCAGCACCGAGGCATAGACCAGAATGATCGCGACCGAGCTCCATCTGGCCGGGCCCCAGGCGTGTACGAGCCGGCGCCGGCAATCGAACAGCTCGAAGTGCGGCAGCAGGTAATACAGGGCGAGCAGGCCGGACCGGGTCAGCCCGCGTTCGTTCAGGGCGAAGTGCGGCACGCGCGGCACCACGAGAAACGCGCCCAGCGTGAGCACATACGTCATGGACGCGGCCGCGTCGTAGTTCATGCGCGTGGAAAGCAGCACGCCGATCGCCGACACGAGGGCCAGCGCGCCGGCGTGCAACGCGTACGCCTGCAGAACCGTTGCGGGGTTGAACGTGCCGCCGCGCAGCCGGACCAGAAGCAGGATGATCGCGTAGAAGACGAGCAGCGCGGCCGAGGCGATGCTCCAGGCTCCCAGCCACTTCCCGGCCACCAACTCGCCGCGCGCGACGGGCTTGGCCAGCAGCGGGAAGACCGTGCCGCTGCTCTCCTCGCGCGGAAGCTGGCGTGTGCTGATGTTCACCGCCAGAATCCAGCCGAACACCCACGTCATCAGCAGGCCGGTGTCCATCACGTAGCGCACGAGTCCGTTCAGCCCGAACACGTTCAGGCTCATCAGCACGAACAGCAGCGAGACCAGCAGAATCAGAAGCACGTAGATGTCCTTGCGCCGGATCATCTCCAGCCAGACGGTACGCGCGATGGTGAGAACGCGAATCATGGATCGCCAATTGCGACACCGGTCGAACTTTGAACATCGAACATCGAACAGTGAACATCGAAGTGATCCGTGGTTGCGGCCTGATAGGGTTCGTCCGGCCCCTCCTTGACCATGTTGCCTTCGGCGGTCCTGATGCTGGCCGCGAATATCCGGATGAGCTCGTCTGTTTCGGCGAGAAGCGGCTCAACTTCGGAGGGAGGCGTAATCAAGGGAACGAGGGCGATAAGCCGGAGCGCGCGGTGCACGTCCCTCAGTTCCTTGAGACAGACCTTCATCTTGTGCACGAAGTCCCTTGGGGATTCGGCCGCTTGCGCTTCGCCGTGGTTGAACAAAGGGGATGTGCCCGCGCGCAGCGCTTGTCCACCCACATGGTTGCCTGCTCGCGTTGGCGACAGGCGCTCGGTCAATCGGATGATCGCCGCCGCGAACTCCAGAAGCCTGTCCTCCAGGTGATACTTCTTGTCGGGCATCGCCGATTCCTCCAAGCGACGCGTTCGATGTTCAGCGTTCAATGTTCGATGTTCGACGTTCTGCTTGTACTCGCGCCGGCGTCGGTTCCATGATGCTTCTCGTCTCCCGTTCCCCGGACAACCGCCAGGAAGTACTTCTCCAGGCTCTGCCCGTCCTTGACGAGTTCGTTCACCGCGCCTTCGGCGACGAGCCGGCCGTGTGCGACGATCGCGATGCGGTCGCAGACCAGTTCCACTTCGGACAGTTCGTGAGAGGAGAAGAAGACGGTTTTGCCCTGCTCGCGCAGCCGGCCGATCAGTTCCCGCACGGCCATGCGCCCGAGCGGGTCCAGCCCGCCGGTCGGTTCGTCGAAGATGAGCAGGTCCGGATCGTTCACCAGCGCCTGCGCGATGCCGATGCGCTGCAGCATGCCGCGCGAGTAGGTCCCGATCCGGCGGTCGGCGGCGGAGGCGATGTCGACAGACTCGAGCAGCGCGGCGACGCGCGACTTGAGGGTGATGCGGTCGAGCCCGAACAGGCGGCCGGCCATGAAGAGGAGTTCCCGGCCGGTGAGGAATTTGTAGAAATCCGGCAGTTCCGGCAGGTATCCGATCCGGCGGCGCGCGATCGAGTGGCGCACGTCGGTGCCGAGGATGCGGGCGGTCCCGGCGGAAGCCTCGACGAAGCCGAGCAGCGTGTGGATGGTCGTGGTCTTGCCGGCGCCGTTCGGGCCCAGGAACCCGACGACGTGCTGCGGCTGGACGGCCAGGGTCAACCCATCGAGCGCTTTGACCGGGCCGTGCCGACTGTCGTAGGTGACCGAGAGACCGGCGATGTCGATGACCGGTTCCATACGCCGCCCATGATATAGGAGCGGCGCGCGTTTGCCAACCGCGAATCGAGCCGCACGATCCCGCGCGCCGTCTATTTCGCGACCCGGCGCGCGATACGCGTGAGCGGCGCGCGCAGGACGCGCAACGGCCACAGATCGAAGATATGGGTGAGCACCACGGCTGGGCTGCCGCTGCGCGGTTCGCGTATGCGCCGGACGATCGGAATGCAGCCGACCCGCAGCAGGAAGCAAATGGCGAAGAGCAGCTGGTAGTTGTTCCAGGTTCGGCCCAGGAACGAGAGGGAGACGCGGGACCAGGCCACCAGGAACGCGCCGCCTGCCATGGCGGCCAGGAACCGCGCGAGCCCGGCGGCGGCCGAGATGGCGGCGATGAACATGGAGCGGTTCTCCTGTGGCGCGCGCTTGAGCATGTATCCGTTCGTCGCCACCATATTGCCCGCATTCAGCATGCTGTCGAAGAACACGGCGAGCGGCAGCACAAACGGTGCCGTCTGTTCGGTGACCAGCGCGAAGACCAGCACGATCAACGACTTGAGACTGACGCAGAAGATCAGGATAGGCTTGTGCCCGTACGTGTCGGCCAGCCGGCCCCAGGCGCCGGCACTTACGAAATGGCCAAGCCCCGTTACGGAGAAGATCAGAGTCGTCGCCCAGACGCTCAGATTCAGGACCTTCAGCATGTAGAGCCGGACGAACGCGGCGCCGAACATGACCGCGCCGGCGAACAGGCACGAGAAGAGGACCACCGTCCGGTATTGCCGGTCGCGGAACGGCTCGAGCAGCAGACGCAGCGTCGGCACGTGGCGGACCCGAATGTTGGGCGGCTCGCGGACCCGGACGAAGAGCAGGATGTCGATCACGCCGGCGGCGACGCCGATTGTGACGAGCGCGGGGTAGACCACCCGGATGGGGGCGGTCAGGACGCGCGTGAAGCCCGCCACCCCCAACAGCGCGAGCGAGGAAACCAGCATCATCCACCGCTGCTTCGTGCCCCAGTACCGGTTCAAGATGCGTTTGGGGACCAGATCGCCCATCCAATCGAACCAGAGCGGCATGTGCAGGTTCGACATCGCGGCGCTCACCGCGAGCAGCAGCATCACGACCGTCAGCAGCCAACTGGCGCGCCGGGCGGGGAACCAGAACGGCGCGAAGGCGATGACGACGAAGAGCAGCCGCGCGACGACGCCGAGCAGAAGAAACGCGGGCTTGCGGCGGCGCAGCCGGTTCGTCATCAGTGCGCTGACGAACTGCATGAACAGCATCAGGAACGGAATCCCGTTGAGCAGCCCGAAATGGAACTCCGTCGCGCCCAGCGAGCGGTAGAACTGGGTGGTCGCCGGCGAATGGATGCACGCCCCGTACACCATGGCCAGGCAGCCGCTGACCGTGACGGACAGCAGCCCGTGCCGGAGCGAAAGGTCTTTGTTGCGGGTGCGGGTGGGCATCATTATACGTGGCGCGTGAGGGGAGAGTTGTCAATGGTCAATGGGCGATGGTCAATGGGCGATGGTTGACAGTGGATGCCGGAGCGAGAAGCCCGCAACACCGGCCGTGAGCAGCTCAATCGAGGAGGTCCCGCCGCTTAATGGTTGATGGTGGATGGGGCGTGGTCTATGGTGGGCAGGTGGAGTCTTGATTGACCGTCACGCGATGGATGCCCGAAGGGCGGAGCTTCGCGGCTATGACCATGAATCGCGAAATCTTCGATGTGCGACGCGGCCCCGGGGCTGTTCCTGGGGGCGGTCGCGGGACAGTGAGCTTTCGGCCCGAACTGAACTGGCTCATCGTGTCGGACCTGTCGCCGGCGGCGCGCGGCGGGCGAGCACGCGGCCCGCAGCTGGACGTGCACGATTTCCACGAGATCGTCTATGTGTCGCGTGGGGCCGGCATCATGCAGATCGCGCAAACCCGGCACCCGGCCAAGGCCGGCGATGTGTTCCTGATCAATCCGGGCGAGCGGCACGCCAACACGGGGGGCGATTCGGGTGCCTGTTCCGTCTGTTTCCTGGCCTTCTCCTGTGCCCGAGGTTGGCAGGCGAAGCTGGAACGCCGCCTCGGCCGGCGCCGGTTCCCCAACAGGCCTGCCGTTCCCGCCCCGGCGACGGCCAGGCTGTTTGCCGAACTGCACGCGGAGTTGCAGGCGGACCGTCCGCTGAAGGATTCGGTTGCGGCCCTTCACATTGAGCGGTACCTGCTGGATGTGTTGCGCGCCGCCCTGGAACCGGCGGCGGATCGACCGGCCGCGGAACGTGAGGCGACGGATCACACGCTCCTGCCGAAAGTCGTCAACATTCTCGAGATGTCCCGCGATCGGCGCGTGTGTGTCGAAGAACTCGCGCGACAGTGCTACCTGAGCCGCGCCTATTTCTCCAAGGTGTTCAAGAGGGAG
Source organism: Kiritimatiellia bacterium (assembly GCA_016929905.1). Taxonomy (GTDB): domain Bacteria; phylum Verrucomicrobiota; class Kiritimatiellia; order JAFGHX01; family JAFGHX01; genus JAFGHX01. Next base: position 5,688 of record JAFGHX010000350.1, read on the forward strand.
ACGGGGGAGAGCCCCGCGCGTTTCGTTCTGAAGCAGAAGATGGCGCTTGCCTTCGAGATGCTGCGTGAGCCTGGAGCCAAGGTGGTGGCGGTAGCGGTGGCGCTCGGGTTCGAGGATGAGTTCTATTTCTCCAAGGTCTTCAAGCGGCTCATCGGTATGACGCCCTCAGCGTATCGAAAAGAAGGCTTGCCCCGCACCGTGGCCGCAAAGCGGCCTCTGGTGCAGGACTGAACGCTGTTCGCTGAATGGCCATGACCGGCCTGTAGCGGGCCGGATTACGCAGCAGCCTGCCGTCGGCGCTTTTCGGGTAGTCATGGAGGCTTATGCGTGAGTCCGCTGGAGGGCCGGCTTCCACGCCGGCCGCTTGAACCGGTGAACCGGGGTGTGCGCGGCGGGGGTGGAGAGGCTGTCTCAAAATCTGGACCACACGTTGCCACACGCCTTACGGCGTTGACTACAAACGCCACATCTGGTGGTTTCAGCCGTTTGTAGTTAAGCCCGTAAGGGCTGTTCCCGGGTTTTGAGACAGCCTCTGGAACCGCGCCCTCCACTCAGGTTGCGCGTAACGGCAGCCGGAAACCTCTTCCTCCCGCATTTGCGCACAAATCTCCATGTCCAGGCGACGTTTTGGCATTCCTGACGACAAAGATTACGACAAAGATTACGACAAAGGAGCGGAGATACCATGAACAAGTTGACCGCGAGCGTGGTGGGCGGGGGGATGGGCGGGCGGTTGAGCCTGCAGGCACTGGCCCGTTCCTCCCGGTTTGAACTGGTGGCCGTAACGGACATGCGCCCGGCCGTCTGCGCGGAGCTTGAGCCGCTCTTCCCCGGCCTTCGCACGTTCACGGATCACGCGGCGATGTTCGCCGAATGCCCGACGGACGTCGTATGCGTGAGCACGTGGCCGCCCTCGCACGAGCCGGTCACGATGGCCGCGCTCGAGCTGCCGCTGCGCGGGATCCTGGTCGAGAAACCGCTCGCCGACACCGCGGCGGCCGGCGCGCGGATTCTGGCCGCGATCCGGGCGAAGGCCCTGCCGATGGCGGTGCCCCACAATCTGCTCGCGAAGCGGACGCCGCTCGAGGTGATCGCGCGCGTGCGGCAGGGCGCGATCGGGGCGCTGAAGCTGGTGGAGATCCAATGCCGGCGCTGGGACATCATGAACGCCGGGATTCATTGGCTGAACTTCTTCGTGAACCTGGTCGGCGAGGAGCCGTTGGACTGGGTGATGGCGATCTGCGAGGCGAGCACGCGCACGTTTCGCGACGGCATGCAGGTCGAAACCACGGCCGTCACCTATGTGCAGGCGCGCTCCGGGATCCGGTGCGTGATGAACACGGGCGACGACGTGCCGCTCAACGCCGAGGCGAACGGAACGCTGTTCCGGCTCGTGGGGACGGGCGGCCAGATCGAGTTCCGGGGCTTCGAGCACGGGTATCGCATCTTGAACACAGAGCGGCCGGCAGGCGAATGGGTAACGCCCGCCGAGTTCGACGTGACCGGCCATCAGCGGCACCTGGAGCAGATGGCGGACAGGATCGAGACGGGCACGCCGGACTACCGCATTCCGGAGAGTTCGTTGCGCGCGCTGGAAATCTGCGAAGGGGCCTATCTCTCGAGCCGGCACCGCTGCAAGGTGACGTTTCCGTTCGACGCGTTCACGGTGCCTGCCGAGCCGGACTGGGACCCGGGCCGCCCCTACTCGGGCGAGGGCGGCGGGCGGGACGGGCGGCGCCTGGACGGGTAGATGTTCGCGGCATACGACGGGGCTACTCGTCTATGCCGAGCAGAGGTTGCCCGCGAAAGCTCGCGAAAGGGGCGCGAAAAGGCAGAAGGCCTCTCGCCCGCCTGTCCTGAGCAAGGTCGAAGGGCTCGCAGACTCGCTCAAGCACGCAGAGGGCGCATAGGCGTGTGAGGCTGGCCATACCGACGCGCACAGCATCACGGTTGTTGCGGGAATCGAAAGGCTTGCCGCGACGCGGCACCGTGCGAGCCTACGTGGGTGTCGGGGGGCGCGGCAAGCCTCGATTCCCGCAACGTAGCCCGGGCTGTTTGGTGGATGTGAAATCTTCTTCAACGTGCGACCCGGCGTACGCAGCGACTTTGAGTTGTTTGCGCCGTGTGTGGGTGTAGATAACAGGAAGGTCAGGACGGGGCAAACAGTTCAAAGTTGCTGTACGAGTACCGAGCGATCCGGGGCCATGCAACGACCTTTTCGCGTCCCTTTCGCGTCATTTCGCGGGCAGGCGAGAAGGGGTGCGACAGCCAGCCGCGCCGGAAATCACGGGTGGAAACTTCGTCTGAGGCCGTGTCACCCATAGTAGAAGAGCCGTCTCGGCTCTTCCCCCCCGGCTGCACTCCGTGCGGCCGGGGACCCGGGCCTGCGGCCCGGGGAAAGCGGCGAGACGCCGCTTCTACTCTGAAGTTTCAGACGTGAGGGAGGAGACGATGACACAGACAGCACGTTTCGCAATCATTGGCGGTGGGTGGCGGGCGGCGTTCTACCTGCGCGTGGCGCGGGCATTGCCGGAGCGGTTTGCCTGCTGCGGGATGACGGTGCGGGATGGCGGGAAGGGCGAGCCGATCACGAGGCAGTGGGGCGTGAAGACCTATCGCACGGCGGAGGCGATGCTGGACGCCTGCTCGCCCTGTTTTGTTGTGGTCTCCGTGCCGTGGCAGGTGGCACCGGAGATGCTGCGGGTGCTGGCGGCGGCCGGCGTGCCGACCCTGTGCGAAACGCCGCCCGCACCGGACAGGGAGGGGCTGGCGCGGTTGAGCGAACTTGTCCGTGACGGCGCGCGCATCCAGGTGGCGGAGCAATACGTGTTCCAGCCCATGCATGCGGCGCGGCTTGCCGTGATCCGGTCGGGCCGGCTGGGAACGGTGACGCAGGCGCAGGTCTCGGCGGCGCACGGCTACCATGGGATCAGTCTGATCCGGCACTACCTGGGTGCCGGTTTTGAGGACCTGAGCGTGACGGCGCGGAAGTTCGTCTCGCCGATCGTGACGGGGCCGACGCGCGACGGGCCGCCGGCGGAGGAGAAGCTCGCCGAATCGGTCCAGACGCTTGCCTGGCTCGATTTCGGCGGCAAGCTGGGCGTGTTCGACTTTGCGGGCGACCAGTATTTCTCGTGGATCCGTTCTCCGCATGTCCTGATCCGCGGCGAGCGAGGGGAGATTCGGAACGCGGAGCTGAGATGGCTGAAGGCGTTCGATAGGCCCGTGCAGGCGCGGCTTGAGCGGCGCGAGGCGGGGCAGGACGGCAACCTGGAAGGCTACTACCTCAAAGGCATTGCGCTGGGCGAGGAGTGGGTCTATGAGAACCCGTTCGCCCCGGCGCGACTGACGGACGACGAACTGGCCGTGGCGACCTGTCTGGCGAAGATGGCCGCGTATGTGGACGGCGGCCCGGAGTTCTACAGCCTCGCGGAAGCGGCGCAGGACCACTACATCTCGCTGACGATGGGCGAGGCGGTCAGGAGCGGGGCATCCGTGAGCACGGCTACCCAGCCGTGGGCGGTGTGAACGGCCGCTCGGCCCGAGACGATGGAGGCGGAAATCGTCAACCGTAATGGAGCGGCCGTAGTCGTAGACCGGACCCCACGGCCTGAGCGTGAACGTGGACGGAGCGCGGTTGACGATTACGGACGACGATTACGCGCGACGATTCAGAGCGCTGCGAAGATCGACGAAAGGACAAGTTGCCGAACAAGAGCGTGGAGCGGCTCAGCCTCACCGCACCGCGGCCGTTCACACAGACGACCCGCGCCAGCCGAGCTTCTGGCGCAGAACGGAGAAGTAGCTGTAGTCGGGCAGGTGGATGAAGCGGATGGATTCGCTGTCCCGGCGCAGTTCGATGCGGTCGCCGCACACGAGCGGCTCGCCGAGCTGGCCGTCGACGGCGAGCAGCAGCGGGTTGGCCGCCCCGGCGATTCGGACGGTGATGACGGTCTCGTCGGGCACGACCAGCGGCCGGGTACTGAGCGCGTGCGGGCAGATCGGGGTGACGATGAACGCGGACGTCGCCGGGTGCAGGATCGGGCCACCGGCCGAGAGCGAATGCCCGGTACTGCCGGTCGGCGTGGACACGATGAGTCCGTCGCAGATGTAGGAGGTGACCTCTTCGGAGTCGACGGTGACGTCCAGGGTCACGACGCGCAGGGAGCCGCCGCTCAAGACGACGACGTCGTTCAGCGCCCGATGTGAGGCGGCCTGTTTCCCGTCCTTCTTCACGTCGCAATGCAGGAACGAGCGCGCGCTGGTGGTGAAGGCGTCGTTCTTCAGGCACGCCAGCGCGCGGTCCATGTCCTTTTCCGCCACGCTCGTGAGGAAGCCGAGGCTGCCGATGTTGATGCCCATGACGGGCACGGTGGTGCCGCGCAGCAGGCGGGCGGCGCGCAACATGGTGCCGTCCCCGCCGAGCGCCACGAGCGCGTCGACCCGGCCGCGCAGTTCGGCATGGGTGCAGACGGCCACCGGCTGCAGCAGGTCGGCGGTCTCATCGCAGCTCATGAGCACCAGGCCGAGCTCACGCGCCTTCTTCGAGAGCTTCGTGAGTACCTCGGCCGCTCCGGGTTTGGTGCAATTCGCCGTTACGCCCAGTGTCTGCATGGCGGTGTCAATGAGAAATGAAGAATGAAAAATGGAGAATGGAGAATGGCGGAACGGCCATCCGCATTCCGCACTTTTCATTTTTCATTCTTCATTCTCCTCTCTTCCTCCAATAGGCCAGGAACTCCACGTTGCCGGCCGGGCCCTTCAGCGGCGATTCGAGCACGCCCAGCCATGCCAGCCCCAGCTCGTCTGCCCCGAAGGCCCGAATCCTGTCGACGACCGCCGCCCGCACGCCCGGGTCCCGCACGACGCCGCCCTTGCCGACCTCGTGCCGGCCCGCCTCGAACTGGGGCTTGATCAGCGTCACGATCCCGGCGCGCTCCGGCAGTAGGTGTGTAACAGGCGGCAGGATTTTAGTCAAGGAGATGAAGGACACGTCGATGGCGGCAAAGGCGGGCGTCTGCCGGAAGCGGTCGGGGCTGAGGTAGCGCGCATTCACGCCCTCCATGACGGCGACGCGCGGGTCGTTGCGCAGGCGCCAGTGCAGTTGCCCGCGGCCCACGTCGACGGCGTAGACGCGCGCCGCGCCGTTCTGCAGCAGGCAGTCGGTGAACCCGCCGGTCGAGGCGCCCACGTCGAGGCAGGCCAACCCGCGCACATCGATGCCGAAGGCCTCGAACGCGGCTTGCAGTTTCTCGCCGCCGCGCCCGACGAAGCGGTCGGGAGCCGTGACGTCGATCCTCACGTCGGGCGCAAACGTGTGGCCGGGCTTCGTTGCCGGTCGGCCGCCGACCTGCACCTTGCCCGCCCGGATCAGCCGCTGTGCGTTTTCGCGGCTCGGCGCCAGCCCGCGCGCGAGGAGCAGTTGATCGAGCCGTTCCTTCTTCACGCGTACCAGTATAGCAGGCGGCGTCGGGGCCGCAAGCGGCTCGCTTGTTCGCGGCAGCGTGCCGGCTTCGGTTCACGACCCATCATTCTCGCAATCATTCCCGCAATCATTCTCGCAATCATTCTCGTAATCATTCTCGTAATCAATCCTCGAAAGATCATGCGGCGCGGGGCGTTTCGATTGCTGATTGCGAGAGTGATTGCGAGTGCTGATTCTCGCCGGAGTGTGCCTTGTGCTTCCGATGTTATCTTCCGCTCCGGACCGTCTTGTGCTTGCTACACCTTGGGCTTTGTGTTATGAACTACGACCGTCAACCGTGGACCATCAACTCCGCCCCCCGCGCGGCAGAGCCGCGCTGGCGGATCCGCCAGCCCGCCCCATGGGGCGGGCGTGTGGCGGACATTCCGATTCGCGGATTCTTATCCGCGGATCGGAGGCGCGCGGCGAAATCAGAAGGAGTCGATCATGTTCGAGGGTGTCTACACCGCTATCGTCACGCCTTTCAACACGAACGGGAAGATCGACTTTGAGAAGTTCAAGGCGCTGATCGATCGGCAGGCGGCGGCCGGGATCGACGGGATCGTACCCGTCGGCACCACGGGCGAGTCGCCGACGATCAGTGTGGACGAACACTGCAAGGTCATCGACGCCGCCATTGCGGCGGCGAAGGGGCGGATGAAGGTGATTGCCGGCACGGGTGCGAACTCGACCGTCGAAGCGGTACATCTGACCAAACATGCGAAGGACGCCGGCGCGGACGGCTCCCTGCAGGTGACGCCGTATTACAACAGGCCGTCGCAGCAGGGCTTGATCCGGCATTTCACCTGCACGGCGGATGTCGGGCTGCCCATCGTGCTGTACAACGTGCCGAGCCGGACGGGCCGTGAGATCGAGGTCGACACCGTCGTGGAACTGGCCAAGCATCCGAAGATCGTGACGCTGAAGGAGGCCGGCGGCAGCGTGGACCGGGTGAGCCGGATTGTGTGTCAGTGCGACATCACCGTGGTGTCGGGCGACGACCCGCTGACGCTGCCCATGATGGCGGTGGGGGCCAAGGGCGTGATCAGCGTGGCGTCCAACGTGGCGCCGGCGCCGATCGTGGAGATGGTGCGCGCCGCGCTGAACGGCGACTGGGCCACGGCCCAGTCCCTGCATCGAAAGTACTACGGGTTGTTCAACGGCATGTTCCTGGACACGAACCCCGTTCCGGTGAAGGCGGCACTGGTCATGATGGGCCTGATCGAAGAACGGTACCGGCTGCCGTTGTGCCCGATGGCGAAGCCGCTGAAGGAGCAGTTGGCGGCGACGCTGAAGGATCTGGGGCTGCTGCCGGGCTAGGTCGGGAGTCATTGGCGCCTTGGGCACGGCATGAGTGACGCGAACGCAGTGAGCCCATGACGGCGCGCGGCGCCCAATGACCGCGCAGCGAATGACGCGAACGGAGTGAGCCCATGACGAGCGTAGCGATACTCGGTGCCGGCGGGCGGATGGGGCAGATGCTCGTGGCGGGAATTGCGCGGCTGAAGAACCTGGCGCTGGCCGGCGCGCTGGAGTGCGAGGGGTTCGCGCGCCTGGGCGAAGACGCCGGGCTCCTGGCCGGGGTGGGCCGGCTCGGCGTGCCCCTGACGGCCGATTTCGCCGCGGCGTCGGCCGGCGCCGATGTGCTGGTTGACTTCAGTTTTCACGCGGCGACCGCCGCGCATGCGCGCGCGGCGGCGGCGGCGGGCAAGCCGATGGTCATCGGGACGACCGGCCTCACGCCGGAGGAGCAGGACGCGATTGCCGGTGCGGCGGAGCGGGTGGCGGTTGTCCGGGCGCCGAACATGAGTCTGGGCGTGAACGTGCTGTTCGCGATGGTGCGGCAGGCGGCACGGATCCTGGGCCCGGACTACGACGTGGAGATCGTGGAAACGCATCATCGGCGCAAGAAGGACGCGCCGAGCGGCACGGCGCTCGCGCTCGGCAGGGAAGTGGCCGAAGGGCGCGGGGTCGATTTCGCGCGCGTCGCGGTCTTCGGGCGGGAAGGGCAGACGGGCGAGCGCCCGGCCGGCCAGCTCGGGATCCATGCGGTCCGGGCCGGCGGCGTGGTAGGCGAGCACACGGTCCAGTTCACGAGCGAGACGGAGAGCGTGCAGTTCCGACACAGCGCCGCGAGTCGTGAAGCGTTCGCCATGGGCGCGTTGCGCGCCGCCGAATGGGTCGTGGGGCGAAAGCCGGGCCTGTACACCATGCAGGACGTGTTGGGATTGGCGATCCCACTTCGCCCTGTGGGCTTCGCGGGACAGGTTGACGATTGGCGATTCTCGGACGGCGGGGGTCAATAACCCAATAGACAATCGTCAATCGTCAATGGGGAAGGGGGGCCGGATGGAGATCGGGCTGAGCTTGGGTTCCAACCTGGGCGATCGGGTGGCTTGTTTCGCAACGGCGATGCGGGAGATCGCGAAGATTCCGGACGTCCGGATCGTGGCGCGGTCGCCCATCTACGAAACGGAGCCCGTGGATGTGGAGGAAGGCCACAAGCGATTCCAGTTCCTCAACTCGATGGTCGTTATCGACTATCCCGACGGCGCCGCGTCGAGTGTGTTGGCCCTGCTGCGCAAGCTGCAGCACATCGAACGCACGATCGGGCAGCGGCTGAGCGGCGTGCGCAATGCGCCCCGGCGGATGGACATCGATGTCATCTACGCCGGTGACCTCGTCGTCGACCTGCCCGACCTCGCGCTGCCGCACCCGCGCTGGGCGGGCCGCCGGTTCGTCGTGCAGCCGTTGGCGGATGTGCGGCCGGCCCTGTGCCTGCCGGGCGAGACGCGGACGGTGAAGCAGGTGCTGGATTCGCTGCCCGAGATTCCCGCCGCGCGTCTGTTCGACGGGACGGCTGGCTGACCTGATGAATGGGGCGGAAAAACTCACCTGGTGCCTCATCGGCTCGCTTGTCGCCGTTGGGGTCGCGTTGACCTTCCTGCTTCACGTGTTGCTCGGCGCCGCCGTCGCCGTGCTGGTTCTTGCCGCCGTATGGTGGTATCTGATTCGAGACAAGCGCCGCACGGACGCGGCGCTTGCCGTCGTGGCGACGGAGGCGGGGCTGGAAATCCTGAGGCATCCGTTCGCCTACAACGCCCTGCGCGGCACGTACGACGGATTCACCGTACGCATCGAAGGGGCGTCCGAGTGGCGCGAGGGGGCGGGCCATCGCGCGGCGCACAGAACGGGCTTGGCGAACCTGGCCTTGCTCGATATCCGGAACCGCACAGCGATCACGATCGAGGTGGACCGAGAGCTCGGAGCGGGCGTCCGCACGCTGGAGGACGGGGCGCGGGTGCTGCTGCAGGGGCGCACGATGACCCGAACGCTTCCTTCGGTTTCGCGCGACCCGCAGGAGATCTTGACCGCACTTCGGGCGTTGACCGAGCTGGCCCGCGACAGGCTGGCGGAAATCGGGGCGGAAGCTCAGCCGCCGGTACACGCCGGATGGGGCGGCCGGCTGTCACGGTTGCCTTGGTACGTCAAGCTCTGGATTGCGTTCGGGGTGGCGCTGCTCACCGCCGCTTGTCTCATCCTGTACCACGAGTTCGTGGCGGAACGGACGGTCTGGCGCGAGCAGGCGGTGCGCTTCGGGACAGCCCCCGGCACGTTTGCCGTCCCGCTGGCCGAGCCGGCGGGACGGCACCGCCTCGTCATGATTCTGGCGTTCGAAGACGAGGGGGCGGCAACCAACAGCGTCGTCTTCGTCGAGGTGCGTGCGCCGGACGGGACGACGGTGCTGGAGAAGACGGCGCTACGCCCTGGACCTGCGACTCGCTACCATCCGCTGAAGGACCGTCATCTGGCGCACTACCGCTTGGTGCATTCATTTACATCGGGTGCGGCGGGTGTGCACGACCTCCAACTCTTCTTCTCCAACAGTCCTGCCCTGAAGGGGGCGTTGGATGTGGATCGACTGCGGTGAGGAGAGGAGGGGACCTGGTCGAAGGCTTAGGCGAGAACCTTGTTCAAGATCCCGGGAGCTTCGGCTACTCCCTGGCCAGTCCGGACGAAGAGTAAGACAGAGAGTAAGACGAAGAGGACAGAGAGAGGCATCCTGGCGAGAGCGCTTGCGTTTCGACAAAGTTCTCGACGAAGTTGCTGATTACTGATCACTCCGCCTCACGGACCCACAAGCCACACCTTCCCCTGGTAATAGGCCGTGCCGCCACCGCCGTTGGTGTAGGCGACGGTTTGGCCGGTGCCGAGGATATCGGCGTAGCCCGGCAAGGCGTTCCAGCCGCTGGCCCCGGCCGGATCGGAACAGGCCTCGAGTGCGTAGTGGCGGCTCATCCCCTCATAGCCGGTTCCGGCGGCGGTCACGGTGGTGAACGAGACGACCACGCCGCCGGTGCCCGCGGCGACATCGACGGCGAAGACCGTCGTGCCGCCGGCACAGGGGTCGGTGCCGGCGACGTACTCGCGGTAGTTGGAGTAGCCGTCGCCGTCGTAGTCCTGATCGGCGCCGGCGTTGGGGGCGTTGGTGCCGCCGAACCGGCTCTGTTCCCATGCGTCCGACATGCCGTCCAGATCGACGTCGCCGGGTGCGGCGCCGGTGAGATAGGCGACGTGCAGCACGGCGGCGCCGGCCATGCTGCCCTCGCGGGAGTAGGCGCGCCGCAGGCCGGTCCCGGCGATTCGGATAACGAGCGCGTTGCCGCTGTGCCAGCCGGGTCGGTCGACGATCTCCTGGACGATCGCCTTGAGATCGGGCGTGCGTTCCGCCTCGCCCGCCTCACCCGCGGTCCACGCGACGGGATGCCAAGCGGTTGACGCGACGGTGGCGGGGCGGCTGCTGAGATCGTGGCCGGCCGTCCCGAACGGCGCGGCGTTGTCGTCGGCCTGGCCCGTGATCGCGAGGGCCGTGGCCTGCGAGCCGTCGTCTTTTGCCCGGAACTGGACGTAGGCCGTCTGGATCGTCGCGGCGGGTGGGACCGTGACAGCCGCGAACCGCAGTCCGATCGTCTGGTCGCCCTTCTCCGCGCCGTCGTAGGTCAGTTCCAGGTCGCTGCTCGTGACATCCATGAATCCGTTCGACCACTCTTCGACGTCCTCGTCGCCGGAGGCCAGCCGGACATCGAGGACGTTGGTCGTGACTCCGCTTGGTCCTGTCTGACCGGCCGCCTCATAGGTGAGCGCCACGTCCAGGTAGAGGTCGCTGCTGGTCGGCCCGGATTGGTGGACTTCGACGGCGAGCACGTTGACGCCGGCCGCCAGGTTCCCGGCATGTGCGGAGATGTCGAACGTCTCGAAAGCCGTTGCCGCGTGGCTGTCTGCCGGCGTGGAGAAGGCGACGGGGCCGCCCGGCATGGCCGCGCGGGCGACCTCCTGGCCGTTGAGCCAGGCGACGAACCCGTCGTCGTAGCGGGCGCGCAGGGTGAGATTCGTCACGCCGGCCGGTTGAACGCCGAGTGTGAAGGCTTTGCGGAAGTAGGTGGTGAGGGGCTTGCCGGCCGGGTTCTCGCCCCAGGCGATTTCCGTATCGAGATCCGTGTAGCCGCCCGGATCCGCGTAGCCGAGCGGCGCGTTGCCGTCGGCCCAGGCGCTGTCGTCGTAGGACGCCGCGCGCCAGGCGGTGCCGAGATCGGCGCCCAGGTCGTGGTATCGCCAGCCTGACCGTTCCGAAAGCAGTACCCGCGAATTGCGGGCGCCCGGCGTGCCGCCGGCGCCGAGGCTTGCGGTCCAGTTGACGGGATCGTTGCCGTAGGCGTCCGCCGCCTGTCGTTCCAGCGACGGCCCGCCGCCGTCGGTGCTCTCCGGCCACGGTGAGTTGTCGCTGTATTTCACGCGGTCGACCAGGATGTACGGCACGCCTTCCGGGTCGGGTGTGTCCGGTCGCCACAGTTTCACGCTCTCGCCCCCGTTGTCGAGCACGCCGGTGTACGGCCCGAAGATCTGGACATCGCCCGGTATGCTGTACTTGCTGCGGAACGCGCCGGGATCTGTCGGCACCACCAGCACATAGGCGCCGGCGGCAATCGTGGCACTGGTTGGGAATGGGAAGCTGACGGCGCCGGACAGTTCCCACGTATGGGTCGGGTTCGCCGGGTCGTACAGCGCAACGCCGTCCCCGCTGCGGTTGTACAGCTCCAGGTATTCATCGCCGCCGTCGGCCGGATGGTACATCACCTCGCTGATCACGACTGAACCGATCAGCGGCGGGGCATTGGCGGCGCCCAGCGTGTGGGCGATCCGCTGGGCGACGAAATCGGTATCGCCTCCGGTCGTGACGTACCGGCCGAAGGCGACCCCGTTCGGCGCACCGCCGAACCGGGCCTCTGCCAGGTACAGCAGGTTCGTATTGGCGTCCCAGGCGGTGAGATAGACCTCGTCGCCGTGCGAGCTCAACGCGAAGCAGGCGGGGTGGTTGGTGTCGATGTTGAAATCGCCCTCGTCGAAGACCGCGTAGGCGCCCGCGCCGATGACGGTGCCGTTCGGGATCCGGAATTTGCGGTATTCGATTTCGCTGTCGCTGAGGTACCAGCCGCCGATGTCGACGGCCGCGCTGCCTGCATTGTACAGCTCGACGGCGTCCACCTGCGGCAAGTCGGTGTGGGTGAGGGCTTCGTTGATGACGACGCGGTGCGGTTCGCCGTCGTCGTAGCCGGGCGAGCCGCCGACGAGGTTGGAGGCGCGCCACGCGGCCGGGTCGTCCGGGTCGCCCGTGGTGCCGGCGGCCACGAGCGAGTACCCGTCGCCGTCGGCGGCTTCGGGCCAAGGTGCTTTGTCGTTGTAGCGGACCGAGGCGACCGTCCTGCCGTCGCCGTCCGAGAGGGTGATGCGCTCGCCGCCGTTGTCCAGCCCGCCCAGGTATTGGCCGAACACGGCTGTGCCGGGGTATCGGCCGGCAAAGGCGTCGGCATTCCGCGCGAGCACGAGCGACGCGCCGCCCGCGAGCTGCGCGCCGGGCGGGAAGGTGTAGCGCAGGCCGTTGGTGAATCGCATCCGAGAGAGCCCGCGGGTGGCTGAGCCGGTGTTCGTGATTTCGATGAACTCATAGTCGGCGCCGCCGAGCGGGTTGTACATGATTTCGGTTAGCCGGATGGCGCCGTAGTGCGCGGTGTAGTTGTACGTGGCCGCATGCAGCGCGCTCCAGGTGTTGTTCGATTTGTAGGCGCGCGCCTGCACGTGCGTGGTGGTGGAAAGGGTGAGCGGGCCGGCGTAACGCGTGCCCGCCGGACTGCCGTTCGCGTGGCGCGGGTCGGAGCCGTCGGTCGTGTAATAGACCGAATAGCCCGACGCCGCGCTCATCGTCAGCCGGAACCCGCTGCCGATGGCGCCGCCATGCTGCTGGAAACCGGGCGGATCGACCGAGGGATACAGCCGCGGCGTCACGTTGCGCAGCACGTTGACGAACCGGGCGACGTTGCCGTCGATATGGCTGTGAAACGCGTTCGTGGCGCTGATCCAGTCCTGCTTCGTGCAGGTGTAGCCGTCGGGGGCGCCCGGCGGCCAGCGTTCGCCGTCGCCCCATCGCGCGGATTCGGCGGTGATGGCCTTTTCGATGCGCGCGTTGATGGTTTGGAACCGCGCGTGCACGTTCGCTTCGGCCAGCGGGCCGCCGTTGAAGCCGTTGGCGTACACGCTGTCGGCGAACGCGAGCCGGAACTCCGCGCTGTTGGTGAGCGCCGTCCACAGCGCGGCGAGCGGGACGAGCCCCCACGCGTTGGTCACCGTGTCCAGGTTCGGGTGCAGCCAGGCGCCGTCGCTCGAGCGGCCGTCCTTCAGGATGAAGCTGTCTTCGGCGTCCCATACGAAGAACAGCGCCGGGCCAGAAGGCTCGTTCCGATTGCCGGCATACCAGTTGTTGGCGGGCCAGTCCCCGGTGCCGCAGAACGAGAGCAGGCCGATGTAGTCGGCGAACGCGGGCACGTCGAGGTACTGGCCGAGCAGCGCATAGTCGCCGGCGTTGACCATGTTGCGGGTCGTGGCGAGGCTGAGCATGGAATCCCAGCGCGCGTCGCTGCCGGCCGTCTCGGTGATGTCGCCGCCGTGATTGATGGCGAACCAGTCTTCCTTCTCCCCCCCGAAATACTCCGACGTCCACGCTTCGTCCGTGCGCTCCACGACGTTGTACAGGCCCCAGTACAGGCCGTTGAGGTACAGGTGCATGTAGTCGCCGTGGCAGCCGAACCCGTTGACCGCGATCTGCGAGTCGCGTACCAACTGGTCGCGCGTGTAGGTCGTCAGGTTCGTGCCGTCGTGCCAGGCATGCCAGCTGTCGTTGTTGCCCGCGCGCAGGATCAACTTGTCGAACCGGTCGGTGGCCGAGTCCGCATTCTGGGGGGCGTCTTTGAAGATGTCGTAACTCAGTTTCGCGGGCCCGAATTCCTGTCTGAACAGCAGCTTGAACGAGCGCTTCCAGCGCGCGTGGCTGTGCGGGCGAACGGCGCAGTCGAGCTGGAAGCCCTCGCGGCCGTCCGGGTAGATCAACTCCAGCGACGCGTGGCGTTCGGAGCCGGTCTTGTCGCCCTCGAAGTTGTGGTAGATGCTGCCCGCGGAGCCGAACATCTCGCCGCGCGTCAACGTGAGCGAGAGGGTCGGGATGTCGCGCAACGCCTCTTTCATCGCCGACGGTGACGGGTTCACGACGTCCGGGTCCATCTGGTAGTCGGCGGTTATGATCCGCTGCGCGCTGGGCAGCGAGGCGTCGGTGCACTGCCACTTGCTCGGGTACCCGGCCGGGCGGTGCGGCTGCGCGATCACGTCGTCGAGGAAGATGTACGTCTGGGTGTCCACGTCGGTCGACTCGTACCCGCCCCTGAAGGCCGCGGCACGCAGGCACGTGGTCGTGCCGATCGACACAGCCGCCGCATCCGTACCGCCCACTGTGCCGGTCGACTCCGTCGGTTGGCTGCCGTCGGTCGTGTAGCGGATGGTCGCGCCGGCGGTGGCCGTGGCGATCGTGACGGTGAAGGGCGAGTCGTAGAAACCGCGGTCGGCGCTGAAAGTCGTATCGGCCACGCGCCGGTAGGTGGCGAGTTCGACGTCGATCTTGCAGTCGCTGCTGTCCTTTCCAAAATTGACAACCTGCACCGCGATCACGTTTTCGCCCACTTGCAGGAAATCGGACGCATCGCCCAGGTCCGTGGTCTCGAACGTGCCGGACTCGTGCGACTCGGACGCGAGCGAATCGTGCAGCGGCAGGCCGTCCGGTTCGCATGCGTCGGAGAGCCGGTCGCCGTTGACCCAGACGATGAACCCGTCGTCGTAGTCGACGCTCAGGCGCAGCCGGTCGTCGGGGTCAAGGCTCGAGACGGTGAACGTCCTGCGAATGAAGACCGAGGAGTAGCTGTTCTGCATGTCCGACAGCGTCGTGCCGTAGGGGGCGTTCCCGTAGCCGAACGGCGCCCGGCCGCGGGCCCAGCCGGAGTCCGCAAAATCGATCGTTCGCCAGTCGCTGCGCGGGTCCGACGCCTCCGTCGTCCCTTTCAAGTAACTCCACGACGCGCCGCGTGGGACCAGGATTTCGGCGCGCGACAAACAAGGCAGAACCAGAAGCAGGAGCCCTGCTAGCGAGGCGAGCGGTGCCCGCCGGGCGACGAGGAGTGTGTCTGTTGTCATCGGTGTGTTCTCTGTGATTTGATTCGACCTGAGTCGCTCACGGCTCGCCGTGTGACGAACGGGTGGCAATGGGCCTTCATGGACCCTGTCGCCGCCTCAGCAAGAGGATGAGGCTTCCCATCCCGAAAAGGGCGACGGTTGAGGGCTCGGGAATGGCCTCGATCATGAATCCGTTGACATAGGCAGCGGGGGCGCCGGCGGCGTTGGGCGCGACGCGTACGGTGAACTGCCCGTCGATATCCGGATCGACGGCGGTGGCTTGCCCCGTGGTCCAGCGCAGGTCGTTGTAGGCCACCCACGCGTGGGCGAGCATGGGGATAGGCGTCGACAGTGCGGCCAGAACCAATGATCTCCTCATCGTACCCGTAGTCTCCTTCATTTTCGGGTTATCGTTGCGGCACATTTAGCCAGCCGCCCGGCTACACCGTGTTAATCACCCAAGCGGCAAAACCTTGCATTCTTTTTGATGATGGGTTCGATCTTTCGGCGCCGCGGAGCGAATCGCGCCAACCGGAGCGCCGCCGCAAGGCTCAGGCAGGGCGGAATGGAAGAACTTGCGGTGGATCTGCACCATCTTCAGCCAGGTGCGTAGCCGCGGCCGCCAAGGCCGTGGCTTTCGCGATCAACGAACGGCTCTTGGCGGAACCATCCACCGGCTGGCGCCGGCGGCCACGTGGCCGCGCCCGGCAGGGCGTGGAGGCTGTGGCGGGTGATGCGTATGGGCATGGCGTCGCCCATCCACTGGCTGGCGCCGGCGGCCACGTAGCCGCGCCCGCGCGGGCGTGGAGGCTGTGGCGGGCGATGCGTATTGGCATGGCGTCGCCCATCCACCGGCTGGCGCCGGCGGCCACGTGGCCGCGCCCGCGCGGGCGTGGAGGCTGTGGCGGGCGATGCGTATTGGCATGGCGTCGCC
>JAFGHX010000351.1 GCA_016929905.1 Kiritimatiellia bacterium
CAATGCTCACTCGTCAACGTCCCCATTCAAGTCCGCATCCCCGCACCAATACCCGCTCCGGCCCACCTGGTTCGACGCGATCGCGCGGTCAACCCACGTGATCTTCCCGTCGCCGTCGGCATCCCCGGCGATCATGCCCCAGACCCCGGGCTCGAGTTCGACGCAGGCGTTGGTGCCGCCGTAGTACTTGTCCGGACCGGTCGTGAAGTCGTAGGTCACGAGTATATTGGTGAACGTGACGGGCTGCGCGGACAGGACGGCGGCATGGTTCCGGTGCTTCACGGCGATGTAGCAGGAGGAACCCGAATCCACCGAGACCGTCAGTCCCGTTGCTCCTGACTCGGAGACGATCAGCCCGTCGTTGCGCAGCAGCGCGCTCCGCGCGCACACGACCGGCCCGTTCGTCTCCGCGCGAAGCTCGACCAGCACCCAATCTGCGGCCTGGGTGAGAGTCGACGACACCGCACGGTTGTCCGCTGCATACGGCGCGTTGGACGGGAGTGCCGCGCCGCTGAGCGCGGTGCTCATCGCGTGCCACGCTGGATCGTACGCCCCCTGCAGCCACACGCGCAGGTCCACGGCGAACGGCGTCTCGTACGCGCCGATGTCGACGGTCCCGTTCACGATGCGCGGGTTGCCGGCCAGGTCGACCGCGTCGTGCATCCAGGCCGCATTGATGCCCGCGTCAATACAGGGCGAGGCGGCCTGCAGCCGGTAGTTGGCAGCGTTCGTGTCCACAAACATGGGGTCGGCGTCGATGTTGCCCACGCCGTTCGTCGGCAGGGGCGTCGTGACGCAGTAGTTCAGCGTCCCGCCCTGGTGGTTCGGAGCCTCGGGCGCGGTATTGAAGTACAAGACGCAGCTGTTCAAGGTGCCGAGCCAGGTCCCACCGCCATAGTCTGTCGCTGTGTTCCCGGTGAGTGTACAACCCTGCAGGGTCGACCCGTTCGCCGCGCCGGCTGACTGCCCGGAATTACCGATCAGCAGGCAGTTCTGCAGTGTACCACCAGTCGCTCCGCCGCCGGCGTGCAGCGACACGTTTCCGACGAGCATGCAGTGGCGCAGCACGCTGTCGGAGACACCCCCGCCGCCGCTCGCGTGGTTGTCTTCGAACTTGCAGAACTGCGCAACTGCTCCACACGCGCCGCCGCCGCCGAGGGCCGAGTTGCCGATGAATCTGCAATCGACCAGCGTTCCGCAGTACGCACCGCCGCCCAAGCCATCGGCCGAGTTGCCGGCGACAACGCAGTTACTGACCACGGCGCCCGTCCCCGCGCACCAGACGCCGCCGCCGTAGTCGTAAGGGCGGGCATGGGCCCACGTTGCGCCGTTCGTGAGTGTGAAGCCGGCCAACACAGCACCGTCGACCACATACACGCAGCGCACGGCTTGCTCCCCCACCGGTCCCTGCCCGGCGATGGCGGTGACCGACGGCCCATTGACGCTCCGCACCGTTATGGGCTTATGAATCACCACCCGGTTGGTCAAGGGCGAGCCCGCGGGATACCCCGACATGCCGCCGACATCGTACACGCCGTTACTGACCAGAACCAGCGCGCCGGGAACCGCAAGGTCGATGGCGTCCTGAATGCCGGCTGCGGCCGTCTCCCAGTCCGCGTAAGGCGCCACAGGTGCTGCACTGTCGCGTGCCACGTGATACAGCGTCTGCTCAACCACGTGAACGCTCAGCGTCGCGCTCAACCCGGCAGGATAGGTATCGTTGCAGGCCGTCAACGTCACGACACGCGTACCGGCAGATCCCCAGGAATGCGAGACACAAGGACGATTGCTTGCTGCCGCCCCATCGCCGAACGTCCATCGGCTATGCGTGGTTCGGCCTTCAATCTCCGCCGTCAGATTCACCGGAAAACCCACGACCACGTTGGTGTAATCGGCCCAAGCCGCCACTGTCAGTGCGCCTGTTGCCGCACCGGCATGGAATTCGTCGCAACCGATCGAGGGCGGAGCGGCCCAGGACTCGCCGTCAATATCCGTACCGATAGCATACGCCGCGTTTGCGGAGCCTCGACAAGGCGAATCGATGCCCAGGTGCGACATGCTGGCCAGGCCGGGGTCCGCCGCCGTGTTGCTGATCCCGCCGATCGGCAGCGGGGTGATGCAGCAATACTGCAGACTCGCGGGGTCCTCACTGTAGTAGTTTGCCCCGCACGACGCGCTGTTGAAGTAGACGATGGAGTTGCGTAGCAGCCCCTCATAAGCCCCACCACCGTCCCGGGCGGCCGTATTCGCGACCAAGGTGCAGTTGTCGACTGTGCCGAGGCGACTCCCGCCGCCATCAAACACGACAGCCGAATTGCCGTTGACCGCGCACCCGTTGAGAACGCTCCCGTCAGCCCCCCCGCCCGCCTGAGCCCAGTTCTTGGTGAGCGTGCAGTTGTTCAGGATCGCGCTTCCTGCACCCCCGCCGTATTTCGCGGTGTTGTGGGTAAGCACGCAGTTGCATAGCGTGCCGGCGCACGCGCCGCCCCCGCCATAGCCGGTTGCGTTATCTCGCAGCGCACAGTCGTACAGCGTGCCGTCATAGGTCCCCCCGCCATTCCCGCTTGCCGAGTTGCCGACCAGAACGCAGTTAGACAGCACGGCGTCCAGTCCCGCGCAAAACACGCCGCCCCCATTGCCGTCGGCGGCGCCGGGCGCGACAAGCGTCGCACCGTTGGTCACCGTGAACCCAGCCAGCACCGCGCCGTTCGTCATGAAGACGCAGCGTGCCGCACCGTCGCCCACAGGGCCCTGCCCGACAACGAGGGTGTGCTCCGGTCCGTTCACACTACACACCGTCAATGGTGTGTGGATCGCCACCCGATTCGTCAGCGCCGCGCCTGCCGGATAGCCGGATCTGCCGCCGGTGTCGTAGACGCCGTTGGCAACCACCACCAAGGCGCCGGGCAATGCCACGTCGACCGCATCCTGAATCTCCGTTGCCGCCGTGGCCCAATTCGTGTAAGGCGCGACGGGGTTGCTGCTGCCGCACGCCACATAGTACACCGGCTCCTCGACAACATGGACCGTGGCCGCGGCACTGATGCCGGCGGGGAATGTATCGTT
Organism: Kiritimatiellia bacterium; assembly: GCA_016929905.1. Lineage (GTDB taxonomy): Bacteria > Verrucomicrobiota > Kiritimatiellia > JAFGHX01 > JAFGHX01 > JAFGHX01. The sequence goes on from JAFGHX010000351.1 coordinate 3,067, forward strand.
GTACGCCGTGAGCGTCACGGCGTACTCGCCGCCGACAGTCCAGGCGTGAGCCACGGCCGGCCGGTTACTCAGTATTACCCCATCGCCAAACGCCCAACGGCTGGCCGTCGTTCGCCCCTCGATCTGCGATCTGAAGCTCGTCGCGAACCCCGTGGCGATATTCGTATACTCTGTCTGCAACAACACGCTCAACGTACCGGTTGCGGACCCGACGTGCAGTTCGTCGCAACCGATGGCTGGCGGATCGCTCCAGTCTTCACCGTCAATGTCCGTGCCCGTCGCTCCATCCGCGCGGCCTGCTGCACGGCACGGCGATTCCAGGCTCAGATGCGACATGCTCGCCAATTGCGGATCGTTGGTCGTATTGCCGGCTCCTCCAGCGGGCTGCGGGAGCGTGCAGCAATGATCGAAACTCACAGAATCCGCGTAGTTGTGTTCGGTTCGCGCCGTGTTGAAATACACGATACTGTTGGTCAGCGCGCCCCCGTGGATCCCACCGCCGGAAGTCGCCAAGTTGTCGACCACCGTGCAGTTGTTGAGGGTGCACACGCTTGCGCCGCCGCCCTGGTCCGCGGAGTTTTCGGCGATCAGGCAGTTATGTAACCGGGCAAGACTTGCGCCGCCGCCCTTCCCGGACGCCATGTTGTCGACGACCCTGCAATGATGCAGCACACCGTAATTGGCGCCGCCCCCGGAGGAAGCGTTGTTCTCGCACAGAAGGCAGCCGTACAGCACGCTGTCGTATGCGCCGCCCCCGCCGGACTGCTGCGCCGCGTTCGCGATTAGCCTGCACGCGTACAGCGTGCCACGGCCTGCGCCGCCGGCATTGTGGTCCGCCGTGTTACCGATCACCGTACAGTTCGAAAGGACTGCGCCGAGCCCCTCGCACCACACGCCGCCGCCGCTTTGCTCCAGATAGGCATCACCATCAGCACGTGTGTGGCCGTTGGTCAACGTGAAACCCGCCAACACCGCACCGTTGATAAGATAGGCGCATCGGATCGCATTGCTGCCGATCGGGCCTTGCCCGACAATCAAGGTGACATCCGGTCCGTCCACGCTTTCAACGGCGATCGTGTTGGTGATGGCGACGCGGCTGACGAAACCGTTGGTCACGTCCCGCCCGCCGGTGTCGTATATGCCGTCGTTGACCAGCACGGTATCCCCGTCTTCCGCCGCATCCACCGCATCCTGAATCACCGTCGCGGCGGTCGCCCAGTTCGTGTACGGCGCCGTGGCGTTGGTGCAGGCCACGTCGACGTAGTGAATGTCGCCGAGGGCGACGTGCACAATGAAGAATAGGAAACAAAGAATGTCCGCCGCAGGCGGATGCGTCCGTGGCGCAAAAAATGGCAGAGCGCGGAGCCCCTGGGCTCGTGTCGAAAGTCGAAAGTCCAAAGTCATGGCTCTGCTGCTCATTTTCTTTGCGTTCTTTGCGTACTTTTGCGGCTATCCTCGCTGCCGGCGTTCTTCAATGCTCACTCCTCCACCGTTCCACTCAAATCCGCATCCCCGCACCAATACCCGCTGCGGCCCACCTGGTTCGATGCGATGGCGCGATCCACCCAGGTGATCTTGCCGTCGCCGTCGGCATCCCCGGCGATCATACCCCAGACGCCGGGCTCGAGTTCGACGCAGGCGTTGGTGCCGCCGGAATGGCAACTTGCATTCGTTGTGAAATCGTAGGACACGAGCTGATTGGTGAATACCAGGCGCTCCGCCGACATAATGGCCAGATGGTTCCGGTGCTTGAGCACGACGCTGTAGGATTGACCCGCCCCGACATCCACGAGCATGTTCGTTGCGCCGGCGTCGTTCAGAAGATAGCCGTTCGTATTCACCCAGACGCTTCGCGACACGGCCATTTGGCCGTTGGTATCGCGCACCTCCATCAGAAGCCAGTCCGTCGCGCCCGGCGGCGCGCCTGGAGCAAGCCGCGCGTCATCGGCGTAGGGGGCACCGAGCGGAACAACGTTGTTCGTACCGAGCTGCTCACTCATCGCGTGGCTATTGGTGTCGTACAGGCCCTGCAGGAGAGTCTTGACGCTCGCCCGCAACGGCAATTCGTACGCGCCCATGTCGACGGTCCCGTTGAGCACTCGCGGATTGCCGTCAAGATCGCACGCCGCCTGCATCCAATCGGCGTTGGCGCCCGCGTCGATGCAAGGCGATGCGAGCCGCAGCCGGTAGTCACCCGCCCCCGCGTCCACGAACAGGGGATCATTCGTCAGAATGCCGCTGCCGCCGCCGGACCAGTCCTGCACGCAACTGTTCCAGACATTCGAAGGGTCAACACCGAAAACCGTATTGCTCCACACGACGCAACCGGCAATCGACAACCCGCCGGCGGACCACACACCCTCGTTCCCCTCCATTCCTCCCGCGTTCCCCACGATGGTGCAGCTCTCGACAATCGCGTCGCCGCTCCACCAGGCATTGCCCAGGACACCACCCCCGTCGGAATTGGCCGCGGAATTTCCGGAAATGAGGCAGTTCAGGACGCGCCCCGTATCCAGATACACGCCGCCGCCGCCCTGGTCGATGCTCGATCCTATCGCGACATTCCCCTCCAGGAGACAATCCCGTACGATCCCGCCGCTCATGATTTCCACCCCGCCGCCCCGCCCGCAGGAGTTGCTGATGATCCGGCAATCGGCAATGCACGGCAGTCCCCCTCCCCAACCGCCGCCCACCTGAACCCCACCGCCACCATAGGAAGCCCCGCCCTGATTCGACACGAACAGGCAGTTCGTTGCCGAGATCCAAGAGCCACCGCCACCGTGCTGATCCGCCCAGTTGTTGCTGATCACACACGTGCTGATCAGAGGGCTTTGACTACCCGGGTGTCCCGCCACACCTCCCCCACAACCGTTCTGAGCCCAGTTGCCGGCAATCAGGCAGTTTTCCACGGTGCCCTCGCCCAGGTAGAAGCCGCCACCGCCCTGCTCGCCACCCGCCCCGGTTGAGACGTTCGACTCCACAGTGCAGTCCCGGACGATGCCGACTGTAAACATCTGTACGCCACCCCCGCGCCCGGCGGAATTCCCCTCGATCCGGCAATCCAGCAGGTACGGCGGCTCTCCACCGCCTCCACCGCCCAGGAATGCGCCGCCGCCGCCGCCATTCGCACCCGCCTGATTCCCAACGAACACGCAGTTCGTTGCCGAAATCCAACAGCCGCCGCCCCCATCCAGGTCGGCCATATTGTTGCTGATCACGCACCCATTGAGTGGTGGGCCGCCACCATACGTGTTTGCCGCCGCGCCGCCACCGCAGTTCTGGGCCCCGTTGAACGCGATCAGGCAGTCTTCCACCGTGCCACCGTTCAAGTAGACGCCTCCGCCGCCCTGCCACCAGTCCGATCCCGACGACGTATTCCATTCCACCGTGCAGTCCCTCACAACGCCGTCCAGCTCCATGTACAGGCCGCCGCCACAGACCCCGGAGTTCTCGATAATCTGGCAATCCAAGAGACAGTCCGAACCGCCGCCTTGGGCACCCATCCACACCCCGCCGCCGTTCCCACTCGCGTCATTCTTCACGAACACGCAGTTCGTCGCCGATATCCAGCAACCACCCGCGCCGTCCCGAGCCATATTGTTGCTGATCACGCACCCGTTCAGCGGCGGCTCTCCACCGCACGTGTTCCCCCCCGCGCCGCCCCCCGAGCCGTTCTGGGCCGTGTTGAACGCGATCAGGCAGTCCTCGACGGTGCCACCGTCCAGATAGACGCCTCCACCGCCCTGCCACCACTCCGATCCCGACGAAGTATTCCATTCCACTGAGCAGTCTCTCGCGATTCCGTCGGACATCATGTACAGACCTCCGCCGCAAAGGCCGCAGATATTCTCGGCAATTCGGCAATCGACCAGGCACGGCGGGTCGCCGCCGCCAGAGCCACCCATGAACACCCCGCCGCCGTTCCCGATCACATCATTCTTCACGAACACGCAGTTCGTCGCCGAAATACAGAAGCCGCCGCCCCCATCCAGGCCGGCCATGTTGTTGCTGATCACGCACCCGCTCAACAGCCCGCCGCCACTGTACATATTCCCCGCCGCGCCGCCCCCCGAGCCGTTCTGCGCCGTGTTGAACGCGATCAGGCAGTCCTCGACACTGCCCGCCTCAAGATAGATGCCGCCGCCGTGCTGCCCGGAAGAGTTCCGTTCCACCGTGCAGTCCCTCGCGACTGCGTTGGCCATCATGTACAGACCTCCGCCGCAAGGGCCGCAGATATTCTCGGCAATTCGGCAATCGACCAGGCAGCCAAGACCAGCCATCAAGGCGCCGCCGCCGTTCCCGCTCGTATCATTCTTCACAAACACGCAGTTCGTCGCCGAAATGCAAAAGCCGCCGCCCCCATCCAGGCCGGCCATGTTGTTGCTGATCACGCACCCGCTCAGCAACCCGCCTCCGCCGTACATATTCCCTGCCGCGCCGCCCCCGCAGCCGTTCTGCGCCGTGTTGAACGCGATCAGGCAGTCCTCGACACTGCCCGCCTCGATATAGATGCCGCCGCCGCCCTGCCCCAAATCCGACCCCCATGCCCTGTTTCCGTCAACCGTGCAGTTCGTGACGACACCCCCATTCACGTACACGCCGCCCCCCACCTCATCCGAACCGTTGCCGACGACCCTGCAGTTCCGTAGCATACCGCCTAGGCAAGAGACGCCTCCGCCTTGGGCCGCACTGCCGTTCGTGAAGGTGCATCCGTCAATGATGCCGCCACCCGACACCTCACAACACCGCACGATTCCTTGTCCGTCAACGGCAGTGAAATCCGCCCCATTCAGCCCCGTCAGCACCACGTTGGTTGTGATGGTCACCGGCGCGGAAACCGCATAGACGCCGTCGGTAACCGTGACGCTGTCCCCCGCTTCCGCGGCATCCACCGCCGCCTGGATATTCGTCGCCGCATCTACCCAGTTGGTGTACGGCGCTACATGGTTGCCCGCCAGGGATACGTAGTGCACGTCGCCGCAGGCGACGTGCACAATGAAGAATGAAAAATGAAGAATGAAGAATGGCAGAGCGCGGAACGCACGCGTGCTCGGTCGAAAGTCAAAGCCTCTAAGGTCGAAAGTCATAGTCTCGCTATTCATTCTTTGCGTTCTTTGCGCCCTTTCGCGGCTACTCTCGCTCCGGGCGATTTTCGGTCTTCGGTGCTCAATGCTCACTCCTCAACCACGCCACTCAAATCCGCATCCCCGCACCAATACCCGCTCCGGCCCACCTGGTTCGACGCGATCACGCGGTCCACCCAGGTGATCTTCCCGTCGCCGTCGGCGTCCCCGGCGATCATGCCCCAGACGCCGGGTTCGAGTTCGATGCAGGCATTGGTGCCGCCGAAGTAGCAGCTCGGATTCGTGGTGAAGTCGTAGGACACGAGTTGATTGGTGAAGACCAGCGGCTCGGCCGACATCGCCGCGAGGTGGTTCCGGTGCTTGAGCACCAATTGATACGGTTCGTCCGCCTTCACACCCACCACCAAGCCGGTTGTCCCGTCATCGCCGACGACATAGCCGTCGGCGTTCAGCCAGGCGCTTCGCGCTACGGCCACTTGGCCGTTGGTACCACACAGTTCCAGTTGGATCCAATCGGTGGCCGAAGTCGGTGCCGACGTGGCGGACCGGGCATCGCAGGCATAGGGGGTGACGGGGTGCAGGTTGCTGCCGAGCAGCGTGCTCATCCGGTGCGCACTGGTATCGTAGGCGCCCTGCAGCAGCACGCGCGGCCGGGCAAAGAACGGCACCTCGTAGGCGCCTATGTCCACCGTCCCGTTGAGAATGCGCGAGTTCCCGTCCAGGTCCGCAGCGCCCCACATCCAGGCCTGGTTCACGCCAGCATCGACGCATGGGGATCCGATCTGGACCCAGTAGTTCCCGGCGTTGGTGTCTACGAAGAGCGGATCATCGCCCATATAACAGTAGTTCACGGTTGCCTGGGAAACGGGGCTCAAATAGGCGATGCAGTTGTACAGGGCCCCGTCGTAGGCGCCGCCGCCGTAATAAGGCGCGCTGTTGCAGGCCAGTGTGCAGTTGTGCAGACTGGCGTAGCGCGCCCCGCCGCCCGCCCAACCCGCCGAGTTGTCAACCAGGACGCAGTTGTACACCGTGCCGCCGGACACCCCGCCGCCCTGCCAACCCGCCGAGTTGCTCGACAGGACGCAGTTACGGATCACCGCCGCAAGTCCGCACCACGCGCCGCCCCCGCTCTGCTCGTGTTCCGGATCGCCTGTCGTCCGCGTATGCCCATTGCTCAGCGTGAATCCGCTCAGAGTCGCGTTGGCGCCAAGATACACACACCGCACCGCCGCATCGCCGTTCGGGCCGTGCCCGGCGATAGAGGTCGACTCCGGTCCGTTCACGCTCCGCACGACGATCGGCTTGTCGATCGCGACCCGATTGGTCATCGCCCCGTATACCGCCTTCCCGCCCGCCGCATACACCCCGTTGCTCACAAGCACGAGGGCACCCGCCTGCGTCGCGGCGTCTACCGCGTCCTGTATGGTGGTCGCCGCACTGCTCCAGTCCGTAAAGGGAGCGGCTGGCGCGGGACTCTCGGCGCTGACATAGTGAACCATCTGTTCCAGAACCTGCACCGTCACGGTGGCCGATAGACCGCCGGGATACGTTTCGTTACAGGCGGTCAGCACGACGTCATAGTCGGCCACGCTCTCGTACGCATGCTGCGCGAACGGCTGATTGCTGAGCACCGTCCCGTCACCGAAGTCCCACACGCTCGCGGTCAGGCGTCCCTCGATCGCCTCACGAAATTCCAACACAACGCCGGGCATCGCCTGCGTACAGGATGCCCATGCTGCCACGGTCAACGCGCCGGTAACCGCACCCTCGTGCACTTCGTCACAGCCTATCGAAGGCGGATCCCCCCACGCTTCATTGTCGATATCCGTCCCCGACGCGTACGCGTTGCTGCCCGCGCCGATACACGGCGAATCGCTCGCCAGATGTGACGCGCTGGCAAGCCGAGGATTGGCAGAGATATTGCCGTTTCCCGGCGGCATCGGCATGCTGCAGCAGTTGCTGAACGCCCCCCCGGACCAATTCGCGTCGACGGGGCTGTCATTGAAGCAGACAACACAGTTGTACCGGCTTCCCCCGTACGACCCGCCGCCCGAACAGATCCCTGAGTTGCCAATCACCGTGCAATTGTACGAGGCCCCGTAGGACGTCCCGCCGCCGTAGTACGACCAGTTGCCTGCCACCAGGCAGCTGTAGGCCGTGCCTTCGTTCACCCCGCCGCCGTACTCGCTTGCCGAATTGCCGGTAACCGTACAGTGACTCAGCGTCCCCCCCCCGGTCCCACCGCCTGACACATACGCCGCATTGGCCGTGAGCGTACAGCCCTCGAGCGTGGTGTTATGGGCTCCACCACCGTTGAAGGCCCAATTGTGTGTGAGTTGGCAGTCGATCAGTACGCCCCAAAAAACGCCGCCTCCGCACCATTCGCACGCGTTGCCGGTCAGCACGCAGTTGCTGAGCACACCCGCTCCATCGCACCACGCGCCTCCGCCGCTCATCTCCATGGTCCAATCGCCGTCCGCACGCGTGTGTCCGTTGGTCAACGTGAACCCGCTCAACGTGGCGTTTGACCCGACGTACGCGCAACGGACCGCTCCGTCGCCCGCGGGGCCCGCGCCGACAAGCCAAGTCGTCTCCGGCCCGTTCACACTGGCCACCACCACCGGCTTGTCGATGGCCACCCGGTTGGTCAAGGCCCAGGAATGAGCCGGCTTGCCGCCGCCGTCATACGCTCCGTCATTCACCAGCACCGTATCCCCCTCACTCGCCGCATCCACCGCATCCTGGATTGCCGTCGCCGCCGCCGACCAGTTCGTGTAGGGAGCCATGGCGTTGGTGGAGGCCACGTCGACGTAGTGCACGTCGCCGGAGGCGACGTGCACAATGAAGAATGAAAAATGAAAAATGAAGAATGCCAACCGGCCGCACAGGAGACAGCCGCGATAGGGCGCAGAGAACGCAAAGGTGGGGCTGGGCCTGTATCCGACTGGCTGGGGAAAGCCCTGCATCCGGTCTACTCCTCCCCTCCTGCGCGCGTTCTGTCCGTTCCCCGATCCCGCAGAAAGTCGGAACGGCTATTCCCGGGATACCCGACTTCTCTCGCCGTAGCCTGAAAGGCGAAGGCGGAAGGGCGACGGCGGATCCTCGACCCGCGGTACCACTCCCCCCCTTTGCGTTCTTTGCGTTCTTCTTGACCGCCGTAGCTTCAGCGAAGGCGGTTCGCGGCTATTCCTTCCCCACCCGCACCCGCTAA
>JAFGHX010000352.1 GCA_016929905.1 Kiritimatiellia bacterium
CGTTCGAGCGACGGGCCGTCGCCGTCCGCGCCCTCGGGCCACGGGCTGTTGTCGTTGTACTGCACGCGGTCGACGAGGAGCCAGGGGGTCCCCTCCGCGTCCGGGGTGTCGGGCTGCCACAGCTTGAGGCTCTCGCCGCCGTTGCCGAGCCGCCCGGTGTACGGACCGAAGATTCGCACCGCGCCCGGCACGCCGGGATACTGTGCGCGGAACGCCGCCTCGTTGGTGGGGACCACCAGCACGATCTCGCCCGGGCTGAGTTCCGTGCCCTGCGGGAAGCTGTAGTCGACCGCCGCGGACAGCCGCCAGCCAGTGGCCGGGTTGCCCGGATCGTACAGCTTCACGGCTGTCCCGCCGATATTGAGCAGTTCGACGAACTCGCCGGACAAACCGGCCGGATTGTACATGATTTCGTTGATGACCACGGGGCCGACCTGCGGGTAGGCGTTTGCGCCGCCCAGCGTGGTGGGCGTGCTCTGCGCCACGAAGTCGGGTTCGCCGTCGCTGCGCACGTGACGCGCGAACGCCACCCCGTTCGCCGCGCCGCCGAACCGCGCTTCGGCCAGGTACAGGAGGTTGCCGCGCGCGTCCCAGTGCGTCAGGCATACTTCGTCGCCGTGCGAGTCCAGTGCGAAGCAGGCGGGGCTGTTGGTGTCGGCATTGAAATCGGTTTCGTCGAAGACCGCATAGCCGCCGGCGGCGAGTGTGGTGCCGGCGGGGATCCGGAACTTGCGGTAGTCCGCCGCGCTGTCGCTGAGGTACCAGCCGCCGATATCGGCGGCGGTTTCGCCGGCGTTGTGCAGCTCGATCGCGTCCTTCCGCGGCGGGTCGGTGTGCGTGAGCGCCTCGCTCACCACGACGCGGTAGGCCGGGCCGTCGTCATAGCCGGGCGAGCCGCCGATCAGGTTGCCCGCGCGCCACTTGGCCGGGTCGTCCTGGTCGCCGGCCGTGTCCACGGCGACCAGCGCGAACCCGTCGCCGTCGGCCGCCGCGGGCCAGGGGTCCTTGTCGTTGTAACGCACGGAGGTCACGGTGACGCCGTCGCTGTCCAGCAGGCTGATGCGCTCGCCGCCGTTGTCGAGCCGGCCGGCGTAGACCCCGAAGTGGGCGACCGCCTCCTTCACGCCCGGATAGCGGGCGGTGAATACCGCTTCGTCGCTCGCCAGCACCGCGAATTCGCCCGGACCCAGTTCGGTGCCGGGCGGGAAGGTGTAGCGCACGCCCTTGAATGACATGTCCGACAGCCCGCGCGGCGCGCTGCCCGTGTTCTTGACCTCGACGAACTCGAACTCGCCGCCGCCGAGCGGGTTGTACAGGATCTCGGTGATCCGGATCCGGTCGTAGTGCGCCGTGTAGTTGTATGTGGCGGCGTGCACCGCGCTCCAGGTACTGTCGCTCTTGTAGACGCGCGCCTTCACGTGCGTCGTCTTCGAAAGCGTGAGGGCGCCCGTGTAGCGCGTGCCGCTCCGCGCCCCGCCGGCCACGCGCGGGTCCGTCCCGTCCAGCGTGTAGTAGACGGTGCCCGTGCTGTTCGGGTTGGACAGGGTCAGCTTGAAGCCGGTGGCGATGGCGCCGCCGTGCTGGTGGAAGGTCGGCGGATCGAGCGACGGATAGAGCTTGTACCCGTTCATGGTCTGGTTCTTGCATGCGGTGATCAACCGGTCGCCGTTGCCGTTCATGAGCCCGAGCGCATAGTCGCGCGCCGAGTACCAGTTGGTCAGGTAGTGGCCCGCGCCGTCATGTGCGGGGCCGCTGTAAAGGTATCGGTTGCGGCCGAACCGGTTGATGGTGGTGACGGAGTTGTCGGCGTTCGTCACGCCCCACGGGCACGTGTGGTCGCCCCAGCGCGCCTCCTCCCCGATGATGCCCTCCTCGATGCGATCGCACAGCGCCGAGTAGCGCGCCTTGGAGTTCTGGTCGATCAGCGCGCCGTCGTTCTGCAAGTGCTTGTACACGCGGTCGGCGAAAAGCGTCCGGAAGTCCGTGTTGCGGATCAGACTGCGGAACGGCTTGGGTTGAAATTTGTTCGCGGTACTGCTGTAGGGCCACAGGCTCCCCTCGCCCGAGGTCAGGAACCTGGGGTGGACCCATGCGCCGTCGTTGCACCAGCCGCGCCGTTCGTACCACGACCACTCCGGGTCCCAGCACAGGTACCGGCCCGGCGTGGGCGTAGGGGTGTTGCGGTTGACGTAATAGAAGTTGGCGTCCGGCCAGTCGCCGGCGCCAACGTACCACTGGAGCGTGATGTAGTCGCAGAACCCCTCCAGGTCCAGGTACTCTTTCATCTCTTCGTAGTTGGCCGCCACGGTCATGTCCCGGCCGCCCAGCGTCTCGACGAGGTACTGCCAGCGGTCGTCGGCCGGGTCCGCCACGTCCCACCCCTCAGCGCCCACCCCGTGGTTGCCCCAGCCCCAGTCCTCGGGCTCGCCGCCGAAGTACGACGCCGCCCAGAAGTCGTCCATCCGTTCGGCCACATCGTAAAGGCCCCAGTACATCCCGTTGATGTAGACGTGCACATAGACGCCGCGACAGCCATAACCGGACATATCGAGTTGGCCGGTCCGTCCCCATTGATCGGCCACATAGACGTTGAATCGCGTGTCGATCCGCGGATAGGTCCAGGCACGGTTGTTGCCGGAGCGCAGTACGAGCCGATCGAACGTGTCCGCCCCTGAGTCCGCATGAAAGACGGCGCTCTCCATGAACGGGTAGCGCAGCTTGGTGGTGCCGTATTCGCGCCGGAAATAGAGCCGGAACGAGCGCTTCGGGCGGTATACGGGGCCGTGGCTGTGCGGCGTGATGCCGCAGTCGGCCTGGAATCCGCCGGCATGTTTCAGCGGAAAGCCTGGGGGGTAGATCAATTCGACGGACGTCGCCTTCTCGACGTTCTCGGTCGACGTGTTGGAGTTGAAGTTGTAGACGCCGGCGGAGCCGAACATGTCGACTTTGTCCATCACGATGCTGAGACTGGGAAGCGACGCCATGGCGTTGCGGACGCCGGCGCTACCGTAATTCGGATCGTTCCGCACGTCCGGATCCATGTCGTAGTCGGCTGGTATCTGGCCATCGGCGGTGCGCCCCCATTTGCTGGGATAGCCGGACGGGCGGCCCGATTGCAGGATGACGTCGGCGAGGAAGATGTAGGTGTGCGTGTCGATATTCGTCGGTTCATACCCGCTCTTGAACGCCCCCACGCGCAGGCAAGTCGTGCTCGTGATGTGGAGCACCGCGTTCGTGCCGCCCGCCGTGCCGAACGAGGCCGAGGGCGCGGTGCCGTCGGTCGTGTACCGGATCGTCGCACCGGCTGTGTCCGTCGAGATGGTCACGTAGAAAGCCGCGTCATAGAAGCCGCGGTCCGCGCTGAACCGCGTGTCGGCCACTTGGTTGTACGACGACAGCGCCATGTCGAACACGCAGTCGGAGCTGTCGATGCCCGCGTTGAAGACCTGGACGGCCACCACGTTTTCGCCGATCTCCAGGTAGTCGCCGGGCGCCCCGAGCCCATTGGTCTCGAACAGGCCCGATTCGTGGCCCATGGCCGCCATGGAGCTGTACAGCGGCTCGCCGTCCGGTTCGCACTTGTCCCAGACCCGCTCGCCGTTGATCCACACGATGAACCCGTCGTCGTAGTCGGCTGCCGCGCGCAGGCGCAGCTCGGCCGGCATGCTCGTCACGGTGAACGTCTTGCGCAGGAAGAAACACGCGTAGGTGTTCTGCATGTCGCCGAGCGTCGTGTTCAGGCCGGCCTCCCCGTACCCGAACGGCGCCTGGCCCGTCGCCCAGCCGGAATCGTCGAAGTCCTGGTTCCGCCAGTCGCTGCGTGGATCCGACGCCTCGGCCGTCCCTTTCGCGTAGCGCCATGTGCTGGCTTTTGTGATGAGGCTTTCGGCGTGCGCGCAGACGCCCGCCAGCAGGAACAGAACGAGTAGAATTGAAGAACAGAGCCGAATACGGCGTTGGGAAGCGCGTTTCATGTTGAGCGTCCTCCAGTGCTTCACTTAACCGTCTCCCCCTCGTGATCTCGATTTTCAAGGCTTATTGACCGATCTACCCCGCCTGCCACCTTGCAGAGCGAGAAAACGGCATGCCGGGCCGTCCAGGCCGGTTGGCTACAACATGTGGTGGTTTATTGGGTGGGGAAGAGCAGGTGTCGGCTGCCGGGCGGCACCCGTTGGGGATGGGGGCGCCTGTTGAGAACACGCGCGCGGTGGCGCATTCTCCCGCGGAGCCCGCCCGCGTAGCCGCGGTCGCCAGGCCGTGGAAGATCCGTCCACGAGCTGGCGTTGGCGGCCACCTTTGTCCACGCGCCAGTTTTATGGAGACAGGGCAGCGGTTGGCGGGTGTAGCCGCGCGCGCCAGCGCGTGGACTGTGGGCTGAGGGCCCAAGGGTATCTTCCACGGCCTGGCGGCCGCGGCTACACCGAAAGTCGAGCACGAGCTCAACGCAGCATGCAATCGCGCCGAACAGTCTGCCTCATCAACCGAGCGAGTTCCTGCGTGGGTTCTCGAGCCGCCTTCCGGCCTTACCGCCGCACGGACTGCCGTTTACCCCCCGGCCCGGCGCGGAAGTTGCGGGCGACCTCGTCCGCGCTCAGCGCGCGGCTGTAGACGGCGATGAGGTGATAGGTGCCGAGCCAGGAGCGGTCTTCCACGAGTTCGTTGGCGAGCGCGAACCGGTACTCGCGGCCCCAGCCGGCGAAATGGCCGCCCAGCGGCCGCTTGTCCTGCTCGGCGCCGTTCACGTACATGGCGCCGACGAGCTGCCGGTCGCGGGTGAAGACCACATGGGTCAGCCGTGTCCGGAGCGTTTCCTGAGGCGTCGTCATCTGATACGTCGCACGGTCTTCGGGGGCGGGGCCGGCCCAGGGCGGCGGCTGCACGCGCGTGACGTAGCCCTTGGGCCGTTCGGGCACGGACCCCTGCCCGAAGACGAAATTCCATTTTCCGGTGTCTGCCGACAGCGTCACGATTCGTCGCGGCCAGTGCTTCTCGGTGACTTCGGCGAAGGGGTGGATGAGGTGGTGCGGGGTGACCCACGCTTCGATCGTGAGTTCGTTGCTGGCTCTGCAGGCCTCGATGAGTTTGTGCGCGGGTTCCGGCGCCAGGATGATGGTGGCCCGTTCCGTGATGAGCCCGCCGCCGCTCACCCAGCGTACGGCCGAGACGTCGCCGATCCGCAGATCCAGCGGGCGGCCGGCGCCCGACACATCGCGCACCAGATCGCCGCGCCCTTCCTGGAAGGTGTACAGCAGGACCAGCCCGGCCCGTACCCGCTCAGGGAGCGTGGCCGTTCTGTGCTGGTAAACGGGCTGGCCGACGACGGCGAGGCTCGCGGCCGCCAACGCGTACTGCCCGCCGTGCACAAGGGCCGATTCGCCCGTTGCGGCGCAGACCACTTCCACGGTGCCCTCGCGGACGTCGACCCGCGTCCGGTCGGGCAGGCGTTCGATTTCGAGCCGTGTCCCCTTCACGGTCACACTGGCATGGGCCGTCACCAGGACCAGTTCCCGGCCCGCGGGTTGGGGCGCGACCGAGGCGGCGAGGCGACCGGCTTCCAGGCGGATCCGCTTGCCGTCCTGCTCGTAGAGCACGGCGCGGCTATTCTCGGCCAGGTCCAGCGACGTCGCCTCGCGGGGGTACCGTACGCTCGCGCGGCAGCCCTGTGCCACCGCGATCTCGTCGCCGCTCAGCAGCGGCGTGTTCCGCGTGGTCTGGATCTGGCGCTGCCCCCGCCGTACGCTGACGCCGGGCCCGCCTGCCAGCCACGCATGTTCCTGGCCGGGCAGGACGAGGAGGCCCTGCTGATAGCGGTAAAGACCGACGGCGACGAGCAGCGCCGCGGCCAGTGCCAGCCAGGCCCGGCGCCGGACACGCCGTGCACTGCCGCGCGCGTATTCCTCGCCGTGCCGGCCGGGAACCCGGCCCTCCGGAATCCTGTAAGGCCTGCGGCGTTTCGCGTGCGGCATGCGCGCGGTGGTCTCGATCCGCCTGATGTTGTCCAGCACGCCGTTGGCCAGCTCGGTAGAGGAGGGCGTCTCGGCGCGGATCCTGGCCTGTACCTGCTGCGCCGTCGCCGCCGTGTCGGCGGGGCCGAGCAGCAGGCGCCGGATTCGCGACTCCTGCTGCCACAGGTCGAGGGCTTGCCGCCTGGCGGCGGCGTCCGCCCGCAGATGCGCCGCCAGCTCGCGCTGGTCCGCTGGCGGCAGGTCGCCGTCCAGCAGGCGCCCGACGAGCTCGTCTGTCCGTTCCAGGCTCACGGCACCTCCGGTTGAAGCCGGCTCTGCACGCAATCCCGCAGCGCATGCCGCACGCGAACCAGCGCGTTGCGAATGGCCGACGCGCCGCGGCCCAATCGCTTCGCGATTTCCGATGAGGACAACCCGTCTTTGTGGAATAACTCCACCAGGTGCCTGCTCTTTTCCGGCAGCGCGTTCAGGCATTCCTGCAGGGCCCGAAGGCTGGTTTCCTCCTCCGCGCCGCCGCGGCTCTGCTCCAATTCGCGCTCCGCTTCGTCCAGCAGCAGCGCTTCGGCAAAGGCCTCACGCCGCGCCGCGTTCCGGGATTCGGCCCGTAACGCTTCACGCACCACGTTCCGGGCGATTCCGCGCAACCAGAACCAGAACGGCCTGTCCAGATCGAAGTTCGAGAGCTGGAAATACGCGCGGACAAAGGTTTCCTGTGCCAGTTCTTCCACCCGCGTCGCGTTCGGGAAGGTTGCGGCGATCACATTGCCGACGCTGACGTGGAACGTGTGGACGATCTCGGAGAAGGCCTCCACATCCCCCTCAATCACCCGCAAAATGACCGCATGCACGTCCACGGCCCGCTCCTTTCACCGGCTGATTGACGCCAGCCGGCGCGCTGCCACCCCGAAAAACGCGGTGCAGCCCTTCTTTTTTCGCGCGACAGACGGACCCGGTTCAGCTCCTGCGCGCCGTGCTGCGGCGCACGACGATGCGGCCCGGCGTATGCAGAACCCCGCGCCGGTCGCGTTTCAAGGGCAGATCCCCGAGAAAACAATGCGCGGCGAGGTATCCCATGCGGTCCTTCTGGAAGTCATACATGGTCAGGCCGTAGACGACGGAATCCTCGTCGTTGTTGA
The DNA here is from genome assembly GCA_016929905.1 of Kiritimatiellia bacterium. Classification (GTDB taxonomy): domain Bacteria; phylum Verrucomicrobiota; class Kiritimatiellia; order JAFGHX01; family JAFGHX01; genus JAFGHX01. The sequence continues at coordinate 7,103 of JAFGHX010000352.1, forward strand.
TCCCGATCAGGCTGATGTCCTCCGGAACGCGGACGCCCTCGCGGCGCAGGAACTCGGCGGCGGCGATGGCCCCCACTTCGCTGGCGCAGGCCCAGGCGGTGATGTCGCGGCGGGCCAGCGCCTTGCGGAAGTGCGGCGCCATGATGCGCCGGAAATCGTCGGCCGTGACGTAGTTGGTCAGCCGGTGCATGATGTCGCGGGTCGGGTCGACCGTCGTGAACGCGTGCTGCTCGAACACGCGCTCTATGGCCTCCTGCGCCTGCCGGATGAGCTCGCCGGCCGCGCTCTTCTTCTGCTTGTCGAGGTCTTCCGGTTTCCGGCGGAAATACGTGATCCGCGAGCCGGCGCGCAGAACGCGCTTGTAACCCCGCACGAAGCCGCGGAACCGTTCCGTGTTCCAGTTCGAGTCGGTAAAGTAGCCGAAGAACGCCACCGATTCGTGGCCGAGCGAGGCGAGATAGGCGCCCACGCTTTCCCCGCCCTGTCCATTGTCCACCACGATCAGATAGTCGTTCTCGCGGATCGTCAGCGACAGGCCGGGATGCGTGTAGAGCGTGTTCCCGTAGTTGAAATGGACGACCGGCAGCCCGGTCAGCGAGGCGGCGTTCAGGAAACGCTGCAGCCGCGCGGCCGACGGCCCGTTGAAACCCGCACCTGTGCCGAGATAGACGAACCCGACCGTGTCCGCGCGGGTCAGATGCGAGACCGCGCGCACGTCCTCCTCTTCAGGATCGATCGAGCGCAACTGCGTGATGCCGTAGCGGTTCAGCTCCTTCTCGAGCGAGCGGACAAACGCGCGGCTCACCCGCCAGTTCAACAGGGTTTCCACCTGCGCCAGCGAGTTGAGCACCGTGATGACCCGGCATTCGGTCGGAACGCTGTTGGCCGCCGCCAGCCCCACGAGGTAACTCGTGCCCTTGCGGTGGACCAGGCCGCGCCGCTCCACGAGGTCAAGCGCGGCGCGAATCACCGCCGGCGAGGTGTGATACTGGAACTGGAGCACCTTCCGCAGCGGCAGAAACGCGCCCGTCGCGTAGTGGCCGTTCACAATGTCGGCCGCGAGCTGGTCGGCGACCTTCTCCGCCGCCGCGCCGTGGTCCGCCGCGTCCCGCTCCGCCTCGCATTCGCTGATAACGTACACGCCGCTGCCGCGCCGCCGCCGCACCAGGCCGCCTGCCGCCAGCAGGGCCAGCGCCTTCTGAACCGTGCTGCGCGAAACCGCGTACTCCTCTGCCAGCCGCGTCACGCTCGCCAGCCTGGCCCGGTTCGGCAGCTCGCCGGCCGCGATCTTGTCGCGGATCGACTCGAATACCATCTCCGGTTTCGACGTGCCGTCAGTCATGATGAGGCCACTTTATCACAATATCCGAGGGAATGTGCAGCGGTTTTCCCGCTGATGACCGGCGGCGGAAAAGGGCGAGCCGCGAGCCTGGCAGACGCGAGGCTATTGCGAGGGCCTCGGCCCCGCGGGCGGCTTCTCCAGCGCGGGCTCTTCCACGCCGTCAGCCAGCACCAGCAGGGACCCGAGCGAGAAATCCAGGCGCATGGCGGTCGGGAAGCTCTCGATGCCCAGTCTCTTGCAGAACGCCTTCAGCTTGTCCGGCAGGTCCTCGGGGTCGGTGAACCAGACGGTGAACGGAGCGGACTCCTGGCCCGTGGATTGCAGTCTGACGCTTGTGACGACGCGTGTTGCCGGCACCTTGCCCGTCAGGGGCGCCTTCGCCCGGCCCGTGCTGACGCGAGTGGTGAAGGTGTAGGTTTCCGTCAGGCTGGCCAGGGTGGAGTTGACCGGCGTCTGTCGCTGCCCGAGGCCCTTGGCATAACCTGTGCGGAACAGCGCATTGCCGACGAGCGCAGGCAGACTCGTGACGCCGCGGTCCTGCAGTCCGCCCGACCCAGGCGTCTGCACCTCCATCTCCTCGTTGCGGCTTTCGCCGGTGAGGTAGTCTTCGCGCAGCACGCGGGCCTTCATGCGGCCGTCGGCCTGGAAGTAGCGCGCACGCTGCGCATAGTGCCGCCTGGACCGAAAGGTGAGCACGGCGATGTCTTCTTCGATCCGCTTCTCGTAGAAGAGCAGATCATAGGACGCGGCGTCGAAGACAGCCGCGAACGTCGATTCGAAATGAATGCCGCGTGAGCGCGTGCCTCCCGCCTTCTTGCCGGCGGGGGCGGCGTGGATGCGGACGATCCGTGCCGCTGCGGCGGGCGCGTCTCCCGGCGGATGGTAGACGCCGTCGCCCAGCGTGAGCTCCAGCCGCGACGGGCGAAACAGCGAGATGAAGGCCAGCTTGTAGACGCTCTCGTAGCTCACGCGCACGCGGGCCTTCTGCACGGCGTAGGAGCCGACCCACCGGTTCGTCTCGTCCGCGCGCGCGCCGCCGGCCCCGAGCGCGAGGCCCAACAACAGGATGACGGCGCGAATGTGCATGGTCGGTGTTCGCCCCAGGGGTGACTTGAGTATAGCACAAACACGCGCGAACGCCAATTCTCGGCGCGTCACTCCGGAATTTCGAGGCAAGTTCCCGGTCAAGTTCTCGAGCACGTTTCCTTCGTGCATGAGGCCGTGGTGAATCTGCTTCCGCACACGCCTGTTTTCGGATTACGGCCCTCTCTGCCTGATCTTGCCATATCGGGCAGAAACTGGTATACTGCAGCCCGAAGTTGCAGGTCATCCAGGAGGTGCCCTCCCATGAAAAGCCGCATGCTGGTCCTTGCCGCCCTCTGTCTGCTGATCGGGCCCCGCGTCGCCGTGCCCCAGGATGAGGACTCGCCGCCCGGCCCGCCGGGCTCGGCCGAAGCGCGCATGAAGACGTTGAACCAGGTCGAGCCGCGCACGATCATCACGGAGATTCCGTACGTGATCACCAATGCCGGCTCGTACTATCTGGGCGCGTCGCTGAACGGCGCGGAGGGCAGCAACGGGATCGAGATTGCGGCCAACGACGTGAAGCTGGACCTGGCCGGGTTCGGACTGAACGGCAACACGAACGCGCGGCACGGGATCGAGATTACCGTACCGAGCGACAATATCACGATCCGCAACGGTGTCATTCGCAGATGGGGCAAACATGGCATTTCCGGCACGAACTCGCAGGGCGTGGTCCTGAGCGAGTTGAAGGTCTTCGGCAACGGCTGGGGCGGGCTGTACGTGGGCGACAACGCGCTGATCGAAGAATGCACCGTCTACGGCAACGGCGAGATCGCCCCCACCAACGACCCGCCGCTGGACGACGCCATCCTGGCCGGCTCCTACAGCACGATCACCGATTGCAAGGTGCGCGGCAACTGGGGGGTCGGCATCCACACCAAGTCGCACGCGCGCATCACCGGCTGCACATCCACCGAAAGCAAGAAGGCCGAAGGCATTCACGCCGAAAACTACTGCATCGTGCGGGATTGCGTCTGTGCCATGAACAACGTGCACGGGATCCGCGCGAAGTCCAACTGCCGGATCGTCGACAACACCTGCGGCCAGAACGGAACGGTCCCGAACCCGGACTACGGTGCCGGGATTGCGGTGGAAGGCGGCAGTACGCTGGTGGAAGGCAACACGGTCATCGGCAACTACTGGGGGATACACGTCTACGCCAGCAATGCGAACAACCTGATCGTGCGCAACAGCGCGAGTTTGAATCCGGGCGGTCCTTACATGATCGACAACCCGCCCGGCAACTTCGTCGGGGAAGTCGTCAACCCGCAAGGCGGCCAGTTCACCAACATGAACCCGTGGGCCAATTTCGCGTTCTAGCCGGCAGTCCGTCGGACTTCGCTGCGTGGCCGCGGACAGGCTGTACAGCGCCAACGGCAGCCCCGATGATGACGGCGAACGCGCAGATGACGCGCAGCAGCGCAGCACCGATCCCGCCGGCAGCTATCCCGGTAACGCGGCAGGCCGCCATGTAAAGGCTTGTATGAAATTCAGACAAGGTCTAACCTGAACGCATTCACGCCGGATCCCTACCTACTGTAGACAGGCGGGCATTCCCAACGGCCCGGGATTTGGGGCGAGAATCTAATGCGACATGAGCACTCCCGCGCGCCCATGCGTCCACACGCCCATAATACCCGAGTCTTGGCCTCGCTCGGCGCTGCCTGCCTGCTGCTCGCCGGTTGCCGGGAACCGGCGCCGCAACCGGGCGAGAAGGCCCAGCGCGTCTCCCTGACACTGTACTGCGGGGCCGGGATTCGGCCGGCGGCGGACGCGCTGATCGAGGCGTTCGAGGCGAAGCACCGCGTCGGGATCCATGCCACCTACGCCGGAAGCGGGCGGCTGCTTGGCCAGATCACAGCCGTCCAGAAGGGCGATCTGTACATGCCGGGCGCCGAGTTGTATGTTGACCGGGCCGTCGAAGAGGGGCTGGCGGTGGCAGACACCAAGCGGGTCGTAGCCTGTCTCATCCCCGTCATCTTCGTTGGGAAGGGGAATCCGAAGGCGATTCAGACTGTTGCGGATCTGGGTAAACAAGGCGTCCGCGTCGGGTTGGGCGACGAACGGGCTTGCGCGATCGGCCGGAGATCGCTCAAGATCCTGGAGAAGAACGGCATCGCCTACTCCGCCATCGAACGCAACGTCGTCTACAAGAGCGGGACCGTCAACGAACTGGCGCTGGCCGTGCAGATGGGGAACGTGGACGCCGTGATCGTCTGGGACGCCAACGCCCGGCAGTTCGCCGAGCACGGCGAGAGTATCCGGATTGCGCCGGACCGGAATATCCCGTCGAGCATCCCGATCGTGGTGTTGAAGGCGTCCGAACACCCGGCCGAGGCCCGAACGTTTGTCGCGTTCGTCACCTCGGCCGAGGGGAAGGCGATCCTGCGGGGACACGGGTACACCGTACGGTCGGGATTGCCCGGGAGATCGTGATGAGTCGGAAATACCCCTGCGTTTGCGTGGCGATTCTGATCGTTCTCGCCAGCGTCGTCTGGCCGGCCGGCTGTCGCGGCCGTCGCGGCGGGGAGGAGGTTCTGGTCCTCTGCGGCGGCTCGATGCGCGCGCTGCTCGAGGAGGTGATCGCCTGCTACCGGACGGTGTCGGACGACGCGGTCCTGGCGACCTACGGCGGCTCGGGCGAGTTGTGCGCACAGCTTCAGCAGACGGGCCGTGGCGACTTGTACATCTGCCACGACCCGTTCATGCCGTGGGCTGAGAAACAGGGGCTCATCGCCCGGTGGGCCACGCTGGGGTACATGGACGTCGTGATCGTCGTGCCGAAAGGCAATCCAAAGGCCATCCGCGGGCTGGCGGATCTTGCGCGGCCGGGCCTTCGGCTGGGGGTGGGGAGTCACGCCTACTCGACCTCGGGCGCCATCACCAAGAGCATGCTGGACAAGCTGCCCTACGGCGCGGCCATAAGGGATAACGTCCGAATGGAGAGCCGGGCGCACCAACAGCGGTGCACCGACGTGGCGATGGGAATGCTGGACGCGAGCATTGTCTGGAATGTCGTGGCCCGCCGCTTTGCGGACAAGCTGGACATCATGCCCATCCCCGCTCACCACATTGACGCAGTCACCTCCGCCACTTACGGAGAGAGCGACCTCCGGAACGTCAAGGTTACCGTCGGCATCGTTCGCGGCGCGAAGGACAGGGAAGCCGTTCAGCGTTTCTATGCCTTTGCAGTCGGCGAGTGCCAAGCCATCATGCGGCGCCACGGACTGAGGACCGAGGCCAGGTGACCAGGGGGGGGTGCCGTGCCGAAGGGCTCTACGCCATATCGCTCGCGATTCGACCTGCTGCTGGCCGGTCCGCTGGCCGCCTATCTGTTGCTCCTCATCGCCTTGATCGCAGGCGTGTTCGGCCGGATCACGCCTGAGGCGCTGGCGCAGGCCTTTCGCGATTCCGCGTTGCTGCACGCGGTGTGGCTGTCTCTCCTCACATCCGTGTTCAGCACGCTGCTCGCCGTGCTGGTCGCCGTCCCGTCCGGCTATCTGTTGGCTCGGCGCCGGTTCCCCGGCCATTTCGTGCTGGACACGCTGCTCGATCTGCCGATCGTGCTGCCGCCGCTCGTGATGGGGCTGGCGGTGCTCATCTTCTTCAACACGGCGCTTGGGCGCTGGCTGGACCGCGGGGTCGTGAAGCAGGGCTTGTTCGTATACCAGCCGCTCGGGATCGTGCTGGTGCAGTTTATCGTCGGCTGCGCATTTGCGGTTCGCGTGATCAAGGCCGGCTTCGACGGCCTGGATCTGCGCTACGAAGAGGTGGCCATGACGCTCGGCGCGAACCGCGCGCAGACGTTCTTCAAAATCGTGCTGCCGAACGTGGCGCCCAGCCTGGTCGCCGGCGCCGTCATCAGCTGGGCGCGGATCTTCGGGTTGTTCGGCCCGGTCCTGCTCGTCTGCGGCACGATGCGGGGCCGCACCGAGATCATGCCGACCACCATCTTCCTCGAGGTCAGCATCGGCCGGATCGAAGTGGCGCTCGTGGTCGGCGCGTGTATGATCCTGATTTCCATGGCGACATTGGTCGCATTCAAGCGGCTCGGCGGGAAGGGGTACCTATGGTAGAGCAGCCCGGCCTCGAGTTGCGCGACGTCTCGTTCCGAATCGGCGCCTTCGCCATCAACGGGCTCTCGTTCGCCGTTCGGCAGGGGGAGTACTTCGTGTTGACCGGGCCGAACGGCGCGGGCAAGACGATCACCGCCAGGCTGATCGCCGGGCTGGCGCGGCCGATCGAAGGGGATGTCTTCATCCGGGGCAACGTGGCGACCGACCTGGCGCCGTGGGAACGGAATGTCGGGTACATGCCCCAGGACGGCGTGCTCTTTCCGAACCGAACGGTCGAACGCAACATCGGGTTCGGCCTGGAGGTGCGGGGGGCGGGCAGGGCGACGGTGCGCCGCCGGGTTGAGGCGGTGGCCAACCTGCTGAAGATCGGCCATCTGCTGCCGCGCATGCCGCAAGGCCTGAGCGGCGGCGAACGGCAGAAGGTGAACCTGGCGCGCGCCCTGGCGTTCGACCCGGCCGTTCTGCTGCTGGACGAGCCGTTGAGCGCGATCGACGAAGACACGCGCGACGAGTTGTGCCGGGAACTCCGGCGCATCCACGAGCAGATGGGCATCACCACGCTGCACGTCGCCCACAACCGGCGCGAGACGGAACTGGTCGCCGATCGGGTGGGGGTGATGGCAGGGGGGAGACTGCAGGGGGTGGAGGCGTGATTCTTTGGCGGTATGTGAAGGCTGCAGCCGAACTCAGTACAGCCGTTTGTGAGTACGGTGGTGTATTTGGCGCAGGCGGCTCGTCAGGAGCCTCGCCCTCCAGGGTGGGCGGAGCGGAGCGGGCGCCAATGGAGGGCGAGCGTCCTCGCGAGCCGCGTGTGGGGAACGCGTCGAATCTCTCGATCCGATGGAGGGCCGGCCTCCGTGCCGGCCGCAGCTCTTTCGTCGGGATCGCGTTTCTCCTCGCGAGCCTCGCCTCCTTTTCCGCTTCGGCCTGCAGTGTCCCCGTGTTCCGCTATGCGTTGGAGCGCTGGCCCGGCGCGCCGTACGAGGTCACCGTGTTTCACCGGGGGCCGTTGCCGGAACCCGAGCGGCGCGCATTGGACTTTCTTCGCGGGTTCGCGGCCGATCCCGATGCCATGCCGTGCATCGAAATCGGCGTGGTCGACACCACGCAGGCCATGTCGCCGCACGACAGCCGGGTGTGGGAGGCGGCTGGGCGGCCGGCCGCTGCGTCCATCGCCGTGAGCTTCCCGGCTGAGACGGGCGTCGACGGCGTGCCCTGGCAGGCGCCGCTCTCCGACCTCGCCGTCGAACAGCTCATGCTGTCGCCGCTGCGCCGCGATATCGCGCGCCGGTTGCTCCAGACCGACTCGGTGGTCTTTGTCGCGGCCGAAGGGGCGGACGCCGCGGAGAACGCCCGGCTCGTGACGGAATTGACGGCGCACCTGCGAACGCTGGAGAAGGAATTGCGGCTTCCGGAACCGGACGCCTCGGGCGAGACCGGGCCCGACGCCGTCTATGTCGACGAGGACCAGTTTGCGCAGCTGCGTATCGCGTTTTCGGTCGCGACCCTGGCACGGAACGATCCGAAGGAACACGTGCTGTCGGCGCTCTTTTCCTTCCTGGCGGGGGGCGCGGAACGCGGGCCCGGCGAGGAACCGCCCTTCATGTTCTTCGCCATTTTCGGACGCGGCCGGGCGCTTGGCCCGTTCGGCGCGGAGAACGTGAACGAACGGCATCTGCGCGACATCTGTGGCTTCCTGACCGGCCCGTGTTCCTGCACGGCAAAAGCGATGAACCCGGGCGTGGATCTGCTGTTCGATGTGGACTGGGACGGCCTGCTGTCCGGGCGGCTGATCGTGGACGCGGAGATGCCGCCGCTGGCCGGTTTCTCGGAGTTGCTGGACGAGGCGCCCGCCGCGGGGAAGCTGCCCCTCTTCCGCCATGCGCTCTTGAACTGGGACGCCGACACGTACCAGGCGATCGTCTTTCACAAAGACGCGCTGTCCGCCGCACACATGCAGTGGGTCGACAGCCTGACGCGTGACGACCGCGAAGGCGGCCAACCGGCGGCGCGGCTGGACGTGGCCGTGGTCGACGCGGGCGTGCGCCCGAAGATCCCTTACCGGTGGCGGCAGGTTTGGGATGAACTGCAAGAACCGCCCCTGCCGTGCGTTGTCGTTTGCCATGGCGCGGCCGGGCGCGCGTCGAAGCCGGGCTTCGTCGGCGCGCTCGGCGCCGATACGGCGGCGAAGCTGGCCGGCTCGCCCGTCCGCCGGGAAATCGCGCGGCGTATTCTTGCCGGGGCGGCGGCGGTCTTTGTCGTGCTGGAGACGGGCGCCGGGCTGCTCGACGAGCAGGCGGTCGGTAAGCTGGCCCGCCTGCTGCCGGATCAGGAGCAGGACATGGTGTTGCCCTCCGCTCCGGATCGCGTCGCGCGACAGGCGCGCTCAGCCGCTCACGCGAGCCGGCCTCGCTTCTCCGCGATCCGCCTGCAGCGGGCCGACCCCGACGAGCCGTTCCTGGTCGGTATGCTTTCGACCGTGGGGCGGCGCGCCGGCATCACCTCCCGGCCGCTCGTGTTTCCCGTGTTCGGGCGCGGCCGCTGCCTGCCGCCGTTGCGCGGCGACGATCTGGCGGAAGCGGACCTGCGCGAGGTCTGCCGCTACATCGTCGGGCTCGGCTACGATGAGGACAAGGCGCGGAATCCCGGCGTCGATCTGATGATGGGCGTGGACTGGAACGCGTTCCTCGCCGGCGAACGGCGGGCGGAGGCGGACCTGGCGCCCGCGCGCGTCTTCTGGGACATTCGGGCGCCGGAACCCGAGGGAATCGAGCGCAGCGCTTCCGGCGCGCGCGCGGGCATGCTCAAACGCAACCTGCTGCTCGCCGGCCTGGCGCTCGTGATCCTCGTGGCCGCCGGGACGTGCGGGTTGAACAGAAAGTAGAAGCGGCGTCTCGCCGCTTCCCCGGGCCGCAGGCTCCGCTGGCCCGGCGGCACGCTCGGCCGTTCACGGGGGGCTGCGAGGGGATCCCGGCCTGCGGCTTGGGGCCAAGCGGCGAGACGCCGCTTCTACAGCTCCGGCAACGCCTCGAACCGGTCCGGCACGTCGGCGAGGTACACGTTGCCGTAGCCGGACATGTCGCTGGTGAAGAGGACCTGCCGGCCGTCCGGCGAGAAGCGAGGGTGCACGTGCACCTGCTGAACATGCTGGCTGCTGCGGTGCATGCACAGTTCGCGCGGGCCGGATAGTTCGCCATGCTCCTGTTTCCACAGGCGCACCTGCTGGCCGTGATCGCCGACGATCAGCGAGAAGTCGTTCGAATGCATATGGCCCGTCGCCGTGTCGGACAGAAACTCGAGCCGATCCGTGTTGTCGGGCCGTATCGTGCCGAAGAAATACTTCCCGTCCTCGCGCCGGCCGTGGTAGCCGAGCCGGACTCCGTCGGCCAACCAGTATTCATGTCCGGGGTGGTCGCCGTTCTCGCGCGGCCGGATCTGCCAGGCCGTCCGCGTGTTCAGATCGAAGCCCCAGATGCGGTTGTCGACCAGGTTCCACGGCCCCTCGTGGCAGAAGGTGAGCAGGTTCGGCTGCGTTGGCGAGGTGTTCACGTGCCCGATCCAGGCCTGCTCTTCCCAGACGATCTCCACGCCTGACCCGTCCGTTGCCACGCGCATGATTCGGCCCAGCGGCTTGGCTTCGAACGTCTCCCGGAACCCCATATAGGAATAGCGCAGGTCGGTTCGGACCCGGTCCCCGAGATTCTCCGTCAGCCCGATACACAGATGTTGGCCGTCCGCGGTGCAGTTCAGCATGGTGCGCCTGAATTTCTTCGGCAATCGCCACAGCGATTTCATGGCCAGCGATTCGAGGTCCAGCGCCACCAGGCCCCGGCCATGGAAGAAGTACGCTTCATCCCGCATCGGGTTCACGCACGTCTGCAGGAACCCGGCCGTACCGGGGTCCGTGCCTTCGCGCAAGCCCGTCAACTGCGTGATCGTGCCGCTCGCCAGATCGATGCCGAACAGATTCGCATGGTTGTTCCGGTCGGATCCGAACAGGAGTCTCTTCCCGTTCGCATACCAGCCGGGGTTCGTGAAATAGAGGTGATGACTGTGGCCCCTGTGGTGGGTCAGGCGTTGCACGCGCACGCCGCTGTTCGGGTCGCGATATTCATAGCGTTCACAGCCCCAGACGCGCCCCTTGGACATAGCCGGATCCTCCCGTTAAGACTGACGGGACCGGGAGGGCCTGTTGGCCCGGCCGGTCCCGCAACGTTGTTGCCGCCTCCGGTCACGCCTACCATTGAGCATCGCGCAAAACCTGTCAAGGCCCGGGTTTGGGCGGCTGCAGGTGGGAACGTGAGTTTCCTATAGGGTCGTTGCATCTCGCGGCCCCCACGGCCTTGCGCCGTGCAGGAGCAAGATTGGCAACTTGACCGTGCGGCGCACATGCCCCTTCCCCCCTGTTCAGCCGCCCACGGCGGCTGAACAGGGGGGAGAAAGGAGGCGCCTGCCTTCCGACACGCCAGGGATCCTATTCCACCACGCGACAAGGTCTACCACGCAGCAGCGTGGTCGTGGGGCCCGTGCCCTACGACCCATTCTTGCCACGTCGCACGGCACGTTGTAGTATGAACGATTCTGGCGGAAGTGATTTTCGGAGGGCGATCATGGCAGGTTTGAACGAGCGGCATGAACGGTGGCTGCGCGACTACATCGAGACGCCGTCGATCACGAATACGGGGAACGAGGCGCAGATGCGGCTGCTGGGCGAGTATTTCCGCGCGAAAGGCTGGCAGACGGGCGTGATCGAGTCGCCGACCTACAAAGGGCTCGGGAATTTCGTGGCGTGGCTGGATCCCGCGCATGAAGCGGTGCAGCGCGGCGCGCATCTCGTCATCGCCGCGCACGGCGATACGGTGCCGCCCCCCGCGCCGAGCACGTGGCAGAACGGCGACCCCATGAAACTGGTCCTGCGGGACGGGCACTACTACGGGCTGGGCGTGGCGGACACGAAGGGCCCGACCGTCGCTGCCATGATCGCCGCCACCGAGGGCCTTCAGGCCACGCGCCTGAAGCGGCCGGTGGCCTTCTGGATCAACCACTCCGAGGAGAACCAGGCGGGCGGCATCCCGCTCAAGGGTGCCGGGGAGATGGTGGACCTGGCGTTGCGCGAGCAGACGAAAATCGACGCCATGATCGTCGTGGAACCCACGCGCGACGTACCGGTCAATGCACATTTTGGATACGCACAGGTCGCCGTTGACCTGAAGGGCAAGGCCGCGCACGGGAGCATGCCCCAGCAGGGCGACAACGCGGTTGAGCGGATGGGGGCCGCCATTGAAGCGCTGCGCCGGCTGCGCCAGGAGTTGGCGCAGCAACATGGTCTGCCGCTGAATATCGGGTTCGCGCACGGCGGGAACGAAGGGCAGGTCAACGTCGTCCCGGACAGCGCCCGGCTGGTCCTCGATTACCGTTGCCCGCCGAATTCCGTTCCCGCGCCCCGCGTACTGGAACTGGTGCGGCAGGCCGTGGCGCCCATGAAAGCGAAGACGGACCTGGTCTTTCCCGCCATCGAGCCGTTCGCCTGCGGCGCGAGCAAGCCGCTCGTGCGGCTCGTTTCGCAAATCACGCGCAAGACGCCGCAGACCGTGCGGTACTACACCGACGCCGCCGCCTACCGCCGCCTGCAGGAACGCGGCCAGCTCACGGACGGCCTGCTCGTGTTCGGCTGCGGCGATATCCGCCGTGCCCACGCGCCGGACGAACGCATCGAGGCCGCGCACCTGGTGAAAGGAATCGAGACGTTCCGCAAGATCTTCGAAGCGTACTGTACGTGAAGCTTGCTCGAGAACTTACTCGGGAACTTGCTCGGAAACTCTATCGGAATTCTCTCTGAAGGCGCTCGTTGCGGGAATCGAGGATTGCCACGAGGCCGGCCACCCGCCATTGCTTCTTGCCGTGTCGCCTCGTGGCAATCCTTTCGATTCCCGCGACACATTGCCGCGCGGCCTTTCTCGCTCCCCTTTTCGCGTTCCTTTCGCGCGGTTTCGCGGGCCATTCCCCCGCCGTTCACCCCGCCGATACCTGCCCATCCTCGATCCGCAAGCTCCGGGTGGCGGTCTCGAGTGCGCGTTCGTCGTGGGTCACCATCAACACCGCGCGGCCGGCTCTGGCCGCATCCGCCAGGTGCGTCACGACAACCTTGGCGTTCTCGCGGTCGAGGTTGCCGGTCGGCTCGTCGGCCAGGATCAGCGCCGGCTCGTTGAGCAGCGCGCGCGCCAGCGCCACGCGCTGGCATTCGCCCGTGCTCAACGCGGCCGGCCGGTGGTCCATGCGATGCGCCAGGTTGAAACGCGCGGCCAGCTCCCGCGCGCGCGGCTCGGCGTCGGGCCGCGGCCTGGCCAGCGACGCGGCCAGTACGTTGTCCAGCACGGAGAGATACGGCACAAGATGGAACTGCTGAAAGACGAAACCGATTTTCTCGCCGCGAAACCGGGCGCGCGCTTCCGGCCCGAGCGCGTAGGGGTCCGTTCCGCCCACGCGGATCCGCCCCCCGGTCGGGCGCAACAGCGCGCCGGCCGCGAGCAGAAGCGTGGTCTTGCCCGACCCGCTTGGCCCGACAACCACCACGAATTCGCCCGCGTCAACGGAAAACGTCGCCCCGTCCAACGCGCGCACCGCGCCCGCCGGCCCGGCAAACGTGTGCGTGAGGTTGTTGACGTCCAGTATCACACCGTCACCTCAGACTTCCAACCTTCCTCTCTTCCGTTCTCCGGGCTACGTCTCACGCAGCATCTTAGCAGGGTCCAGCCTCGTCGCCAACACCGCGGGCAGCCAGGTGGCGAGCACGGCCAGTGCTCCGGCGCCGAGCAGTGCCGCCACGACCCAACCCGCGGGCGCCACGCCCCGCACCGACAGGCCTTCCGTCCCGCTGATCGCCGCCGCCATGCGCGTTGCCAGCGCCACGGCCGCGAGGACGCCCGCCGCCCCGCCCACGCACCCGACCGCCGCGGCCTTGGCGAGAAACAGCGCGAGAATCCGGGCGGAACGCACGCCCATCGCACGCAGGATCCCGATTTCGGAGAGTCGCGCGCGCACGTTTCGCCACGCGAGCAGGCCGACCCACACGGCGCAGGCGGCCATGATCAGCGGGACGGCGACGGACGCGAACGCCTCGCGCTCGCCGCGCAACCGCTGCCTGGCCGCCGCCTCGCGCGCCAGCAGGCGCTCCGCCTCGGCGATGACGCTGAACCGCGCTTCGGCCCGCGCCAGAACGCGTGTCCCGAACTCTACCGCCTGCGTGTCGGGCAGAACCCGCTCGATCTCCGCCCGAACACGCGGCAGCGCCTCCGCCGCCGCGCACAGGCATTCGATGGCGAGAATCGCGTTGATCCGCCCCGGCTGGCCCAGCAGACGCTGGGCGTCGGCGAGCGGGATCCAGACGCTGATATCGTCCTGCGTGCCCCGCTCTTCATGGCACGTGTCGACCCGGAACGCCTGGCCAAGCAGCGTGGTCGTGTCGCCCGGCTTCAGACCGAGCGTGGTGTGCAACTCGTGGCCCAGCACCATCGCGCCGGCCGGTACGGGCTGGACCAGCGGCTTCTTCTTATCCAGAGCCGGGTTCGGCACTTCGCCGCGCGTGCCGATCAGGACAATGGTCCGGTGCGCTTCCGGCCACGTCGTCTTCTTCTGCAGGATGGGCAGAAAATGGCGAATGGTCACGACACCCGATTGGGCGAGGCGCTCGACGTAGGCTTCGGGCATCGATTTTGCCGCGTAGTCCTCCGCATAGTAGTCCTTGAGCGGCTGGTCCCTCGGCAGGACAAGCAGGTTGAATCCCAGCTTGAGTGTCGCCTTGCGCATGTCGTCTTTGAGCGCGTCGGCCTGCCGGTCAAGATCCGCGCGTTTGGCCGCCAGCAGTTGCTCCGTCCGCACGTCATAGGCGTTCAGGAAGGCCGCGGCCCCTACCGTGACGCCCGCGGCGACGGCCACCGCCGTCGCGCTGAGCGCGAAGCTCAGCTTCCGGTGCCGCAACTCCATCCAGACAAGACTGAGTACATTCATCCCGCACCGCGTTGGAATGGAAGGTTGGAAGAATGGCAGAGTGGCAGAATGGAAGGGTGGAAGAATGGAAGATTGGGGGATTGACGGAACGGATCTTCTCCACGGTTCCAGTCAGCCATCCTTCCATTCCTCCATTCTTCCATCCTTCCTGTGAGCCGCTAGCGGCTCGCCAGAATCCGTACCGGATCCCGGCGCATCGCCGCCACGACCGGCAGGCAACAGGCCAGTGCGGTCAGCGCCGCGGCGATCCCGAGCGCCGGCAGCAGCGGCGCGGGAGACCCTGCCCACGGGATCCGCGCCCGCGCAGCGGCCTGAGCCAGGAACCGCGCTTCGCCCCAGACGCCGAGCGCAACGCCTGCCGTCAGGCCGAGCAGGCCTCCGCCCAGCCCGAGCGCCAGCCACCGGACGACAAACAGCGCGACGACATCGCGAGCGCGCATCCCGAGCGCGGCCCATATCCCGATTTCCGGCAGCCGCCGGTCCGCGTTGGCCCAGGCCAGCAGCCCGAGGCATCCGGCGCAGACGGAGACCACCAGCGCATTGAGCCACAGGCCAAGGCGTCGCCTCTCCCGCGCAAGCTCGGCCTGATTCCGGCGTTCGAGCTCGACCGTCGCGCGTGCCTCCTTGGCCAGGTTCACCTCGGCCAGCGCCCTGGCCCGCACGGCGTGGTTGAGCTCGACCACCTGCGCCTGCGGCAGGATCCCCGCGACTTCCTTCCGAACGTCGGGCAGATTCGCCCACGCCGCCCGCGTCGCGACGGCCAGGATCTCGGTGATCAGACCCGGCTTCGCCAGCAGCGCCTGCGCGTCCGGCAAGTTCATCCGGATCGTGATGTCGTCCTTGTTGCCGCGTGCCGCAAGGCACTTGCCCACCGTGAACGGCTTGCCCAGCACCGTACACGCGTCGCCCTCTCTGAAACCGAGACCGCGGTGTAGCTCGTGACCCAGCAGCACCGTGCCGGGTGGGATGGGGCCGCTCTCCGCCGCGTGCAGGGCGCCCGTTTGCCCCGCCGGCGGTTCGCTGCGCCCCGCGATGAAAACGGTCCAGCCCGTCTCCGGCCATTTCACCCGCTGCCGGAGCTGGGCAACGGGCAGGCGGATCGTCGTGAGCGCGGCCTGTTGCAGCAGGGCCAGGTGCGCCTCCGGCATGAACGGCTCCGCGCCGTCCTCCGCGTGCCACGCGCCGAGTTCCTGCCCGCGCGGCACAATGATCACGTCGAACCCGAGCGCGGCCATCGCACCCGCCACTCGGTCCTTCACGGATTCCAGGCCTTGTTCCGTCGCCCGCGCTTTCGCCGTCAGACAGGCCTGCATGCGCCATTCATGGCGCGAAAGCAGTACGCCGGTCGCGGTCGTCGTCCCTACGGCCAGCACGACCGCCAGAAGGCCGAGCAGCGAATTCCACTTGCTGTAGAAAAGCTCCTTGCGCGCGAATCGGAACAGCGGCATGCGCACCTCGAGTCGTCATATCAGACACTGCGCGTATGGACGGCCGGAAGCGTGGAAGAGTGGAAGCATGGAAAAACGGAACGCGCGTCCATACCCAGGCAATCTTCCATCCTTCCAATCTTCCATATCTTCCTCTGTTTCACCCATCCGTTCTTCCGGGTCCCTCGTCCGGGCAGTATGTCGCGCCAATGGCGGCCCGGCAACGCCAAAGTCAACGCCGCTCGCCAAAGACGGATCTGGACGAAGAGTACGACAAAGAGGCGTGGGGGCCGGGTCGCGATTTCCACAGCCACGCCCCCAGCAGGACGGGGATGAGCAGGGCGATCCCGTCGAAGACGAGCATGTGGTCGCGCATCCAGCCGGGTTTCGCCCGGAAGGCGAAGATCAGCATGTCGGTCACGTTCACGAACAGGCCGCCCAGGACGTAAATCCATGAGATCAGCCGCGCCGAGCCCCGGCCCCGATGCCAGGCGAACCCGGCCCAGAGCAACAGGACACCGAGGAACGTCCCCATCGCCGAGGAGAGCATGCCCCACTCGACGCTGAGCCCCATCGCTTCCACCCCGTGTTGGCTGAGATCGGCGACGGCCCAAAGCGTGTCGTTCGCCACGACGCGCAACCCGTTCGTCGCCAACGGCACCAGACCGGTCATCACGCCGATTACGCCGACCAGAATGAGAACCGTGCCCAGCGGGCGGTTGCGTAAAGGGGGCATCGTTTGGCTCCTTGGGGCCCGCGCAAAATCTGAACTTGTTTCTGCGCGAACCCTTGCCGCAGAGCTTACCCGGCGGGACGCCTGCCCAACAAGCCTATTCCAAACGGACCGCAAGCCGCCCGGGCGACCGCAACCCCGCGCGGAGACGCCGCCCGAGACACGAGCTGGCCTGCCCGGTTGCATTGACAAGGCAGGCCCTGTGCGGTACTGATTTCGCCATGTCTCGAGGCAGGGGAACGCCTTCGTATCCCTGCAACACGTTTGCGTCGACGTTCATGCACGAAGGAGTAAGCACGTGGCGAAAATCGTGATGATTGGCGCGGGAAGCCCGTTCGGCGGACGGCTTTGTCTGGACGTCATGTCGCGCGAGGGATTGCGCGACTCGACCGTTTGCCTTTGCGACCTGCACGAGGGGCGGCTGGGGAGAGTGGCCGAGTTCGCGCGGAAAGCGGCAGAACAGTTCGGGCTGCCCACGACGATCGAGGCGTCCACCGACCGCACGCAGCTTCTGCCGGAGGCGGATTTCGTGGTGACGTCGATCCGGGTCGGCGACATGAAGTACGCCAAACTCGCCGGCGACATCCCGCGCAAGTACGGCGTGGACCAGACGATCGCCGATACCGTCGGGATCGGCGGCGTGTTCAAGCTGTTCCGGGCCGGCCCGGTCCAGCGCCAGTTCTTTCGGGACATGGAGCGGCTCTGTCCCAACGCCCTCGTTCTGAACCACACGAACCCGATGGCCATGTTGAGCTGGCTGCACCTGATCGATTCGCCGATGGCGTACGTCGGCCTCTGTCATAGCGTGCAGGGCACCACCCAGAAGCTCGCCCGGCTCGCGGGCGTTCCCTACAAGGACGTCAACTACAAGGTGGCCGGCATCAATCACCTCAGCTGGGTGCTCGAACTGCGGCGCGGCAAGGAGGATCTGTATCCGCGCCTGCGCCAGGCCGCCGAGGACCCCGAGACGGTCGGGACGGACAAGGTCCGCTTCGAACTCATGCGCCAGTTCGGGTATTTCCCCACCGAGAGCAGCCAGCATAACTCCGAATATCTGCCCTACTTCCGGCGAACCGCCGAGATGCGCGACGCCTACTTCCCGCCCGACCGGGTCCGGAAGGAACGGGAGGCCCGCACAACGGCGCCGGTCCCCATGTGGCGGCAATGGCAGTTGTGGATGAACGGCAAGGCCGAAATGCCCGAGCCACAACTGCATCACTCGAACGAGTATACGATCGGGATCATGGACGCGGTCGTGACCGACGTGCCGTTCCGATTCAACGGCAATGTGCTCAACCACGGCCTCATCGACAACCTGCCCGCCGGCTGCTGTGTCGAGGTCCCCTGCATCGCCGATGCCCAGGGCGTGCGGCCTGTCCGGGTCGGCGCGCTCCCGCCGCAGCTGGCCGCGCTGGACCGCTCCAACATCGCCGTGCAGGAACTGGCCGTGCGTGCGCTGCTGGACCGTGATCGCGAAGCCGCCTTCCACGCCTGCGCGCTGGACCCGCTGACCGCCGCCACCGCCACTCTGCCCGTGATCCGGCAGATCTTCGATGAGCTCTGGGACGCCTATAAGGACCTGCTCGCCTGGTTCGACCCCGCGCACCAGGGGCCGGTGCCCGAGTTGGTGAGGGGGTAAGGCAGGCATTCCTGCCCGCTGTTGGAGATGCCTCCCTCGTCTGGGGGTGGGCATGCTCCGGACCAACGGCATGCTGTTTGCATCTTCCCTCGGGCATAATACATTGCAACGCAACGTATTTTAGGCTTGCCTTCGTCGCGGGAATTCTGATAATGGCCAACGCGGGCTTCGCCCGCAACCCAGAGGTCAGAGGTCGGAGATCAGAGGTCAGCGGCTTCTCAGCCAGCATCGCGGGTTCACCCGTACCGTTCTTTTCGCTCATAAACCGCTTACAGCCATGGATAAGGCCGACCGCGTTCGGGCCTGCTACTTGCACGCGTGTCTAAAATGCGTGACCCGAAGCTTTCTGACAAATGCCTCGCTTCGGAGGCGATTCGGTGTCAGCGAGAAGAACAAGGCGACCGTTTCACGCTACATCAGGGAGGCCGTTGAGGCTGGCGTGATCAAGCCGTTCGATGAACTCGCCGCACCAAAGCTGATGAAATACGTGCCGTTCTGGGCCTGAGATTTAGTTGATGGGTAGTTGACGGGTGCTTGGTCAAGCAGGCGGAATAGTGCCATATGTAGTGTTTTTCTGTTTGGAGCCACTATATATGCTACTCTTTCAGTCTGATGGGTAGTTGATCGGGATCACGCCCTGAGCGCGGGAATTGACACAGAGGGGATCTCCAAATTCGCCACCAGGAGCATGTCTTCGCCAAGGGGACGTGCTGTCGGTCAGATGCGAGACCTCTCGTGCTGGCGTGATGGACACGGCCGTCATCCTCCCGTTTATCGGGAGGGCGTAGCCAAGGGGAGAAGAACAGTGGCCGAAAAGCGAGGCGCAACCGCATCTGGCTCCCGCGGGCACAGGCACGTAACTGCTGCGAGAGAACAGCCCCGCAGACTGCGTGGCCCACAAGGGGCTCGGCTGCAGTCCAAGCGAAGATCCAATATCTCAGCAAGACCAGCGCCGCCCTATTCTGCGGCCAAGGTCCAGGTTTCACTGCGCTTCGACCCCACGCTGCTCGACCGTGCTCGAAACGCTTGCCATGCGCTGAACATCAGCCTGCAGGGCATGATCGACGCATCCCTTACCAGAGAAGTCGAGCGCAGGGAGAGAGAGAACGGAGGGCCTTTCCCAAGACGTCCAGGGACACTGAAGACCGGCCCAAGGCCGAATACCACTTGATCGGGGCCGCCAAACCGGTCGTTTGGCATACTTCAGCACAATCCAGAACCCTGCGGGCTTCCCGTCCCCTTCACGAAGGAGAACGCTTCCGCTAGAATAGGAATGCCGTTCAAGAACGGGCGCACGCCCTGCGCGCCGATGACGGTGTGTTATGTCAAGAGTTCTTGACCCCGTGCCCAGAAGTACCGTTTTGCGCCCACGCATCATCAATGGCAAAGCGGCTGTCGCCAATCGAAAGAGCACCAGACGCTTCATGACTGTATAGTCTCATCGCGCGTGGAGGAGAGGACGATGACGAACCAGCCCTACGAATCATCTCTGCGGGGCCGCGGCAGACGGGTTTCGCCTCAGATGCTGTGCCTGTGTCTGCTGACGACGGTGCTGGGCGCATCGGCGCCGGCCGGCGCGTGGAAGGACCAGACGCGCCCGCCGATCGACGAGGTGAAAGAGCAGTACCTGGACACGATCTTCGCGGCGGGCGGCGAGGCGAAGGCGGCGATTGCGGTGCCGGCCGACGGCCGGTACGACGCCGCCGTTGCCAGGATTCAGGAAGCGGTTCGAAAGCACGGCGGGGTGTCGTTGCCGGTCGTTCGCGGGGCGACGGATCCCCGTGCGCTGCTGAGAGACCGCTCCGTCATTGCGCTCGGCAACATGTCCACGAATCCGTTCATCGAGAAACTGTACTGCCAGTGGTATTGCCTGCTCGACCTGAAGTACCCGGGCAAGGGCGGCTACGTGGTGCGCTCGCTGCACAACCCCTACGCGACGGGCCGCAATGTCGTCTTCGTCGGCGGTTCGGACGACGCGGGCGTGCTGAAGGGCGCCGAGGTCTTCTGCGGCCTGCTCCGCGCGGGCGACCCGCTGAAACTGGGTTGGACGATGAAGATCCAACTCGGTGCGGGCCTCGTGCCGCCCGATGTGGGCGAAGACGCGAAGGGGCTGACACGGATGGGCGGCTGGACGCGGAGCTGGGGCTGGAACGCGCTGAGCGCGGCCGGTGCGCTCTACTACATGACGGGTGAGCCGACGTATCTCGACTGCTTCAAGGCGTTCGCCAGACCGGATCCCAAGAACATCCCCAAAGCCCTGCAGGGCGGCGGCGGCAGCTTGTACGACGACCCCGCCAATCCCATTGTGACCGGCCAGGAATACAACGACCACCGCGTCGCGCTGGTCTGGGACCTGATCGAGGAGAGCCCCGGATTCGACGACGAGTTCCGCATGTTCTTCACCAAACAGCTTCTGGAACACCAGTTCTGGCGCCAGCTCTACGGCGACCCGAAAGACGACAGCTACGTGAACAAGCGGCCGACCCGTCACACGGCGTACAAGATGCTCGGCATGTATGCCGACAGCCGGTATTTCGCGAAGTACTACCCGAATCCGCGTTGGGACACGCGGTTGGAAAGCGTGCGCAAGTCCTTCGACGGGTTCATTGAGGGGCCCGCTTGGTGGGAGTCGCTCGACATGCTGGGGTCCTGCGTCCAGTACGTCTTTGCGTTCTTCGTTCTCGACGGCTACGAGGAGTTCGTCGCCAGCGGCGCGGCGCAGATGTACATGAATCACCTGCTCATGATGCGCACGGGTGAGGCGAAGGACAACTACAAGGCGTCGCTCGCCCCCGTGTTGCTGAACCAGGCGGCGCACATCACGGGCGATTCGCGCTATGTGTGGCTCCTGCAGCACGATCTGGACTCCGATTGGGATCGGTTCCGGATCGGCCGCTCCTTCTGGCCGGCGCCGGAGCGGGAACCCCGCACGCCGACGGACCTCACGGACAGGATCATGGCATTCCCGCCCCAGCAGATCGGCAAGGAGCAGATCCCCTACGCCGTCGAGCCGGGTTCGGGCTACAAGATGCTCACGTTCCGGTCCGGGCTGTCGGCAGAGGACGACTTCTTCCAGATGGACGGTTACTTCGGGCGCGGCCGCACGGCGTACCACGTGAATGCGCTGTACAAGCTGCGGATGTTCGGCGGCCGCCAGGTTCTTTCCGGCTACAACAACGACGTGGACGTGTGGTATGAGGGAGAGGCCGACCTGAAGGTGGCCCACGGCGCCAGACTGCACACCGCGCTCTCGGCGCCGGGCCTCTGCTACGTGAAGACGGCGGTCGACGAGATGCCCTATTCGGCGTGGGAACGGCACCTGGTCTATATCAAGGACGAAGGCTGCGCCTTTCTCGACGTGGTGACCCCGCAGCGCGACGGCCCGTACGCCGTGCGGTGCTCCTGGTCGCTGAGCGGGGACCCGTCGGCGGACCGCTCGGCCGGCCCGAACGCCGTGCACCTGGGCGACGGCGTGTTTCTGGCGTGCGGCACCGAACTGGACTTCCGCGCCGGCGGGAACAGCGTGATGCAGACGCTGGACACGAACCTGCGCAAAGACCAGCCGGCCAGCATCGGCAACTGCATCTTCCGCGAGCAGGCCAAGCGCAAGCCGGCACATTTCGTCTGGGGCGTGGGGGACAGGGCCTATGTGAAAAAGGGCGCGCGGCCCGCATTCTTCGCCGCCGCCGGCCTGCCCGGCGGCGGGGTCACGCTCGCCGGCGATTTCGTCTATCTCGACTCCGACCGGCTCATCCTGGCCGGCGCGACGGCGTTCGCGCTCAACGGGCTGTCCGTGCTGGAGGCCGACAAACCCGTCTCGCTGATCTGGGAGCTGGCGAGCGGGCGGCTCGCGCTCACGGCGGTTCACGGGGCGGCTGTCAGGCTCGCCGGCAACGGCCGCGCGGTGCCCGCCACGATCGAGCCGGGGGCTCACACGTTCGAAAGTGTGAGCCCGTCGGCCGCCTTGCGGGCCGGTGTGGAACCGGCGCTCCAACGGCTCGCGGCTCTCGCGCCTGAGCAGCCGCGGTTCGCCGAGCGGCAGGCGGCCGCCGTGCAGCCGGATTGGCAGCCGCGCTGGAAGGCGACGCTGGCCGGGCCGGTCACGCATCTGGACACGGCGCTGGACAGCCAGATCTGGGCCGCGTGCCGTAACGGCGAAGGCACCAAGCTGCACCGCGTCGGCGTGGACGGCACCGTGGCCGCCACGATCAAGAACAAGGACGAGGTCCTGTCCCTCTGGGCGGCCCGCACCCCGCAGCAGGCCCGCTCGTTCGCCGTGCTGGCCGGCTCGTACCACGACGATGCCGTGCACGCCTACGACCGAAACGGGAACGAGGTCTGGCGCTTCAAGACGGAAGTCGATCCCAGCTACAAGGTGGGCCCGCGGTTCAAGGGGCCCTGGTTCTCCAATCCCGGCTACGACGGCAGCAAGTACCATAACCGCGGCGTGTTCACGATGATGGCCGGCGATTTCTGGGGCACCGGCAAGGAGGAACTCGTGATCGGCCGGCCCGTTACCCTCGAGTTCCACGAGTTGGACGGCACACTCATCAAGCGCCTGCCGACGAGATGGGCGACCAATACCGAACTGGCCCTGCTCACGAAACGCGGAAAGGCCAAGGACCCGCAGGTCGTGCTCGCCGGCAAGTTCGACGGCGGTACGCCCGACGTCTCAGCCGTGAACAGCAAGCACCGCAACCGCGGCGACGGCTGGTTCGGCTCGGGCCGCGTGCTCGAAGGCGCAACGACCATGTGCGCCTGGGGGCAGTGCGGGCACGGCGACCTCGCCGTGGCCGACCTCGACGGGGACGGCGTGGAGGAAGTCATCACCACGATTACCGGCCACTGGAACGAACTCCGCGTCTGGGACGGCGGCACGACCAAGCCGGAATGGCTGCACTCGCCGTTGTGGATGAAGTATTTCGGGCCCGACACCGGCGGCTGGCAGAACGTGAAGAACATTTCGAACCGGTTCATGAAGGCCCTGGAAGTCGCGGACCTGAACGGGGACGGCAAGAAGGAGGTGATCGTCGGCCTCAAGATCGGCTGGGTCCACGTCTACGACCATGCCGGCAACAAGGTCTGGAGCCGGTTCCTCGAGAAAGGCGTGCGGTGCCTGAAAGCCACGCCCGGCGGGCTCGCCGTCGGCCTGTCCGACGGGCGGCTGCTGCTCCTGAACGGCGGCGGGCGCACGGTGCGCACCGCGGACCTGGGCGCGTCGGTGGAAAAGCTCACCATCGTGAACGGGAACGGCCTGGTCGCCGGGACCCGGAACGGCACGCTGGCCGCGTTCGCCCTGCGGTGAGCCGGGCACCGCCGGTGCGCCGGGCCATACGGGAACGGGAAAGCCGCGCCGCCGCTCGCCGGGCGCTTGGCTCTACCGGCCCGCGGCGGGCTCCGCGGCGCCGGACGAAAGGCGGGGGGCCGTCGGAGGCGGCGGCATCATGCCGCAAAGCGGCGCGCCGCCGCCGACCACGGGTTCCTCGGGCCTGTTGTTGCGGACAACGCGCAGAAAGGGCGTGATCCGGTTCAGCTCCTTGCGCACCCGCTCCAGCCGCTTGACGTCCGCGGTCGATTCGGCACACAGCACCCGCGCGTGCCCCTGATCCACGACGTAAAGACCGTAGTCGCGCATGCAGACCGCCAGCCGCAATGCCGTCTCGCTCAGACCCAGTGCCTCCAGATCCGGGCCGCCTTTGCCCGGCGGCGGAATGGCAATCAGCATGCCGTACTTCAATGTGCCCTTCTGCTGCTTCATGTTGCCGTCCGTATCCGCGGCAGGCCATACCGTACAGTCCCGGCGGTCCGGGCACTCCCTGATCAGGAGATCCCGGGAGAGGGCCAGAGCCAGCGCGTGCCGGATCGGGGTGCCCGGCGCGTTGATTTCCCAGGCGCGCAACGCGCCGCCCAGAAAGGACAGGCCCGCGGCACGCGGCCCGACTTTGCCCGGCCAGACGTCGGGCGGCGGATGTCCCGTTCCCGTCACGATGTTCTGTTCCGGGCACACCTTCTTCTTGGCCTCCACCCCCATCGTCCGCGCGAAGCGGGTTGGGTCGGGATCGTCGGTGAAATGGATCCGCGCGAACGCCTGCGTGTCGCTGAGCACGGCGATTTCGTAGAATTCGTGGGTGTAGCCCGTGGTGGCGTCATAGATGACGGTCGGCGTGTGGGCGGGAACACCCGCCTCGGCCAGGCGCCCCTCGGCCTTGCGCGTGCCCCGGTACTGCACGGGATGGCGTACGCCGCGTGGCCAGTGCAGGCGGTACGGCAGGTTCTGGCCCACCGGCGTTTCGGCCCACGCGTTCTTCGGGTAGACCCAGAGCCTGCAGGTCACCGTCATGAGCGGGTCGGATTCCGTCGCGATCGCCGTCACAATGCCGTAGCCGTTTGCCGCGTTGATGCCCCAGCGATAGGCCGGGTTCGTCATGTCGCGGGTTTCAGGGTCCGATTCCGTGGAGTAGACCGCGTTCGCACCGATCGGCCGGTTCCAGGCGCTGGTGACAGCGTAGGGCCACAGGAGGGCGTCACGCGGCGCTTCGGCGTGCGCCCCGCACGCCAGGACAACAGCGATCACGAATCCCGCAACGCGTACTCTCATGTCGAGGCCTCCTTCACGCTTTGCCGCGCGTCTGAGTAGCGCGGTCGTCCTCGGCCGCGCACGGCCGCGGCAGGGCCGGGCGAGGACGCCCGGCCTACTTCGGTCGCTGGCGATGAGCCTGTCGAGAAGCGCCCTGCGCTTCGGCCCGCACGGAGCTCGCGTTGGCCCAAAAGCTACGGCGAGGCAGGCCAGGCCCTCCAAATTCCCCAACATGCAGCCGCGAAATTCGTCGACAGGCTCAACGTTCGCCTCAAGGTGCCTGCGCCAGATAGTATCTAGTCCCACCGCGGCCGGGCCTGCCACACCCCTTTCAGCAGGCGAGCGGCGTAATCATACCAAGGCATCCTGCCCCGGCCAACGTGAGCGGGCCCGGAGCCCGTGCGCGTCGGTCAACCCGCGCCGTGCGGAGCCGATGCGGGCCGGGCCGTGCTGCTGCGGATGACAAGGTCGCCCGGGCTTCGGATGACGCCCTCGGCATCGCGCGAAATGGGCAGATCCTGCATCAGGAAGTGGGCGGCCAGATACCCCATCTGGCTCTTCCTGAAGTCATAGGCCGTGATGCCGTACGGGACGAGATCCCCGGCGTTGTTGATGCCGGCCAGGCTGAGTTGGGCGGGGACGGAAACGTTGTGTCGCGCCAGGAATTCCCAAGCCGCGATCGCCGTCATTTCGTCGGAGCAGGCCCAGGCGGTGACTCGCGTGTCGCGCAAGGCGTCCGCGAACAGAGCGGCCATGACCCGCCGGCAACTGTCCTCGTTCATGAGGTCGCGTATCATCGTGCGGCCTTCCGCGACCGGGTCGCGCAGCAGGAACCCGTGATCCCGGAACGCACGCTTCAACGTGGCCGTTACCTCGTCTGAAACCCGCTGCACCCGCGCGCGGTCTTCGGCGCGCGAGGCGTGTTCGTGCCCGAATAAGCGCCGAACCCCGGCCTGCGGGCCGGCCAGCGCCCGAAACGCACTCGTGAACCCCTTGTACCGCTTCTCGCACCAGGCCGCTTCGCTGAAATAGCCGAAGAAGGCGGCATGCCGGTGCCCCAGCCCGGCCAGATGCCGACCGACCGCTTCGCCCGCCGCCCGGTTGTCTATGTGCAGGAGCCCCAGATTGCTCGGCGCGGCGCGCTGCACACGCGGAACGCACAGGAGTTCATCGGCGTAATTGAACACAACGACCGGAAGCCCCGTCCTTGCTGCAACCCCGATTTCAGCCGCCACTCCGGCTGGGTCGCGCCTTCCCTGTGCACGGCCCGCACCCAGATGCAGGAAGCCGATCGTGTCCCGGCGCGTCAGGCCGCGCAGGCGCCGCGGCGACTGCCGGCTCAGATCGAACGCCCGCATCTCCGAGGCGCCGAATCTGTTCAGCTCCATTTCGAGCGAGCGGATGAACTCCCGCGAGACGCGCCAGCCCGCCATGGCGTCAAGCTGACTCACACTGGCCAGCACCGTGACGATACGGCGCGTTTCTGTCCGCTTCCCCGATGTCGGGCTGCTCACCCGATACCGGCGCCCCAGGCACTGCAACAGTCCGTGCTGTGCCACCAGATCGAGCGCGCGACGCACGACCGCCGCGGAGGCGCCGAACCGGTACTGGAGCACCTTCCCGTACGGGAGCACGTCGCCAAGGCGGTAGGCGCCCTGCACAATCGCCTGCTCCAGCTCGCGCGCGATGTCCGCCGCGCGGCCCGCCGCCGACGTCAGCTCACGCTCTGCTTCCACGCCGCCCGTCACGTAGACGCCGCTCCCCTTGCGGGTCGTCACGAGCCCCTCGCGCCGCAGCGCCGCGATCGCCACCTGTACCGTCGCGCGCGCCGTACCGAACTCACGCGCCAGCCCGGTGATCGAAGCCAGCCGCGCCCCGTTCGGCAACTCGCCCTCCCGAATGCGCGTGCGCAAAGCCTCAAAAACCAGCCAGGGCTTCGTCCCCGACCTGATGCCCTTCTCCATGGCCATACTCCCCTCCGCCTTGCCGGCCGCGAAAACCGCGGCCCCCTTCGCCGGGCTTCTGGCGCGACGCGACACTCACCTGAAACTTCGTCGAGAACCTTGTCGAAAACCCCCGCCGCAGCGGCGGGATCGATAAAGCTTACGACCCGCCTTCGCTCAGAAGCTACGGCGCGGCAGGCAAAAGCTTACTGCCTGTCTGCCCGCGGCGGAACAAAGTCTCCACCTCGTTATATCCGGCGCCGCGCAACGCGCCGGGGGCCTTGCTAGGCTAGAGCCTGCGTCACCACCCGTCAAGCGCAAGCTCCGGCATCGCCGTATACCCATCCCCGCCTCTCACCCCGCACCCCCACCTCCCGGCCGCCGCGACGGCATACTTCAGTACAATTCGGCCCTGTTCGGGCCTCTGTCGCCCTTCTCGGATCGGACGAATAGGGATATCCTTAAGGATGACGAAGGCGGGAGTGAACGAGATGGCCTTGCCCGCTTGGAGTTTGTTACGTCAAGGTGTAAGCTGTAGCGGCATGCCTGCGCAGAAGGTTACCGCATATCGTATTGGGCCCCGCAATCTCATTGGACATCGGCAGGATCGGTTCTTGCCCGGTGTTTCCTGCAACCGGCCGTTGGCGCCGTCACGTGAGCGGAGGAGATTATGACGCCAAGAACACTTCTGTCTTGCCTGCCCTTGACTTGCGCTTTGACTGTTGCCTGTGCCGCGGCGCCGGAGCCAAACGCTGCCGCGAGCCCGGCGCCGGCCGCTTCCGGCTGGGCCGACATGAAAGGGCAGTCCTTGCCGTTGCGCAAGGACGGGACCGTCAAGCACGCGCGTCAGAAGAACTATGAATTCATTACGAAGACGTTCCAAGTCGATCTGGACAAGACGCCGATGGTCGAGATCCGAACGCGGGACGGGCGGACACAGTGGCGGCTGACGGGCAAGGCGGGCGCCGGCAAAGAGCGTGTCCTGGCCGACTACCAGATGGAAGGCACCTGCCGCCGGAACCTGGCCGAGCGGCTTGGCGTCGGGGGCCGCCAACCGATCACACTCAAGATCGCAACCTGGGGCTGGGGTGTCTTGAAGCCGGAGAACAGAACGTGGCTTCAGATTGTGCCCGTACGGTTCACGGCGGCCGGGCCGGAGAGCGATGCGGCGACGATGGCGCCCGACGTGCTCGCGCGGCACAACGAGATCCGGCAGCGCGCGGAGAGTATCCGGCTCGTCTCGCCCGGTCATCCGCGTCTGCGTTACCGGCAAGAGCAGGTGGGTGAACTCCGCCGCCGGGCGGAAGGCGCGTGGCGGCCGCATCTGGGGCCGATTGCCGGCGCCCTGGCGAACCTGGCGGAGTACAAGGCCAAGCCCAGGATCCGGCAGGAGGACTTGACAGGGCGAGTCAAGTATCCGCGCGGCGATACGCTCCTGAGCGTCCTCCCGCCGCAGATTCCGGATCTCGGGCCCTGCGACGGCTACGACCCGTTCGACGCCTCGACGGAACGCTCCCTGCAGTGGCACACCTTCTCCCACTGGTATATCGGTGCGGCGCTCAGCGATGATCCCGTCTGGACCGATCAGCTTCGCGACTGGTCCCTCGCCTGGGTCCGCTCCCGGTTCTGGAAGGTGCCGGCCTACGTCTATTTCGATTTCGATACCGCCTATCCGCTCCAATGCCTGGCGCTCGGCTACGACGGCGCGTTCCGCCGCATGTCGGACGCACAGCGCCAACTCGTGCGCGATTCGATGGTGGAACTCGCGCACGGCCTGTATCTGAACGCGCTGCACGGGCACGGCTCGATCTACAACGACCTGCGCGGGAACCACACCTCCGCCACCTTCTCCGGGCTCGGCCAGGCCGGCCTGGCGCTGCTTGGCGAACATCCCGACGCGTCGCTCTGGATTGCGATCTCCGAGAAGTTCCTGCTCGATTCCTTCAACGAACACACCTCCGGCGCCTGGACCGAATCGCCCAGCTACGGCGCGTACGGCGTGCAGAACTGGCTGAAGCTGGTCGAGATGCTCGCGAACGTTACCGGGCGCGACCATTTCAAGGACCCGTTCCTCAAACGGTTCGCCGATTTCCAGCTCATGATCGCCGACTGGGAGGGCCGCGATCTGGGCTACAACGGCGGCGGGGCCGGCGAGTACTGGAACCAGTGGATCTTCTACGCGATCGCGCGCAGCTTCCGCGACCCGCACGTCCAGTGGCTCGGCAGCCGGCTGGGCGGCAGCGGCTACGGCGACGCGTTCTGGTGGGTCGACCCGGCCCTCGAGGCGCAGCGGCCGAAACCGGCGGTCACCGGCCGGCATTACGCCGACATCGGGCTCAGCGTCTGGCGCGACAGCTGGGAGGAGGATGCCACCATCCTGCTCCACCATTGCGGGATGAAGGGCCAGCACAAAGAGCAGAACATGAACCATTTCACCCTGTTCGCGCGCGGCGCGCGCGTGCTGCGCGACGGGCGCGGCCACGGCACGGCGGATCACAATGTCCCGATCGTGGACGGCCAGAAACAGAGCCTGTACGGACCGGGCGAGACGCTCGCGTTCCATTCGGACGCGAACAGCGGCTATTCGCTCGGCGAGGCCAGGAAGGCGTACCCCCACTACTGCAAGAAGGTGCAGCGCCATGTTCTGTTCCTGCGCCCGGCGCTGGTTGTGATCATCGACGACATCGACGTCGGCGCCAAACCGCGCTCCATCACCTACCGCCTGAATCCGGGCGGCGACGTCTCGATGGCCGCCGACGGCAACGGGTTCCGCGTGCTCAACGAGAAGTGCCTGCTGCTCGGTGCGACCGTCGCGCCCGACGGCCAGGCGCTGCCGACCGAGCTCGTTCCGTTCAGGAGCGGATCGTCGACAAAATCGTCGGTCGAGGCGCGCCACAAGGCGCAGGGCGCAACGCGCGCGGTCACGTTCCTGGCGATCGAGGACTCGCAGAATGCGGCGGCGGAACTGACCGTCACCGGCAACGGCTCGGCACTCGGCATTCGGGCGGCCGGCAAAACGTATGTGCTGGGGTTCGAGGGCAAGCCGATCGCCGGCGTGCAGCCGGGTACGGATCTGTGGCTCGCCGAACTGCGCGACGGCCGGCCCGTGAAGATGATGGCGGTGGCCGACGTGGGCAAGGGGCAGAAGACCGCCGTCATCCGCGCGCCGGACGGAACCCGCCAGGCTGAAAGCGCCGTGAGCTGGGTCACGCCCGCCATGTTCGGGCGGCGGTGGTGATGGGAGGGATCAGGATGACGCATAGACTTGCCGCGCGGACGATGGCTGTTGTGTGGGGTTGGCTCCTGCTCGCGACCGGCGCGCGCGCCAGGGAAATCCCCGTTCCACCGGCCGGCGACTGGTCGGCCGCGCTCAACGCGCTGCAGCCCGGCGACGTCGCGTTGCTCCAGAAAGGCCGCTACCAAGGGATCGCGCGCGTCTCGGTGAAGGGGACGGCCGCCGCGCCGATCACGATCCGCGGCGCGGGCCCCGACGCAACCGTTCTCGACGGCGCCGGCCGGCACGGCGCGCCGCTGACCCTGGACGGGTGCGCGCACGTCGTCGTCGAGAACCTCACCCTCGCCAACGCCTCGCCGTACGGCATCGACGGCCGAACCACCTACGACCACAGAGGCGACAAGAAGAAGTACCCCAAGAAGAAGATCTGCAATGAGGGTGTCGTGCTGCGCGATTGCGAGCGGATCACCGTGCGGCACTGCCGCTTCGCCGATATCGCCACACGCGGCATCCTGGCCGGTAACACGGACGGCCTGCTCGTCGAAGAGAACCTGTTCGTCAACGTCGGCGACGATACGGCCGGCGGCGACGTCGGGCTCGGCGGCCGCACACGGCGCTGGACGATCCGGCATAACCTGTTCGCCGGAAACGTCGACGGCGTCGTCTGCCACGGCGCCGGCTCCGAAGGACTCATCGAGCGGAACCTGTTCATGTTCCACAAATGGGAAGACGCGATCGACTTGAAAAAGGTCACCAAGAAGGATGACGAGGACTACTGGACAACGGTGCGCTACAATATCATCTATGCCGACCAGACCTATTTCAGCGGGGTCACGCTCCAGAACGGGTCGCAGGGCATACGCGTCTACTACAACGCGATTCGCGGTCAGACCGGCCTGCATCGGGAGAAGAGCCAGCCCAAATGCCTCATGATCCAGTCGCGCTCGCATACGACCGGCCGAAAAGACACCTGCAAGGATTATGTGATTGCGGGCAACTGGTTCGACGCCTTCGACCGGCCGGGCGAAGGCTCGGCCGTGAACAGCTTCCGCAACAGCCGCAATCCGGCCGATCTGGAGAGCGTGTGGATCCTGCACAATGTGATGACCGGGTTCAAAGACGCCGTGCAACTGCGCTACGGCAAGGATGTCGGCCTGTACAACAACGTGTTCGTCGGCTGCACGCCCGCGGTGAGCGTCGAGGCCAAGGGCGGCGGCAACCTCTACCGGGGCGCCGAGCCCTGGACCGGGGACTCCGCCCCCCTCGTGACGGAACATCGCGCGACAGACGCCTCTTCCGGCGCGCCGCCCGGTCCCGGTCCGGCGGCCGGGCCCCTGCCCGCGAACGCGCCGGGGACGGGCAAGGCCGTCCCCGTCAACGGGCTCAGCCCGGACTGCGGCCGCGACATCGGCATCCCGCGCGCTATCCGGATCGCCGGCGCGACCTTCCCGTTCGAACCGTTCGACGAGCTGGAAGCCTCGATCCTGCACAGGCTCGAAAAACACTTCTCGCGCGAACAGATCAAGCCGTGCATGGACATCGGGAAGCGTCCGTATTAGCGATCGAGACTGTTGCATTCTCCCCCATTCTATGTTACTCCTACCCGCATCGGCCTTCATCAACGCAGCCCACTCCGGGCGAGGAGGCATTGGCCGGATGGCGGCATCGGCAGACAGTGCGCATGTGCGGACGGACGACGCGGACCTCCGCGCCCTGATCGGGCATCGTGAAGCGATCCAGGCCGACGATATCCTCGACAACGCCTACCGCCGCTTCTCGCAGCACACCTTCGAATACATGGCCGTGCTGGACGGCACGCGCATGATCGGGCTGGTCGGGCGCAGCCAGATCGGGATGCTGTTCGGCGCGGAGTCCGGCCGCGCCCTGTTCCTCAAGCGCAGGGTCCGGGAATACATGCTCGCCGAGTTCATGGCCGTCACCACGGCCTCCAATGTCGCGGCGGTGCTCGACGCCGTGTTCCGGCGCAATCCCCGCTTCTTCTACGATGACGTCGCGCTCCTCGCCGATGACGGGGCGTTCCTGGGCCTGATCTTCGTCTACACGCTCGTCCAGTTGCAGAACGCGCTGCTGTCGGAGAATATCCGGCGGCTGCGGCAGACGAACGAGGAGATCGACCAACAGAAGCAGGAGATGGAAACCGACCTTTCCCTGGCGCGCGAGCTCCAGATGGCGATGCTGCCGCAGCGCTATCCGATGCGCCAGGGGCTCGATCCGGTCTCCGGCTCCTCGCTCTCGCTCGTGCACCGGTACCGGCCCGCGGGGAAGGTCGGCGGCGATTTCTTTCAGGTGCTGCGGCTGTCCGAGAGCACGGTGGGCGTGTTTGTGTGCGATGTGATGGGACACGGCGTGCGCGCCGCCATGGTGACCGCCATGCTGCGCGCGCTGCTGGAAGAACTCAAGCGCGTCGCCGGCGTGCCCGGCGAGTTCCTCACGCAGGTGAACCGCGATCTCCAGGCCATGTTGCGCCAATCCGGCAGCCCCCAATTCGCCACCGTCTTCTATCTCGTCGCCGATCTGGCCGCCGATTGCTTCCGGTTCGCCTGCGCCGGCCACCCGCCCCCGCTGAGGTCGAACCGCGCGGACGCCGCGGTCGAACGGCTCCGCGGCGAGCAGGATACCACCCATCCGCCGCTCGGCCTGCTCGAAGACGTCGCCTATCGCACGCATGAAGCGCCCATGCGGCCCGGGGACCGGGTCATCCTGTTCACCGACGGCATCACCGAGGCAACGAACAACGCGCAGGAGGAGTTCGGCGAACAGCGGCTCATGGAACTGGTCCGCCGGCACGCGGACCTGCCCGCACCCGCGTTGCTCGACCGCGCGATCGAGGAGGCGCGCCTGTTCGCCGCCGACGGCACCTTCACCGACGACGTCTGCCTCGTCGCCCTCGAGGTCGCCCCGGCCGCAAGCGAAACCGGCGCCTCCGCCCCCGATCTCGCCGCCTCCCGGCAGGCGTGAAACGTGAACCGCGAGGATTGCGACGGCGTCGCACTCCCCATCAAGGCGCACCCGCCTGCCGGTACCCGCGCGGACTCAGGCCCATGTGCTTCTTGAACAGACGCGAGAAGTAGTACACGTCGCTGAACCCGCATTCGCGCCCGACCTGCGTCACGTTCAAGTCCGCGTTGCGCAAGAGTTCCCCGGCATGGTCCAGCCGGATCCGGATCGCCAACGCCACCGGCGACGTCCCGAAATGCCGGCGGAAGCCCCGGCACAGATGCGACTTCGAAAGCGCACAGCTCGCCGCCAATTCGTCCAGCGTGAAACCGTCGCGATAGTGAGTCTCCACAAACTGGCGCGCGCGCAGAAACGCCGCCGGCACGCGCGGGCCCGTCCCCCGGCACTCGCGCCGTATGCCGCGCATCCAGACCCGAAACAGGTCCAACACCGTGCGCGGGTCCGCACCGCGCGGGTGGTTCAACTCACGATGAATGCCCAGCAGATGACGCTCGTTCTCCGCGTGACTGCGGAAGACCAGCGGCGTCATCACCGGCAGGTCCGCCTCCGCCACCGCCGGGCCCACTTCCGTCCCCCCGCACCGGATCCACGACCGCACCCAACGACTGCCCGCGGCCCCGTGCCCCAGCGGCTGGCGCGGCGGACAGATCACCATCGTGCCGGGCGGCACTTGCGTCCACCCTCCCGCCGCCCTCACCGCCAACCTGTCGTAGAACATGAAAATGAACCACCACCGCACGCCTTCCGCGATGTCCACCGGTAGCGTCATGCCCAGCCGATACCCGATTACGTGCACGCTGAAGCGGCCATCCCGCCCCGCTTCACTCTCATCGAATACGGCCCTGAACGACTCCATGATGATAATATTGTGCAAAAGATCGGCACAATCGTCAATTCCTGATACGGGTAAGCCAGACTACGATATTCAGCGCATGACAGGAAAGCTAACGAACGAGCCAACGGCAGGTATTATGCAAAAGAGTGGGGGAGGCCAATGCCCGACGCGCGACCGAACATCCTCTTCATCATGACCGACCAGCAGTCGGCGACGATGCTGAGCTGCGCCGGGAACCGCTGGCTTGCGACGCCGGCACTGGACGCCCTTTGCGCCGGCGGCTTGCGCTTCGAATGCGCCTACGCGACGAACCCGGTCTGCGTGCCGAGCCGGTTCAGCCTGCAGACGGGCCGGATGCCGAGTGCGATCGGCATGACGCACAATGAATCGCCCGTGACCGTGCCCGACTGGATGCTGGCCCGCACGCTCGGCCGGACGCTTCAAGACGCGGGCTACCATACGGCCTACGCCGGCAAGACGCACCTGCCCCGGCCGCTGGAGTCGCGCGTGCGCGGGGACGACTACGCGTTCCTGACCGGCAACGCCCGCGACGGCTGTGCCGACGCGTGCGTCGAATTCCTGAAGCGAGCGCACCGCGCGCCCTGGTTCCTGTTCGCCTCGTTCGTCAACCCGCACGACGTCTGCCACATGGCCATCAACGCGCATGCGGCCGCCACGGGTGGGAAGGGGCACGGCAACTTCGACTCGGCCAGTTGCGAGGCCGTGCTGGACCGTGCGCGCGCGACCGGCGA
The DNA here is from genome assembly GCA_016929905.1 of Kiritimatiellia bacterium. Lineage (GTDB taxonomy): Bacteria > Verrucomicrobiota > Kiritimatiellia > JAFGHX01 > JAFGHX01 > JAFGHX01. Next base: position 41,734 of record JAFGHX010000352.1, read on the forward strand.
CCTGGATGCCTTCGTTCAGCAGTACGCGCCGCCCTTGCCGCCGAACTTCGAGATCCCCGCGCGCGAGCCCGACGCCGTCGCCGGGACCTACCTCGCCGCGCGCGCTTTCCGGCGGTTCGCCCGGGAGCACTGGACCGAAACCGACTGGCGCCTGCACCGGTGGCTCTACTGCCGGCTCACCGAGCGCGTCGATGCCAAGATCGGCCGCGTGCTGGCTCAACTTCGGGAGTCGGGGTTGGAGGAGAGCACGCTGGTTGTCTTCACCAGCGACCACGGCGACCACGACGCCGCGCACCGGCTCGAGCACAAGAGCATTCCATACGAAGAAGCCGCGCGCGTGCCGTTCATCATGCGACTGCCGGGCGCGATACCCGCCGGGGAAGTCGAGGCCGAGCATCTGGTTTCCAACGGACTCGATCTGCTGCCGACTCTATGCGATTACGCCGGGACGGCCGTACCCGACGGACTCCCCGGCGCGAGCCTGCGACCGCTCGCCGAGCGCCGGCCGGTCTGGGAATGGCGCGAGCGCCTGGCCGTGGAGAGCCAGTTCGGGCAAATGCTGCGCAGCCGCCACCACAAGTACTTCGTCTATGACTCCGGCGAGAATCGGGAAATGCTCGTCGATCTGCGCAGCGATCCGGGCGAAACGGCGAACCTGGCGGCCCGTCCGGAATACTCTGCCGAGCTGGATCGCCACCGCGAGCTGCTGAACGCATGGGTGCACGAGGACTCCGTTCAGCCGCAGCCTGCTCTTCCTTAGTACTGCCTTTCGCAAATACGCTAACGTTAGCCGAGGCGATTTTGGCGCTGGGCAAGGCGCGCGGGAGGGGGCAATACCCGAA
>JAFGHX010000353.1 GCA_016929905.1 Kiritimatiellia bacterium
CCGGCATCGCCTTGTGCGCGCCGCGGCCCCCGTGCATCCAGAATACCCGCGTCAAAATTCACCGTATTTTTCGGACAGGACACTAGACCGCCATCGGCTCGCCGTTCAAGGCAGGACTGCCGCCGCGATGGCGGCGGCCTCCGGCGCGAAATCGTCCACAGGGGCTTGACATCGCGCCGCCGTGCGTTATGATATTGCTTAATCGATTAAGCTGAGTGGAAGCCGGCGTTGAGGCCCATATTCCGAGGAGGACGCACATGAGCAGCGGCTACCAGCGGGGCAAAGCCATCGTGTTCACCGGCCGGCGCAAGGCCGAATTGCACGAGGACGTGGCGCTCCCCAGGATGGACGATGACGGCGTCGTGATCCGCACTCAGTACAGCACGATTTCGCGCGGGACCGAGATCGACCTGTATACCGGCCAGATGCACGGCCGCGGGGCCCACGCCCAGACGTATCCGATCCTGCCCGGTTACATGCCGTGCGGCGAGGTCATGGAGGTCGGCGCCAATGTCTCGCACCTCAAACGCGGCGATTTCGCCATCGGCTCGAACCTGTTCAAGGGGTTCGACGAACGCTACTGCTGCGCGTGGGCCGGGCACTGCGAGTACACCGTCATCAGCGGCGCCAGTCATCCCCACGGGGCCAAACGTGCGGTCAAGGTGCCGGACGGCGTCGCCCCAAAATACGCGGCGTTGGCCGTGCTCGGCGCGGTGGCCCAGCACGGAGTGGAGGTCAAGGTCAAACCGCAGCCCGGTGAAACCGTACTCGTCGTAGGGCAGGGGGTGATCGGCAATTTCGCCGCACAGCTCTGCAAGCTTGCCGGCGCCCGCGTGATCGTCGCCGACCTCGAGGATTTCCGGCTCGACGTCTCCCGGGCCTGCGGACTGGACGAGACCGTCAATGCGTCCCAGGATGGCTTTCCCGGCATCGTCCGGGAACTCACCAACGGCACAGGACCGGACGCCGTCATCGAGGTGACCGGAGAGCCGCGCTCCCTGGAAGCCGTCCTCAAAATTGCCAAACCCTACGGGCGTGTCCACGCCCAGGGCATGTACCTGGAGCCGGTGAACATCTACATTCCCGAAACGCTGTTTGGGCGCAACCTCACCTTGTCCGCCACTTGCGGCGAGAAGACCGAGCATGCCGAGACCGTGATTGAGCATATGGCCGCCGGCCGGCTCGTCTACGAGCCCTTGCTCTCCATCGAAAGACCGGTGGATGCCGCCACGGAAACCTACGAATACGTGCATAACGAACCCGGCAAGGTGATGACGGCCGTGTTCAGATGGTGAGTTGAGAGGGGCAGGAGGGGCGACGCCTGCCGAAGCTCGACCGCAGTCGACAGCATCCGATTGCTGCCGACTGCAATCGACGGCAATCGACAAGCCAACGACCACAACGAGAAACTAGGAGGCAGGTCATGACAGGCGAGCTGAAACTCTGTGCGGGCGCTTGGGGATTCCGGGAGATTGAGATCCCCGCCTATCTGGAGGCGTGCGCGCGGCTCGGATTCCCGTATGCCGAGATGAATCTCGGCGATAACCCCGCCGTGAAGCATTTGGCGACCTTGCCGGACACCGGCGCACTGAGCGCCATGGCAGAGGCCGAACAGGCGAGCGGGGTGAAGGTGGTGTGTTTCTGTGTGGGCAACGATTTCACCAAGCCCGACCAGACCAAGCTGGGCGAAGACATCGCCCGGCTCAAGAAGCAGATCGACATCGCCGGCGACGGCGGCGTCGAGGTGATCCGCGTGTTCGCCGGCTTCACGCCGTTTGAATCCCTCAATGAGGACAGCTACCGGCGCTGTGCCGATGCCCTGGCCGTGGTGGGCCAACACGGACAGGACAAAGGCGTCCTGGTCGCCCTCGAAAACCACGGCGGTCCCACGGCAACCGGCGCGCAGGTCCGGCGTTTGCTCGAGATGGCGAACCACCCGAACGTGAAGGCCAACTACGATGGCGGCAACTTCGCCCACTGCCGGGAAGACCCGCTGTCCGCTTATCTCGTCCTGCGTGGCCGCATCGGCTATACGCACTGGAAAGACGTGCGCATCGTCGACGGCCAGCTCGAATACTGCGCGCTCGGCGACGGCGTGACGGACTGGGCGCCCGTCGTCCGCGCCCTCATCGAGGACGGCTACGACGGGTACTGGACGATGGAATACGAGGAGCCGTCCGACGTGGAAACCGGCATGCGCAAGTGTATCGATGTCGTCACCCAGGCGGCGGGCGTGGCGGCAGGCGCTGTCTGACGGCCTCGCCAAGAACTCTGTCCTGAGACACGCGCACGAAGGAGAACCAGACGATGACTACCGACTTCAACAGAGGCAAAGCCATCATCCTCGAAAAACCGAAACAACCCGTCGTCAAACAGATCGATGTGGCGCCCGTCGACGACGAGACGGTCGTGATCGAAACCAAGTTCAGCGGCATCTCGACCGGCACGGAAATGGCCGTCTATGCCGGCCGCTCGGGCTGCGACAGCGTCTACTACCCCTGCGTGCCAGGCTACGAAGAGGTCGGCGAGGTGGTCTATGTCGGAAAAAACGCCGTCAAAAGCAACACCGGCCACAGCTTCAAGGTCGGTGACCGCGCCATGGCCAACGAAGTGCGCCGTTACCCCAACCTGTGCGCCGCGTGGGGCGGGCAGACTCAGTATGCCGTCAAGAACCCGACGACCTGTCCGCCGCTCATGGACCGGCCCGCCAAGATTCCGGACAACGTCTCGTACGAAGAGGCGGCTGTCACCTACCTCGCCTGCGTGGCCAAGAAGGGGATCGATAGGGTCGGCGTCCAGCCCGGCGAGACGGTATTGGTCATCGGCATGGGCAATATCGGCCTGTCCGCCGTGCAATTGGCCCGGCTGGCCGGCGCGGAGCGCGTGATCGCCGCCGACGTGCATGAGGGCCGCCTGGACCTGGCCACGAAGTACGCCGATCGCACGCTCAACTTCGCCCGGCGCAACGGAAAGGCGGAGACCCGGCTCCTGGACCTGAACGACGGCAAGAAGGCGGATGTCGTCATCGAGTGCAGCGGAAATCCCAGCGTAATCCCGAATCTCCCGCTCTACGTCCGGCCCGGCGGCCGCATCCATCTTCAGGGCCAATACCGCGACCCGATCATCATCACCCAGTACAACATGTGGAACAACAACGACCTGACCGTAAGCTGCTCTATCGCCATGAACCCCGGCAACAAGGAAGAGGTGCTTCAGCTCATCGCCGACGGCAAGTTCGACGCCAAGAGCCTTGTCACCAAGACCGTTCACGTCGACGACGCGCCCGCCGCCTACAAGGAACTCGAAGAAAACGGCTACGATATCCTGAAAATCCTCATCAACTGGGAGGGGTAGGCGACTCCGTATGGACGTCGAACAAGGCACGCGCGACGACCTGCAGTCCGTCCAGGAGTTGTCCCTCCAAGTTGGCCTTCCCGCCTGAGTTGAGATCCAGCCAAAGTAGAAGCGGCGTCTCGCCGCTTCCCCAGGCCGTAGGCCCGGTCCTCCCAGCGGCACGCTGTGCCGCCGGGAGAGGAAGAGCCGGGACGGCTCTGCTACATTCCACCCTTGACAAGTGTAAACTATAGTGTAACACTATGTAACATAATAATGAGCCTTATCGGGTGAGGGCGCGGACGATCGGGAGGGCTGTTTTGTGATGGACGACCCCGAAGATATCGCTCAGATCCTGCGCCGTGAACGGCAACGGCGGGAGCTGTCCGTCCGCGAATTGGCCAAGCGGGCGGGCGTGTCGCCCACGATTGTCTCGCGAATCGAGAACGGCCACACCTCGCCCTCGTTCGCCACGGTCAAGAAGATCCTGGCGGCCTTCGGGATTGGATTCTCCGATTTGTTCGGGGGCGCGGAACATGCGCGGCCGAGTCCGGTCATCCGGAAAGGGGCCATGCGCCGTGTGAAGGGGCTGGGCGCCGGGCGGGAGACGCTCCTGGTTAATCCCTCCGCATCGGCCTCCATTCAGCTGTTTCGAGAGGAGTACGAGCCTGGTGCGAGCAGTGCCGATGCTCCCGAAACGCATGAATCCACGGAAGTGGGGCTCTGTATCAGCGGCAGCCTCGAGCTGGAGCTGCCCGGGCAGACCTGCGCGATCTCCGGCGGCGACGGTTGGTTCTTCGAGCCCGGACAGCCGCACCGGTTCGTGAACCGTTCCGGGGGCAAGGCCGTGATCGTCTTCGCGGACGTCGCGGCGCCGTGGAAAGTGAGGCGCCCGTGAAAGCGGTTGTGAAACAGAGTCTTGGCGAGGGCCACATCGCGCTCTGCGACGTGCCGGAGCCGGCGCCCGCGCGGGGCGAGGTGAAGATCCGTGTGGAGGCGGCGGGCATCTGCGGGTCGGATCTGCACATCCTGCATGGCGACATCCGGATCCCCATGCGCCCCCCTTTTGTGATCGGGCACGAGTTCAGCGGGGTCGTGGCCGAGGTGGGCGAATCGGTCGAACACTGGCGCAACGGCGACCGTGTAACCGCGGAGAACTCGCGCTACGTGTGCGGGCATTGCCGGTATTGCCGGACGGGCAGCTACAACCTCTGTTCCGAACGGCTGGCCACCGGCTATGCCTTTGACGGGGCGTTCGCCGGATACTGCGTGGTCCCGCAGGAACGCGTGCACCGCCTGCCGGACAACGTCGATTTCCTGACCGGGGCGCTGTCCGACCCTTCCGCGTGCGCGTTCCATGCCGTTCAGGAGCTCACAGGCATCGACGCCGCGGACAACGTGCTCATCACCGGGCCCGGCCCCATGGGCCTGTTCTGCCTGCAGTACGCGAAAGCGAACGGCGCGCAGGTGATCGTCTCGGGCACGGCGCGGGACGCGCGCCGTCTGGAACTGGCCCGGAAACTGGGGGCAGATCTGACGGTGGACGTGGATGCCGAGGAGCTCGAGCAGCGGATCGGCGATTACCTGAACGGGGGCGAGGTGTCTGTCCTGCTGGAGTGCTCCGGAAAAGCGCCGGCCCTGCAGGCCGGGCTCCGGTTGCTGCGCCGGCAGGGCAAATACACACAGGTAGGCATTTTCGGGGCGCCTGTGCCGTTCGACGTGGACCAGCTTGTCTACAAGGAAATCCGCGTCACCGGTTCGTTCAGCCAGAAGTACACCGCCTGGGCCGAGGCGATCCGGCTCGCCTCGTTGGGTAAGGTCATGGCCCGGCCCCTGATCACGCATACGCTCCCGCTCGATCGGTGGCGGGAGGGGTTCGAGGCGTTCGAGTCGGGGGAGGCGATCAAGGTGGTGTTCGAACCCTGACGAGGCATGGCGTCCCGACACGCCCCTCTCGGGGCTCACTACGAACGCGTGGACACAGAAGAGCGCGTCTGTAGGCAAGCCCCCAAGGGCTCTGGGCCATGCAGATCACGTTCGCAGGAGGTGAACCCATGATCCATCGCGGCACACACAACATCGAGACCGAACAGGTCGCCGGCTCCCACGGCGGGGACGGGACCTGCGCGGTACGTACACTCTTGAGCACGGAATTCGCCAGCCCGTTGCGCTACGTCCGGGAGATCGTCCTGCCCGCCCGCGCGTCCGTGGGCGTCCACGAACACCGCGGCGACGAGGAGATCTACTACATTGTCGCAGGTTCCGGGACCATGACCGTCGACGGCGAAGAGCGACGCGTCGTGCCCGGCGATATCGTGTTGACGCAGTCCGGCAGCTCTCACGGGCTTCGCAATGACGCGGACGCGGATTTGAAGTTCTTCGTGGCCTGCGCCGATCTCGTGAAATGAAGACGAGGAAACGCATCGGCGGAAATGCGGTGGCAAGTCCACTATGCCGCGGCTCGCGAGGACGCTCGCCCTCCAGAAGATGAGAAGAGGATCTTCGGCCGTGCAGTGCCAAGTGGAGGGCGAGCGTCTCGCGAGCCGCTCAGCCACACCGTGCCGTCGTTTTACGCACGATCAGCTCCGTGGCGATCTTGGTCGCCGAAACCGCCTCCTTCTTCTCGATCAGACTCCGGAGGCTCGTCCAGACCGCGTCCGCAATCGCGCTGCAGGGCTGCGAAACCGTTGTCAGGTCCAGATCCAGCGCCACCGGCATGTTGCCGAACCCGACCACGGAAACCTGCTCCGGACAACGGATTCCCTGCGCCTTCAGGTACCGCAGGGCCCCGGCCGCAAGGGTGTCATTGCCGCAGAACAGCGCCGTGGGGCGGGGAGTGCCGACAAACAGCGCCTCGGCCGCGTAGTAGCCCCATTGCCGGGAGTAGTCCCGCCGCCTGACGCAGGCCTCGTCGACCGAAAGACCGTGCCTGCGGAGGGTGTCGGCGTACGCTCTTGCCCGGATTTCGCTCGTCGCGTCCGTTCCGCCGACATGGGCGATTCGCGAGTGGCCCAGGCTCATCAGGTGCTCGACCGCCGCCTGCGCGCCGCGGTAGTCGTCCGTGATCACGTGGGGAATGGCCAGCCCGGGTATGAACGCGTCGAAAAACACTACCGGCATGTCCAGCCGCTTATATCGTTCCCCGCAGGCTTCGTTGGGCGCGGCGATGACGCCCGCGGCACCGGTCCGCACCAGGAAATCCAGGGCCTCGTTCTCCTTCTCCCGCGCGCCGTTCGTGATGTGGACGACCGGATGCAGACCGAACGCGTGCAGCCTGGTTTCCAGCTGAGTCAGAATGTCGAAGAAGAACATGTCCGCATCGGGGAAGAGGATCCCGACAACAGGACGATCCTCGTAGGAGACCGGTTTCGGGCCCACGAAATTCCCGCGACTCGGCACGGTGTGAATCAGCCCCTGCTCCTCCAGAACTTTCAGCGCCTTGCGGATGGTCAGGTGGTTCGCGCCAAGCTGAGCCGCCAACTGTCGTTCCGACGGCAGCCGATCCGCCTCACGCAGTCTGCGCTTGCGGATCATTCTCCGGATCTGCTCCGCCAACGCCAGATACCGTTCGGGCTTTCCTCGTTTCATTCCGGTCGCCTTCCTCATGCTTCCGATATAAACCATAGCGATATAGTATGAGAAAGTCAATAAGTATTTGACGATAATATACTATTGACAAATCTAAACCATACCGATATGATCTCTGGTTGTCGATGATGAAGGGTGCGTTTCCGGCACGGCGCAACCGAGGTTGTGGGCGCTGGAGGAGATCACATGGCTGGCATTCAGACGGTACTCGGGTTCGACATGGAGACGGATCTGGGAAGTTGGACGCCGTTCTACGAGGGGCTGCTCAATGGGACGCCTCGAATCCTGGATCTGTTGGGGAAGCGCGGGATAGCGGCGACGTTCTTCTTCACCGGCGACAGCGCCCGCAAGCACGCGGACGTGCTCCGCCGCGTCCGAGACGCCGGCCACGAGATCGGCTGCCACAGCCTGTACCACGAGACGGTCGGCGACCCGATATTCGACATTCCCGGCGTCTATCCGCTCCTGCCCGAAGAGGTCGGCCCGCGTCTGCGTCTGGCCACGGAGCTGGTTGAGCAGGCGTGCGGCGAGCGGCCGGTTTCGTTCCGAGCGCCCCGGCTATTCGGGTCGACGGCCATGATCCTCGCGCTGGAGGAGCTTGGCTATGTCGCCGATGCGAGCTATCCCATGTATCACTTCCGTGAGCAATTGCGGCCTTATCACCCGAGCCGGGAGGATTGGACCAAGCCGGGCGATCTGAAAATCGTGGAATTGCCCAATTTCGCCGACTTGTCCATGGAATCGACCGATCCCTACGGGCGGGATCTGGACCAATGGCCCCTGTTTCGGACCGAGAGCGCCGAGGCGGTTCTGGAGCACATCGACGGCTACATCGCCTATTGCGGCGAGCGCGGCGTAGAGCCCTTTCTCTGCTTCTATTTCCACCCGTGGGAGTTTCACGAGATGCCGCAGGGCGACATCCACTACGGGGAGGGCTCCGTACGGCCCGACGCCTTCTGCTCGAAGAACTGCGGCGAGTATGCCCTCGAGCAGTTCGATATCCTGCTCGAGAAGCTGGCCGAGCGGGGCAGCGAATTCCTGCAGGCGCGCGAAATACCGGGAACCATGATCGAGAAGTGAGCGCATTTCCGCACAGTATCTCGCAAGAATGGAGGGCGAGCGTCCTCGCGAGCCGGGGTGTCGAGACGACCTCGTCTTGCCGGGCGTCCCGTGCGGCGTACGACGGCTGCGGGCGGCCGCGGAGGCCTGCGGCCCTCCAAACGGACGGACACAAGGAGGCACGGTCATGAACGCCATACCCGACCCGGAATACAAAGCCAGAATCCGCAAGTTCCAGGCCAACATCCGAGCCGCCGGGCTCGACGCCGCCTTGGTGCACGCCAACGAGTCCGATTTCGCCAACGTCCGCTATCTCTCCGACTACTGGCCGACCTTCGAGGCGGGCGGCGTCTTCGTGCCCGCCAAAGGCGAGCCCATTCTGATCATCGGGCCGGAAAGCGAGACCTATGCGCGCGGCCGCAGCAAGATCCGGCGCATCGAGAAAATGGTCGAGTACCGCGAATCGGCCGAGCCCCAGTACCCCGGCATTCCGGTCGCCTCCTTCAAGGATATCGTTGCCAAGGCTCGCAATGGCAAGCCGATCAAGACGATCGGCCTCGTCGGCTATTCCGTGATGCCGCTACCGGTGTACACCCGCTTGAAGAAGGACCTGCCGGGCGCAAGACTCGTCAAAGCCGACGAAACGCTGTCGGGTCTGCGTACGATCAAGAGCGCGGCGGAAATCGCGCTGATGCGGAAGGCGTTCCGGATCAGCGAGCAGGCGATCGACGCGATCCTGGCCGAAATCAAGCCCGGCATGACCGAACTGCAGGTGATCGGCATCGCGCAGCGCGAGATGTACAAGTACGGCGCCGAATACGAGGGGCATGCCCAGTACTGCTTCTGCGGCCCGGCGACCAACAACGCCATCTCGCGGCCGACCCACAACAAGATCAAACGGCGTGAAGTCATCCAGCTCAATATCGGCGCGCGGGTCGGCGGCTACTCGTCCAGCGTTGGGCTGCCCATCTCCATCGGGCCGCTGCCGGCGCGCAAGAAGCGGCTGGTCGAGTTCGGGCTCGAAGCACACCTCCAGACCCTGTCTCTCATGAAGGCCGGCAAACCCGCGGCCGAGGTGGTCAAGGAGTACGAGGCGTTTGTGACCCGCCGCGGGTTCAAGAAGTACATGCTCTACGGGCCGTGCCACGGGATCGGTATGATGGAAGTCGAACGGCCGTGGATGGAGTCCACCTCCGAGTACCTGCTCCAGGAGAACATGACGTTCCAGGTCGACACCTTCTTCGCCGACCGCGATTTCGGCCTGCGCTGGGAAAACGGCGTCCGCGTGACCAAACGCGGGGTCGAAAAGCTGTCGAAAAAGCACATGCGGCTGGTGGAGTTGTAGAGCCGGCGGCCGTCATGTCTTGATCCATTAAGTCGAACGATTCTCCAAGTGCGCAGGATCGACCTGCGCCCGTCAAGATCGTCAACTGAAAGCCGCGGTTCGGTGGCCGAGTCTGACAGGCTCTACTGCGGAATGGCCGGCGGCGTGACGGGCACCGTCTGGTTCGATGACGTACACCTCAAGGTGCTTGAAGACTAAGTGCACCCGAACGTCACCGCATTGACGTTCGGGTGCACTAAGAGATGGAGGATATTCCGATGCACATTCCGAAATGGGCGCTGTTCTTCGATTTCCACACCGTGCCCACCAATCCGGATGTGGGCAAGGCGTTCGACATGGCGGCCATCACGGACTGGGTGGCCGAGTGCGGGGCGGACTTCATCGTCTTTCCTGCCCGCTGTAACCTGGGGATGGCCTACTATCCGACCCAGCTCGGCGTTCCGCACCCGGCCATGAAGCGTGATTTGTTCGGCGAGCTGGCCGCCGCCTGCCAGTCCAAAGGCATCGCGCTCTCCGCCTACATCAATGTGGGGCTCAGCCACGAAGAAGCGTACCGGCATCGGGACTGGGCGATCCTGCATGCCGACGGGCGTACGTACCGCGAGCCGTTCGGCCACCATTTCTTTCGCCAGATGTGCTACAACTCCGGCTATGGCGACCACGTCGCCGCCATGGCCCGTGAGATCGCCGAACGCTACCCTGTCGCCGGCTTCTTCTTCGACTGCTTCCACACCCCGCCCTGCATCGGGGTCGAGTGCATGGACCGGATGACGGCCGAAGGCGTCGACTGGCAGGACCCGGAAGCGCTCAACGACTTCAACCTGCGCAAGGTGCACGCCATGGGCCGGAAGCTGTCGGACGCCGTTCGGGAGATCAGGCCGGATCTGCTCATCTATTTCAACGGGGTCGACTTCGAGGGCCAGGCCGAGTTCGGGACGTACCTGGAGCTGGAATGCCTGCCACAGGGCGGGTGGGGCTACGAAGTGCTGCCCATGGTCTCACGCTACATGCGGACGCTGGGCAAACCCGTGCTGAACATGACCGGGCGGTTCCAGAAGAGTTGGGGCGATTTCGGCGGAGTGCGCCCCGTGCCGAGCGTCGAGTACGACTGCATCCGCGGTATCGCCAACGCCGTGCCGCCCTCGATCGGCGACCATTTCCACCCGCGCGGCGATCTGAACCGCGCGGTCATGGAACTGGACAAGGCTGTCTACGACCGGCTTCGCCCGCTCCAGCCGTGGATCGACGAGGCCAAGCCGGTGGTCGAGATGGCAACGGTCATGAAGTGCGGCTATCCCGGCCAGGCGTGGGCCGGCGGCGAGCGGCCGCACCGGAAGCAACTGGCCGTCGAGGCGACGAAGGCGGCCACGCGCATGCTCTGCGAACTCAAAATGCAGTTCGACAACGTCTCGCTGGCCTCGGACTGGGATGCCTACAAGCTTTTGGTCCTACCCGACGAGGTCGAGATAGGCCCTGAACTGGCCGAGCGGCTTCAGGCGCATGTGGCGCGCGGTGGCGGCATCCTGGCCACGGGCTGGTCCGGTCTCGATCCGGAGCGCCAGCGCTTTGTGCTGGACGCTTGGGGGGTCGAGTACAAGGGGGACGATCCGCTCGACCCGGCGTATGTCGAGTTCGCACCCGGCTTCTCCGAGGGCATGCCCGACATGCCCGTCACGCTCTACGAACAGGGGATCCGGCTGGCGGCCGGGCCGGGCGCCGAGGTGCTTGCCACCATCACCGCGCCCTACTGCAGCCTCGGCTGGGACGGCCGCCACGGTTTCTACTATACGCCGCCGGACAAGACGACGGGGCGTCCCGCGGTCACGCTGAATGGGCGTGTCGCCCATGTCAGCCACCCCATATTCCGCACATACTACCGCAGCGGCGCGCTGCCTCTGCGTCAAATCGTGGCCAACCTGCTAGATCGGCTCCTGCCCGAGCCCCTGGTCCGCGCGCCCGGCGCGCCTTCGTTCAGCCGCGTGACGGTGACGGAGCAGCCCGGCCGGCGCATGGTCTACGTGCTGGCGTACCTGCCCGAGGCGCGCGGGGCAGGTGTTCAGATGATCGAGGAGCCGATAGAACTGAACGATTTCACCCTCAGCCTGCGCATCGACGGGCGCACGCCGCGCAACGTGTACCTCGCACCGAGCGGCACGAAACTCGACTTCCGCATCGAAGGCAACTACGCTACAACCTGCATCCCTCGCGTCGCAGGTTGGGCCGTCGTCGTTTTGGAGGAGTGAGGTAGTGATGAAGTTGGAGGAAATGAGAGCACTGCTCAAGAAGCACCCGGCCGGCTTTCCTGGAACGTTCGGGGAGTTCAAGAACAAGTAGCGCGGTCATTCTTGGCCGCGCTCCGACGAGCTTGCCGCTGTCCTGACGGCTGGGCTGCGCGGCAGCACAGGGCACGCAGGCAAGAATGCCTGCGCTACTGGACGCGGACTCTGGAGACCATGAAGGAGCCCAGACAACCGAACGAGAAGAGCTGGGAGTTTGTCGATGACCTCCGCCAACCCCTGCATCAGCGGGTCGCCTTGGAACGGCAGCAGCCGAGAGCGGGTGAAGCCGACCTGCGGCGCGGCGCCACGCTCGAGATCCGGTTCCCGGATCCGCAGCGCCTGCTCGCGACCGCCCATCGTGACTTCAGGCGGTTCCTGAAACTCGGCGGGGTTCGGCGGGGCCTTTACCGCATCGAGGAGGCCACGCGGAACCTGTTCTGCGCTGTTCCGGAGCTCGGCGGCTTGATCACGATCAGTGTCGGCGAACGGCCGTCGCACTGCGTCTCCGGCCGGATAGGGCCCGGCTACCCGCCCGTGAACTGTCCGCGCTGCTCGAGACGCCGCCCGGAGGAGGTGCTGGCCGACACGCTTGCCGCGATGCGCCGCGGCATGAATGCCGTCAACCCCGACGCCGAGCTGATCTCCTGGCCGTACAGCCAGTTGATCATCTGGGGCGCGACGCTCACCAAGCGGGCCGCCGCGTCCGTGCCGGAGGGCGTCATCCTGCAACACAATTTCGAGCGGGGCGGCCGCGGCAAACAGCTCGGCAAGTGGCGGGAGGCCGACGACTACTGGCTTTCGTGGATCGGCCCGAGTCGAGTCTTCCGGAACTGTGCGAAGGCCGCGCTTCGAACGGGCCGGCGCGTCTCGGCCAAACTTCAAGTCGGCTGCTCACACGAAGTGGCTACCGTGCCGTTTGTCCCGGTGCCCGGCAACCTGTACCGCAAGTACAACCGCATGCACGCGTTGGGCGTGAGCGCCGCCATGCAATGCTGGTTCTTCGGAAACTACCCGTCCGTCATGACCAAGGCGGCGGGCGAACTCTCGTTCGCGCCGTTTCCCAAGACGGAAGACGCGTTCCTGCTCCAACTTGCCCGGCGCAACTGGGGCAAACACGCACCGCAGGTCGTGGAAGCGTGGAAGTTCATGCGGCGCGGCTACGCCGATTATCCGCTCAACATCGTCTTCAGTACATACGGACCCATGCATGACGGGCCCGTCTGGCCGCTGCATCTGGCGCCCGCGGACACGCCGCTGTGCCCGACTTGGCGCCTGGACTACGAGACGAGTGGCGACCGGGTAGGGGAGTGCATCAACTACGCGCATTCGACCCAGGAGGTCCTCGTGCTCTGCCGCAGAATGGCCGAGAACTGGGCGCGCGGCGTCGCGATCCTGGAACGACTGCTGCCCGACTATGCCGATGATCCCGAACGCGTCAAGGACATCGGCGTCGCCACCGCGTTGGGCCTGCAGTTCCAGAGCGGCGTGCACATCCTCAGGTTCTACGCGTTGCGCGAACGGATGCTTCGGGCGACCGGCCGGGGGCGGCTGGACGATTTGGCGCAGATGCGGGAGTTGGTGGAAGCGGAACTGAATATTGACAAACGACTGCTCGAGCTGTGCCGGGCCGACTCACGGCTTGGGTTTCATTCTGAAGCGGAGGGATACAAGTACTTCCCGGCGAAAATCCGCTGGCGGATGAAGCGCTTGCAGAACCTGCTGGCAACGGAGTTCCCGCGTACGGAGCGGCGTATCAGGCGCGGCGCGGCGCTATGGCCGGCGTATACCGGCGACAAGATCGAAGGGCCGGCCTACCGCTGCAAGCGCCTGGCCAAGCGTCCGTCCTTGACGGCGGGGCCGGTTGGGCCCGGCTGGGACGAATTGCCGGAGGCGGAATGCACGTTCAGACGCTTTCATTATGCGGGACGCTATTCGGGGCTGAAGGGTGGCGATGCCCGGGCCCGTCGGACGATCTGGAAGGCGGGTTATGACGACCGGGCCCTGTATGTCGGCATCCGTTGTGGCGAGCCGAACATGGCGAACATCCGCGACACCAGCACGGACAAGCTTCTTGTCCACCCCTCAAATACCGACTGTGTGGAGGTACGCATCGAACCCAGACGGCTGTGGCCGTATGTCGGGTTCTTTGTGAGCGCGCGCGGGTCTCGCGGCCTTCGCAAGTTGGGCGCGGCGCAGGACTACCGCTGGACGGCCGCGACTCAGCCGGCGTCCGGCGGCTGGTCGGCCGTGTTCAAGATCCCGTTCATCTGTCTCGGCGACGACGTCAAGCCCGGCCGTCCGATGCGAATCAACATCGTCCGGATCGTCCCCGGCGCCACCGAGTACGGCGAGACGATCCACCGCTTCGTCCCGGCGCACCCGCTCAAGCCACGGAACGCTCTGGGCTCGGAGAATCCATTGGACCTAGCCTGGCTCGTCTTTGAATGATGCGTAAAAATGATGCGTAAACTGGAAAGCCCACTGATCGTCGAGGTTGTTAACAACTTAATTAATTCAACAATTAATTAATTGTTTAATTACTTAATTAAGAATCGTGAGCGGGGCCGCGGAGGGATGACATGCGGACGGATGCGCTTCCCCTTGACAGAGACGGACACAGGCGGTATGTTTCGCTTAATCGATTAAGTGAAGGGCTCGGTGGTGTGTCGAGCGTGGCGTGAGCAACATGAAATTCGTCTTCGGCTGCGACGACGTCGGCGGGGCGCGCGGCGAACGGCCCCTGGGGTGGTTCAGAAAGCTCGTGGACTGGCTGGACGCGATGCACATCCCCGGCACCTTCTTCTGGGTCCCGAAGCCGGGCGGCCGGCCCGCGGATCCCGATGGGCCGTGGATGCAGGCGATCCGGCCCGCGCGCGAGCACGGGCACGATTTCCAACTCCATGGGCTGACGCACCATTGCCTCGAATTCGGCGTCCCGCAGGAAAGCATCCGGCGCCACAACCCGCGGCTGTTCGAGGACTACGAACGGGAGAAGGAAAAGTGGGACGGTGAACACACCGTCCCCGCACTCGAGAAAAGATTCGCCGAAGGAATTCAAATCTACGAACGCGCCTTCGGCGAACGGCCCCTGATCTTCCGCGCGCCATGCCTCGGCATGTGTGCCAATGCCTACGCGGCCATGTCGCAGCACGGGCTGGCTTTCTCCTCAAGCCGCTCCGTGAATCCTGACGCGACGGGTTATGTGCTGACCCGCAAGCCGGAACTGGTCCCTCCCTGGCACGGCGACTATGACGGCATGCCCTATGAGGCCGCGCCCGGCGTGACGGAGATCCCGCTGGTCGAGGATCTTGCCATTGGCGGCTTCGCGTCCGAAGACCTGAACCTCATGCTGGACCTGTTCAAGACGGAGCTCCGCCGTTATCTCGACGGGCTGCCCGAGGGCGCGTTCGGCGTGTTCAGCTCGCACTACCAGGCGATCGGCAAACAGTTCGACCTGACCACCCGGCTCTACGAACGCCTGTTCGAGTGGCTGGCGGGGCAGGGCGTCAGCGAGTGGACGACTCTGCGTGCGGCGCTGCGATGAAGCGTGTGCCCGGAGTGTTGCCCGCAGAGACACTGGAACCGCCTGTCTGGACCATTCCCAACTGAGCGTGGCGCGTCTACACTAATTGTGAAGGCGGGAGTCCGTAGACAGATGCAAAACGCTTGAGTGCCTGTTGAGAGAGCTGGCTCGCGAGACGCTCGCCCGCCACGCGGAGCATGCTGTGCAAGATGGAGGCAAAGCGTCTCGCGAGCCGCGTCCGTCAACAGCCGGTCGAGGCCTGACCCTATGATCATCGACGTCCATGCACATCTGTTCAGAGACCAAGCGTACAACCGTGCCTTTCTGGCCGAATGCCGGAAGGCGGGGATCGACAAGATCTGCGCATTCCTGAGCGGCATGGAAAGCACGGGCAAGCTCGCGGACGATCCGAACAGGCAGGCGCTCGATCTGCGCGAGGCCGACGCTGAATCGGTGATCGCCTTCGCGCGCGTGGACCCTACTGAGGGGGAAGCCGCCGTCACGGAGCTGGCACGGTGTGTCGCCGAATGCGGCATGCGCGGATTGAAGCTGTCCTACGGCGTGAAGGCGACGGACCCGCGTCTGTTCCCGCTCATCGAGAAGACGGTCGAGCTCCGGATCCCGATCCTGTTCCATGCGTTCATGGGCAGGCCATTCAGGCCGGAGCGCGACGACCGGAATCCGTCTGAATCGGACGTGCTCGATATCGTGGCGCTTGCGCGACGGTTCCCCGCCGCCATGATCATTATGTCACACTACAACCTCGGCGACTGGGCGTACGGCATCAAGGCGGTCAAGTCCACGCCGAACATCTACCCCTGCACGAGCGGGAGCGGCATCGATTCGGGTTCCATCGAGATGGGGGTTGGCGAAGTGGGTGCGGACCGGATCATATTCGGGACCGATAATCTGATCTACGCCGGACTGGGCAAGATCTACGGTGCCCATATCTCCGAGCGCGAACGCGAGCTCATCTTCGGCGAGAACCTCCGGCGGCTTCTGACCAAGCGGGGACCGTTGCCATGATTATCGACTACGTCGCGTCACTCGGCAGTTTCGCGTTCCGGCACGTACCGGACAGCGACGCGCCGGGGCTGCTCCGTCTCATGGACGGGGAGGCGATCGATCTGGCCCTCGTATCGTCGCTGGAGAGCGTGATGTACCGCAACGTGCAGCAGGGCAACTTGCTGCTGGCGGAACGTATCGCGCCCCATAGCGACCGGTTCATCGGCGCGGCCGTGATCAACCCGGCCTATGCCGCGGCTGCGGACGACGCGCGCTATTGCCTGGAGTCGCTGGGCATGAAAGCGATTCGTCTCTACCCGAGTTACCACGGCTACGCGCTTGACGATTCGAGAGTCGCGGACGTGGTTTCGGTCGCGCGGGGGACTCACGTGCCGGTTTCCATTGCGATGCGCGTGGAGGACGAGCGGCAGCGGCACTGGCTGATCGATCCGCCGGCCGTCGCTTCGGATTCCGTTGCCCGCCTGCTGACGGTGTTTCCGGATGTGGCGTTCGTCATCGAACGCGGCTCGTTCGAGGAACTGGCCGCGCTTGGCACGGCGGCGCCCCAGGCGACGAACTGGTCCGCCGACATGTCCGGCCGTTTCCTGAGCGGGCCGCCCGGTTCCACACCCGCGGGGAGGCACCTGAAAAGACTTCTGGCAACACTGGGCGCAGCCCGTCTGGTATTCGGCACCGACATGCCGCTTCAGTATCCGCGCGTGGCCAGGCTGAAACTGGACAGCCTGGAACTGGACGCGACTTCACGCGGGCAAATTGCGGGCGGGAACGCCGCGCGACTGTTGGGTCTTTCGCGGGAAGCGGCGTCAACACGATGCCCGACCGGCGCCGTCTCCCGGTAGGCTGGCACGGGCAAGCGAACATGAAACCCGACAAGGAGCAGTACGATGGCAGAGAAACTGAAGATCAAATGGGGCGACTGCAGTTGGGAAGAGGTCAAGGCGGCGGCCGAGCAGGGCGCGCTGGCCGTGGCGCCGTTCGGCTCGACCGAACAGCACGGACCGCAGCTTCCGGTGGACACCGATGTCCACATCGCGTACCGGGCGGCCAATGACGGCGCGCGGCGTGCGGCCGAGCAATATGGCGTGCGCGCGCTGGTCATGCCGACCATGCCGTTCGGGCTCGCGCTGCATCACATGCACTTCGCCGGCACGGTCTCGTTCCAGCCCGAGACCTATATGGCCGTGGTGGCGGATATGCTGCGCTGTGCGGTCAAGCACGGATTCCGCAAGATCGGAGTCGTCTCGGGACACGGCGGAAACCGGCCCGGCCTTCAGTTGGGTATCGCGAAGGTGGTCAACGAGTATCGGGACCGGTTCCCGCTGCGCATCGCGCTGTTCCGCGGGGCGGACGACCCCGCCTTCGCGCAGGGCATGCGGGACATCTGGAAGGACGAGCCGTCGGAAGGGCAGATCAGCATTCACGCGAGCCGCTCGGAGACATCCGAAACGTTGAACGACCGCCCGGAACTCGTCTGTCGCGACCGGTTAGAACGGCCGAAGCTGCTGCGCGAGACCGTGCCGGAATGGTGGTGGATGACCCACGAGCTGTCCGAGACGGGCGCATTCGGCGACCCGACCCTGGCGCGCCCCGAACTGGGCGAGAAGATCTGGAACGTGTTCGCCGACGGTGTCGCCCGGTTTCTCAAGCGTTTGGCCGATGAGCCGCTCTAGCAGACTGTCGGTCTTCAGGCCAAGTGCGTGACACGTTTTTGGTGTTGCATGAGGCGGTGGGCGGCGGTACGCTCAGGCCAGAGATGAACCGGCCGTTTTCGCGAAGACGATTCCTGAAGCATGGCGGGGCGGGGCTCGCCTGGGGGCTTTGTCCGTCGCTCGCTTGCGCATGCAGGCCGGAGCATCGATTCGAGCCGCGTTCGGCCGCCGAGCGGCAACTGGCCCGGTGGCTGCGCGGGTTCGCCCGCACGGTGCATGTCGGGACCGTCGGACCAAATCGCGCCGGGGCGCGGCGCTATGCCATCGCCCTGCGGGAACCGGCCGAGATCACATCGGCATTCGCCAAGCTCTGCACCTATTTTGACCGGTGCCGGGTCCGTGCCGGCAATGTCCTGGAACTCTCCTGGCGCAAAGAGCGTTTGCTTATCGAGCTCTGTCCGGAGCCGTCCCGGCTTCGTGGGCTGGAGCCGCTGCGGCTCGTCTGAGTGCTGCCAAAGGGGCCGCGCCCGAAGCGCAATGTTCCACATGCAAGACATACGGCTCAGACCGGCCACCGAGGCCGACATGGCATTCCTGCAGCGTGTCTTTCGCTCCGCGCGTGAAGCGGAATTTGCGGCCGTGCAGTGGTCCGACGCCGAGCGTGACGCGTTCTTCGAGGGCCAGTCGGCGCTGCAGGAGCGGCATTATCGGGAGCAGATCCCGAATCTTGAGCGCCATGTCGTATTGCTGGCCGGCGAGCCGGTCGGCCGCCTCTACCTGGCGTCCGGGCCGGACGAAGCCAGGCTGGTGGACATTGCCCTGCTTCCCCAACACCGCGGACGCGGCGTCGGCCGCGTGCTGCTCGGCCGCATTCTCGAGGACGCCCGCCGCACGAACAGGCGGGTCTCGCTCCACGTGGAGCGGGAGAACCCGGCCCACGTGTGGTACGGCCGGCTCGGCTTCAAGGAGGCGGGCACGCACGGGGTCTACGTGCAGATGGTCTGGACGCCTTGAAACATGCTCGAGAACCTACTCGGGAACTCGCCTTCGCACAGCGCTTCGTCGGGCGCGGGTTACGCGAAACAACCGCCGCAGCGGCGGAATCGACAAGGCTTGCAGCCAGCCCGCCGACGGAACAAGGACGAGCGAATCGTGGGACGGGCTTTCCAGCCCGTCCCGCACAATCGTGAGCCGACGGGAAATGGGGACGCGCTGGAAAGCCCGTCCCACGGGGAATCGACAAAGCTGACAGCCTGTCTGCCGGTGGCCGGCGAAGCCCGCGTCAGTTGAACACCGCTTGCAGGTGCAGGCCGGGCCGTGCCGCGCGGACCGGCGTCATGAAGATTTTGGAGGTCCGCCCGTCGGGCGCGTGCACGGTATAGGTGCTCTGCGGCATGGCCCGCGGCACCTCGAACAAGAGCGAGAAGGGGCGTGAGATCGTGCGGACGGCGCCGGCTTCGGGGTAGAACTTCACTTCCACAAGCGGCGCATCCACGCGGATCCCGAGATCGGCTTGTTCCAGCACGAAACGCTGGTTGAGGAACGGTTCGAACAGTTCAGGTTTCATGCGCAGCCCGCCCTCAGAGGTCGCCGTCCACGCGGAAGAAATGCGGCGCGTTGCCGTCGAACTGAGACGCGTCGATCGTGATGATGCGGGTGCCCGCCTCTCCGCTGACGTTCGTGAGTACGGAGTCGACAGTGTTCGTGAACAGCGCCCAGGAGCCCGCCAGCAGGTTGGTCCGATACCTCGTGGCGTAGCTGACCCACGCATCCAGGCGTTCTTCGTAGCAAAGGGTGATGGTGGGTACCGGCCCCGACCCGTGATCCTGCAGCCCTTCCGTCATGATCAGCGGCATGGTGTCGCCGCTGTTGGTCGGCGAGGAGCCGAACAGGTGCTCGGCGAGGTTCGAGAGCAGGTCGCCGTCGTAGTCGTCGGAACCGGCCTGGTCGAGACTCCCGAACTGCGCGATCTCCCAGGTGTCCGGCAGAAGGTCGCCGTCGCGATCGGTCGATTCGTAGCTGACGAGGCCGCGCGAGCCGGGAAACGTGTTCGTCATGATCGCGGCCGACTCCGAACCGTCCAGTTTGGCGGAGTATACGCTGCCCGACTCCGCTTCCACCCAGTAGAGCGACTGATGGTGCGGGTCGGCCGTCAGGCCGCGCGGCGTCTCCATGCCGGTCACCAGATTGGTGAGCGCCGAGCCGTCCAATCCGGCCCGCAGGATCGCGTTGGTTCCGTGCGCGCTGAGGTACATCTCGCCGCGTTCCGGGATCAGGGCGATACCCCACACCCCGTCGATCGCGGCGCCGGAGAGGACCGTCTGCTCGCCCCCGCCGTTGGTGTCGCAGCAGATGACTTTGTCCTGTCCGGAATCGGTGAGGTACAGCTTGCCGTTCAGCGGGTCCAGCGCGAGGTCGTTCGGCCGCCGCAACCCGCTGAGCAGCACGGTCTCATCCGAGCCGTCCATGGCCGCGACGTTCAGGGTATTGGACTCCGAGTCCAGGTAGTAGAGCCGGTTGTGGCGGCCGTCCGGCACGATGCCGCGATACACCGCGCCGGCCCGCTGGACTACCGTCGTGACCGAGGTGCCGTCCGAGTTGCAGCGCCGGATAGCCCCGTTCGCCAGATCCGACCAGTAGACGTGGTCGGCGTGCGGATCGTAGGCTACGCTCCAGAGCAGATGGCCCGAGGCATCGACCAACTCACTCGGCGCGGCGTTCGACACGGCCTGAACAGCCGACCCATCCCTGTCCGCGAGGTAGTGCAGCTCCCCGGCGCAGACGCTGCCGAGCAGCGCGAAAAAGAGGGCGATCGCTCCGAACCGAGCGGAAGCAACTTGCATCGGATGCCTCTCCACGGTAGACTCCCTTGGATTGTACGCTGGCGCGTTGCGGGGTTCAAGCGGTATCGCCGGCTGGGAGGAGATTGGCCATGTCGGAACCTTTTATCGGTGAAATTCGGATGTTCGGTTTCTCCTGGGTGCCAGAGGACTGGGCACTGTGCGACGGGCAGCTTCTGCTGATCAGTCAGAACGCGTCGTTGTACTCGTTGTTGGGAACGACGTACGGCGGCAATGGCACGACGGACTTCGCCCTGCCCGATCTGCGTGGCCGCGTTCCGATGAGTGCCGGCCAGGGGGTCGGGTTGTCCAATCGTGTGGTTGGGGCCTCTGGCGGCCAGGAAGTCGTATGGCTGAACGAGACCCAAATACCCAGCCACACGCATACGGTCAGTGCCCAAGTCGAAACCGTGTCCGCATTCGGCAACCAGACCACGCCCGGCGATAACCGGCTGGCTCGGGCGGACGACGGTGAGAAGAACTACAGCAGCGCGAGTTCCGATTCGACGCTTGCCGGTGTATCGGCTACGGCGTCCGAGACGGGCGGCGGCTCGTGGCACACCAACGTGCAGCCGTTTCTTGTCGTGCTGTTCTGCATCGCGTTGACGGGTGTCTACCCCTCCCGGTCTTGACGCCTGCGATCCCCGCTAAACCGCGGCGCGGCACGAATCGGCCCTTTTCCCGACGAGCGGTTGAGCCGTTCCGGGCTAGTGCGGCAATCGCCGTTGGATCCGATTCCGAATCACCTGCTCGATCAATTGCGGGTAGTCTCTGTCTGCCGGCACCAACAGGGGCAGTTCCAGCACGCGGTCCAGCGCCGCTCGAACGGAATCCGCCGTGAGCGGCGACTCGTCCGCCTGCAGGCGGCGTGCCGCGGCGTGGATCGCGAGTTCCTGGCCCCAATAGTAGATCGTTTCAGCCTGGACGTTCGCCTGCATCCGCCTGACCTGATCCGTCGTTCCGGCCTCGCCGAGCCGGCGCCAGATATCGACGTGCACGAAGTCGACCGTACCGCCCAGTTCGGGCCGCCAGTCTGTGGCGTTCGCATGGACGACCCTGATCCTTTTTCTCACTGCCGCCGGCACGGAGTCCAGTGCGCCGGACTGGTGAAAAAGGTCGATCACGTTCCGGTCGAGTTCGACTACGGTCACTTGCGCGACGTTCGGGTTCAGCGCCACGTTTGCCGCCGTCCAGCCCATGCCGAGCCCCATCACCACCGTGTGCCCGAACGCGTGGCGGCAGCCGAGTTCCTGGCTCTCAATCTCGTGCGGGGTCAGCGCCATCCACGTTTGCCACTCCTCAACGGCCGGGTCATGCTCGGATTTCACCCTCCTGGCCAGCAAGGGAAGCTTCTGGGCGAGACACGGGCCGGTGAAGTACCCCCAATCGTGGATGAGCCCGCCTCCGGCGAAGATGCGCCAACACCCGACCTGGCCGGGCCGGTATTCGGGCATGAACAGATCGGTCGTCCACAACTCCCGGTTCGCGGCTCCGGCCATGTCAAGGCTCTGCATCGGCTTGTTTCCCGCTTGCTCGACGATTCCTGTCGGATCGGCTGGTTCCGAAATCCGCGGCGGATCCGTGAGCTTGAGTTTCCGACAAAGCTTACGACAAAGCTTACGACAAAGAAATTCTGATTCTTTCATTATGGGTTGTCGTTTCGCATGACCATCCTGATCCGCGGATTCTTGTCCGCGGATCGGGGGTGGCCCCAATGCGCAGATTCCGTCTGACACGGACCGGCCGGAATGGTATACATGGACGAACGGGCGGCCGGGACAGGCTGCCATGATGTGGGAGGTCTCCACGATGCCGGACCGGCCGAACATGTTGCTCTTTTTCGTCGACCAGCAGCGCGTGGACACGTTGGGCTGCTACGGGCACCCCGCATGCCGGACGCCGGCGTTGGACCGGCTCGCGGCGGAAGGAGCCCGGTTCACCCGCGCCTATTCCTGCTGTGGGCTGTGCAGTCCGGCGCGCTCCTCGGTCATGACCGGGCTCTACCCGCACAATCACGGGGTTCTCACGAACACGCACGACTGGCAGACCCGCCGCTTCCTCGATCCGGCGATTCCTACGTTCGCCCATCGGCTCGCCGCCGCCGGCTACCACACCAGCTACGTGGGGAAGGTTCACCTGCGCACGCCCGAAGCGACGCCTGAGCCGTACGGATTCAAGGAATGGCACCGGCCGTACCCGGACTATCTGAATGCACGCGGCCTGACCCCGGGCCGGACGGCCGGGCCGACCTACGGACCGCAAGGCTCGAGCTGGCGCTGGCCGTTTGCGGCCACCTACGACGGGGCGTTCGAGAGCTACGACGAGTACTGGCGCGCGGAGGAGGGGCTCCGGATCCTGGAAGAACGTGCGGCCGACTACAGGAAGAACGGTACGCCGTTCTTCCTTCGCATCGATTTTCCCGGCCCGCACCTGCCGTTCATCATCCCGGAACCGTACGCCTCGATGTACGACCCCGCCGACGTTCCCGAGCGGCCGGAATTCGCGGACACGTTCGAAGGCAAGCCGCGTATCCACGCCCAGATGCCGCGGTATTGGGCGACGGCCGATACGGACTGGGCGTTCTGGCAGCCGATCGTGGCGAAATACTGGGGGTTTGTCACGCTGCTCGACACGTTGATCGGGCGCGTGCTGGACCGGCTCCGCGAATTGGGACTGGACCGTGAGACGGCCGTCTTCTACACGGGCGATCACGGCGACACGTGCGGGGGCCGGCGCATGTTCGACAAGGGCTACTGCATGTACGAGGAGCTTTACCACCTCCCGTTCATCGCCGCATGGCCGGGCGTATGGGAGAAGGGGCGCGTGGTCGATTCTTTCGTGAATCATATGGATTTGATGCCGACGTTTCTGGAACTGGCCGGCCTCACGCCGCCGGCCGGCCTCGACGCGCGCAGTCTGAAGCCGATTCTCGACGGCCAGACGCTCGCCGACTGGCCGACCGACGCCTACGCCGAATTCCACGGGATGCAGTGGGGCCTGTATTCGCAGCGTATGCTCGTGACCGCGCGCTACAAACTGGTCTTCAACGTCTCGGACGTGGACGAGCTGTACGACCTGGCCGAGGATCCGGCCGAGTTGAGGAACCGGATCGACGATCCGGCCTGCGCGGAGATCCAGCGCGACCTTTACCGGCGCATGTTCACGCGCATGCAGCAGACGCGCGACCCGTTCACCCAGGACCTGTGGTGGCCGAAGTTCGAGGCGGTGCGGCAGGACATCGATTTCGCGACTGACCTGCCGTACGCCGGGAAATGGGGAAAAACATGCTGATGGCTGAGCGCTGAGTTGACAGCCCCGGTCCCAACGAAGCCGCGCCTCATTCCAGCCCATGCGCGGCGAGGATCGAGCCTTCCAAACGCCTGAGCCGGACGAGCGCCTTGCGGGCCTCGATCCGCGCGCCGAGCTCGCTCATGCGGGCGTCGTCGTAGTCCGTCTGCGCGTCCAGCACGTCCCGGCTCCGGGTCAGGCCGGCCTCGAAGGTTTCCTTCTCTTTGTTGTAGTGTTCTTCGGCAATGCGCCGCGCCTTCTCCGTCACCTCGGCCCGCGCCGCGGCGGTCGTCACGGCGCGGCAGGCCGTGCGCAGGCCCACGAGCAGGTCCTGCTTGCGCACGGCGAAATTGGCTTCGGCTTCCTCCAATTCGTACCGGGCCTTGAGATACTCGGCCTTCTCCTTGCGCAGCCCCCAGGGGATTGTGAGCGTCAGGCCGATCTCCCAGCTGTGCCCGTCGGCGCCCAGGGTGCTGTCAACCGCGTCCTGCTCGCTCTCGTCCGTGCCGCTTACGCCGACCGCGCCGCTGAGCGCCAGGGACGGCAGCCGGCCGTTGCGCGCCACGTCGCGTTCGATCCGGTACTTCTCCAGTTGTTCGGCGGCCGACAGATACTCCGGTTGATGCCGTCTGGCCGTCTCGAGCGAAGCGGTGACGTCGGCCTTCGGCATGTCGACCGATGCAGGCTCCTGCGCGACGAGGGCCGGCGTTCCGGGCGCGGGCGTTTCGCCCATGAGGGCGAGCAGCGCGTCGCGTCTGTCGCTCACGCGCTGCTCGGCGAGCAGGATCGCCTCGCGCTTGGTCGCGACGGCCGCTTCGGCCTGTAGGATCTGGACTTTCGTCGCGAGGCCCGCGCCCTCCTTGGCCTGGGTCTGCTCGAGCAGTTTGTGCGAGAGTTCCAGACTGTTCTGCCGCACCTCCTTTTCGCTCTGCGCGTAAGCCAGGTCCCAGTACGCCAGCTCGGTGTCGCGCACGACATCCATGAGCTTTGCCCGAAGCGTCAATCCGGCGCGCGACAGGTCGATCTCTCCCTTGCGGATCGATGCGCGGTTCACGCGCGTGCCCGCGCCCCGCAGCAGCGGCTGCGAGACGCTCAGCGTGATGTCGGCGTCGTACGCGGGGTTCAATGTCGCGAATTCCGAATCCGTGTCGGAGCGATCGAGCCCGGAACTCAGGCTCACGGCGGCGCCCGTGATCAGCTTCTGGCTGATCTTGGCCGTCAGGTTCTGTTCCTCCGACGTGGGTTCGTCGGAGCCCTCCAGCTCGCTGGAGGCGGCGCTGTTCTTGCTCTCGCTCGCCTCCGCGCTGAACTGCAGGTCGGGATCGAGATCGGCGCGGGCAGCGTCCAGATCCTGCGCCGCTTTCTTCGGGCCGTATTGCGCCGCCGCCAGGCCGAGATTCTTGCCGACGGCGCGCAGGATGCAGTCCTGCAGCGAGACAGCCGCCTGGTCTGCGGGCGGCTCCTCGCCGCGGAGCGGCGTGCCGAGCAGCGCCAGTGCGATTGCGGTTGCGGCAGGAATTCGGCGCGACATTCGGGTTAACCGTGGCATGTAGGTGCGTCCCCTTCTTGCATGGTGTTTGTGCCGGCTCGACCGTGGTTCGTGAAGCGTAAGGCGTCTCAGCCCGCGTGCGGGAACCGAGACGCCTCTTCTACAATAGCGCGGTCCGGACCGGTTTGCAACCCGGAGCGAGAGGCGGGAAAGCCGGGCGAGGCGTCAGACCCCGAGTAGAAGAGCCGTCCCGGCTCTTCCTGCTCGGTGGCACGACGTGCCGCCGAGGGCAACCGGGCCTTCGGCCCGGGGGAAGCGGCGAGACGCCGCTTCTACTAGGCAACCCGAATCACGCACACCCAGTCTTCATCGGCCGGTGCCGGGCGGGGAGGCAGCGGGTAGCGGTCGTCACCGTCCGCCACAAGCGGCTTCTCGATCGCCGTGAAGGTGCCCTGCCGCGGATCGTACCACTGCGCGGTGCAGGAAGGGGCCGGCAACTCCGACAGCGCGATGGCGTTGTTCGCGTTGCCGGTGGGAATGTAGACGACCAGATTCTTGCCCGGAATCCCGGCAGCATGCGGCGGGCTGTAGTCGTCTTCCGTCGGCATCGGCGCCGGTTGTCCGTTCACGAGCAGCTTCTCGCGTTGCGGGACCCACTCCCACCACGCCATGCCCCGCAGAAAATCGGCGATGTGCCGGATGTGAGCGGAGCCGGGCAGTTGCAGCGCCGTGCGCCAGTCCAGATTGCCCTTGTAGCTGTAGGACTTCGGATCCGAAGGGGCCGAGAACGGCCAGATTCCGCACGCGCCGTAGACCGCGCCGCAGGCTCCGTTCAGGAAGGCCACCCACGGCTGGAATCGTGTCTGGGCGCTCACCGCGCCACCGGCCTCCGGTTGCCCCTCGTAGAACCCCTCGGCCTGCAGGGTCGGGCGCGTAGGTGTCTTGTCATAGTCTGCCTTGGCGCACGTCGCGACTCGGTACAGGCCCTTCGCATATTGCCCGGTCTGCAGCCAGTTGTGGTCGAGCCAGCCGGAATCGTGGAACTCCTCGCTGGACGAGGCGTGAAAGACCGCCGGGCCCGGATGGATGCTCACGGGGTGCGCGTAGGGATTGTGCGCGGCCACGAAAGCGCCCAGCGCGTTCCACGTTTCGGTCCGGTCCCAGGGATCGTGCTTCGATTGGGGCCCGAAACTGTACTCGCCCGACAACGCCCAGACCATGTTGAACGCGCCGTAGCGGGCCATCACGTAACGCGAGAAGTCCTGGGCCTGCTCCAGCGTCATGTGGTGGTCCGGCTTCGCGAACCAGGTCGGCGGGCCGGCCATGACGAAGCCGTTCGCCCACAGCGCCCGCCAGCGCAGGTCGACGAACCGATAGTAAGCCGGGTTCAGAGCCTGGAAATCATGTTTGCCGTCCGCCGTCGCGCCCCACGCATCGCCGCCCTCGTTCGACGAGATGAACTCTTCGTTCCGTTTCGGATGACCGGACGCATAGAGCCAGTGGTTGATGACAGTGAAGCCCTTGCGCTTGCGGTCCCTCAGCCAAGTGAAGAACGGACCGTCCTCGTTCTCGCCCAGCCCGCACCGCTTCTCGTTCATGTGCCAGCACGTGTCGCCCAGGTACAGGAAAGGCGTGCCGTCGGCGTAGGTGAAGCAGTGCCCGTTCCCGCTGGTCGTGAGGTGGCCCCGGCAGTTGGGATTGGCTTCGATTTCCGCCGCGGACGGCGGCGCGCAGACGAGCGAGCCGCTCTTGCCGTCCAGCCCGGGGTCGGCGGATGCCGAACGCCATTCCCAGGTGCCCGGAAGGGTGGGGGCGAAGCGGGCCCGCCAGGTTTGCGCGCCGTCCCAATAGGCGTCGACCACGATCTCCGTGTCGCTGTTGGCGAACGTCACCTGCGCCGGGAACGTGTTCCAGGCATGCGCCTGATCGGCTTCGAATTCCAGGTCGCAGGGCGACCACTGCTTGGCGGTGTTCGGCTGGTTCATGCGCGTGCTCCTCTCTCGCGTTAAGGGCCTCGGTTCGGTTTGCTCATCCACATCATCACAGTAGTCATGGCCGTAATGACTATCCGAAAATAGCGCAAGGAAAGCTGCACGTCCTCCATGAAGAGGTCTTTTTCATCAAGAATTGAAGAAAACCGATGTGTTTCCTGCCAATGGCGGCCGACTCTGCACCCTCATGCGTATGCCCGGTAATACTGCAGGATGTTGGCCTTGGTTGCGAGGTAGGCCGGAACGTTCAGAACGCAGTGCGTATCGTTCTGTCGAGCCACTTCGAAGGGAGCGGCCGTGACAATCACGCCGAAACGCTGGCCGGTGGCGTTCAAGTAGTCGACAACGCTGTCGACATGCCGCCGCTTGACCGTGAGGGCGGCTTTGCATTCGATGGGAATCTTGACTTCCAGGCTGGGCGCATCGAGCACGAAGTCAACCTCCACCGCACTCTTCGCGTCCTTGCGCCAGGTCCCAACTTGTTTCTTGGCCGATTCACCCTCCACCAAGCTCAGCAACACGGCATTCTCGAAGAGCCCTCCGAGCGGGGTGCGCAGCGCCGAATCCAGAGTGCGCAGCAAACTCACCGAAGGCACGGCCATCGCGCGGCTGCGGTTCACAACCCCCAGATCGTGCAGATAGCGCTTCGGCAGGAAGTCGGAGTGCTGAGGATCAAGCGCCTGGGGCTGCACCTCCAGCACGATGTGCCACGCTTTCATCGCCGCGATGACCTTCTTGGCGTAGTACGTGGTGGCGTCAACGTGGGTGTACTTCGACGGGCTCCCGACGTGGTTCGCCACGGCGCGTATTGTCTCGCCAAACAGAGCAGGATCATAGTCTTCCTTGCGGGCGAAGTCATCCTGAAGTGTACCCATGATCTCGTCGATAACAGCCACCGCATCCTCTCCCGCCGCCATCGCTTTGACGGCCTCCGGATACCCGCCGGTGTGCAGGTAGCGGTCGTAGAACTGCAGAAGGCGGTCGTGACGCGACGCCTGGACCCGAACGGGTGCCGCGCCCACGAAGTCGGCCAGCTCAGCATGGCCAAGGCAGCGGAGGAATTCCGAGAAGTTGAAGGGAAAGACACCGAGGCTACGGGTCCTGCCGACCGGAACCCGAACGCTCGGCTCGAAGAGCCGATTCATGGAGGAGCCG
This sequence comes from Kiritimatiellia bacterium, assembly GCA_016929905.1. Taxonomy (GTDB): domain Bacteria; phylum Verrucomicrobiota; class Kiritimatiellia; order JAFGHX01; family JAFGHX01; genus JAFGHX01. Next base: position 28,566 of record JAFGHX010000353.1, read on the forward strand.
GTGAGAATGACTCGGACTCCGGGCCAATCCTCCTTGAACGATTTCACGTACCGTGCGAGGATGGGACATTCCTGCGCTTCGTCGAGGAAGAGGATGCTGTTGTCCTGCAGTCCGCATTGGTCTCGCATCAGTACCCTGAAATCCGCGAAGTCCTCGGTCTTGTCAATCAGCCTCGCGGTCTTGCGCTCCTTCTCCAGATCGATGGCCACATAGGGCCGCTTGAGAGCCGCCAGCACTTGGCTCACCATGGTGGATTTTCCTACTTGGCGTGCCCCCTCCACGAGGATAACCTCGTGGGTCTTCTCGTTGGCCAGCATGCCCACGAGTAATGGCTCAATATCTCGTTTCACGGCATTAGTTTCATAGAAATGCTCAATTTTGTCAAATAATTTTTTCTAAAATGAGCATTACTGGGTATCCCCTTGTCTCTAGTTGATTTCGGCGGCTTTCACGATCTCGTTGTATGTCTTGGGGCCGTGAACGACCATTTGCTCAATGACGCGATGAAAGATCTTGCCGACATGGCGGGAGCGTCGTCGGTTGAATCGGAAGGCGTACTCGTCCAGGTACACCTGAAGGTGCCGCTTTCTGACGCTGCCCTGGTGGGTTGCACCCAGCCAGCGTTTGAGCAAGGAGGCCACCAAGTGCACGTGGGGAAAGTACTTCAGCGCGCGTTGCGGATCGCCCAGGATGGGGGTGACCCGATGCAGGTATCCGGCACCCCGCACGCCGTTGTAGCCATTCCAGTCGTCTGTGTGCACCTTGGCGCCCTTCTCTACGGAATCGGCTATAAAGCCAACGAGACTCTTGCCGGAGGCATCGGGGATATGCCGCAGGCGGATGCGGCCGACTTTCTTGCCGTCCAACTCCACCGCGATCGCCACCAGAGCCTTCCCCATCAACTGCCGACCGCCGACGCCTGTTTCCTCTCCTCCAACGTAGGACTCATCCACTTCGACTGTCCCGCTCAACGGGCTGCGTGCCTCTCGAACCATCGCCCGTCGAAGCTTTTGCAGCATCAGCCATGCGGTCTTGTATCCGACGGGCAATTCACGCTGAAGCGTCTTGGCGCTCACCCCGGTCTTCTGGGTGCACATCCACCACACCGCCACAAACCACTTCCGGATGGGCGTGCGCGACTTGTGCAGTATGGTGTGAGCCGTCGGCGAAGTCTGGCGGCGGCATCCACGGCAGTACACTGTCCCTCTCGCCGTCGGCCAGCCTTTGGACGATCCACACGCGGGACAGCGAAATCCATCCCGCCACCGGATCCCCCGCAGATACTCCAGACAGGCCTTGTCCGTCCCAAAACGATCAAGGAACGTCATCAAGTTCCGCGGAAACTGTTCCTCGTCTGCAGTCTCCGGCCCCAGTCCTTCACTACTCATGCCCCCAGGTTATCCATTTTAGCCGCTAGAGACAAGGGGATACCCAGTATGAGCATTTATGTCAAGGAGCCTGTCCCTGGCGTCTGCTGCTGAGCGTCCAAGGCCCAGATTCGCTATTTCTCTGCTATTGCCGTCGATCCGGAAGCACACTGGAGATTGTGGCGAGCTGCATCGGAAATCCGGTTTTCGAGAGCTTCTCGCGCTTGTGCGGGAGTGGCCGGCCAGCGGCAACCGTCGCTCTCTGCGGCAGCTTGCCCAACCGAGTAGAGCATGCCGGCCATCCCCAGATCGAAGAGGTGCGCCTCACACGCGAGCAAGCCAGTTTTCACCAGTTTCTTCGCATACGGCTTCAGTGTGTTTCGGATGCGCCGCAGTCCCCTCGGCCGCACCCAATGCTCACGCTCGGTCTGCAACGCTTGCCTGACCGAGAGGTCCAGCGTCTGCCGAAAGCGTAAACAGTCCCGGTCATTCCTCGAAAGCCAACCGTGGGCTTCAGAGAGCCGGCGGTCGGCGGTCGGCTCATAAGGCGGAGGCCTTCGCGTCAGCAGGTCGTGTTTCAAGCGGCGAACGACCTCATCCACGTCGTGAGACGAGGTGCGGATGTCAAAAGAGTCGTTGGGAAGGAACCCCTCCGCAAAGCTTGTGAGCCCAGCGACGAGTTGCGGGCGGGCTCGCTCAAGACCGGCCAGAATCTCTTCTTCGGTGTCGGCGTCGAAGCAATGCGCTGCTGGTCGGCACGACACGAGGAGTTGGCGATAGGCCTGGTCGGCTTCGGAGTAAGCTGGGCATTCCCGCTTGAGTTCGTGCGTGCGTGCTTTGAACAGGACGGGAACCGCATCCGGGAGCAATCCGAGACGCACCTGAAGCTCTGAGAGTCTCTGATTCAGGCCTTTCTTGAAATTCCAACGTATCTGAAGATGCGCGATCATCTTGATGTAGGCCACGAACACCGCCTGCAGATCAGCGGGGCTTGCGCAAAGGACGCTGCTCAATTGATCGAAGGCCTTGACGGCCTCAATCCTGGCAGCCAGAAATCTTTCTGCCCTTTGGAGGGACATTTTCGAGCATATCCTGTGCACCTTCTCCAGGTCCTTGAACTTCACGTACAGCCGTTCGATCCCATCTGCGCCCTTCGTGAACTGCCGCGTTATGCGGCAGCCGAGTGCCTTCTCCAGCAGCGCGGCCCCGTAGTACTCGCCGTCGAGCACAATGCGTGGCGCGTCGAAATGGGGCCTGGCCATCCATTCGTCCCCGTTCAGTTTGAGCACGGGTACGCACGTAATCCGTGCTGCCGCTTTCAGATCTGTTCCTTCCAATGGGCCAGATTTCTTGGATCGGCAAACGGACCTGATGGCGGGGCGGGCGTCGACTACGTGAATTGAGCAGTTCATGCCATCCACAATGGCGATTCGGCCGTCATATTCTCTCAGGTCCTCCGTTGCAGAGACGGTTCCGACGATCGCGGGGAGATTCTGCTCCCGCGCGATAATTGCCGCATGACATAGCATTCCGCCGAAGTCGGTCACGACCGCGGCAGATTTGATGAGCGATGCTGTCCACGCCGGATCAGGGGAGCGGGCCACCAAGATGTCGCCGGCAACCAATCTGTGGCGGTCAGCACCAGATGCAACGACGCGGATTCTGCCTGTGGCCACGCCGGGATTCGCGCAGATGCCGGCCTTTAAGACACACGCGGCGTTCGGTGGGATCCCCTGCGCCTGCGCGACGGGTTTGCCTTGGGCCGAACTCGTCTTCGGCCGGGCTTGGACGAAGTGGAGCGTATCGGTGTCGTCCACAACGAACTCCGTGTCAATGTGCTGATAGCCACGCGTCTTGTGGAAGTGTGCCGCGATCCTGTCGACGGCTTGACCGATCCGCACCGCGAGCCCGTCGCTCAGAGCGAATCTCTTTCTGTCTTGCTTGGCGACACGGCCCCATCGGGTTCCGGCCCGTTCGTTCGACAACACTTGTGCCCTTTTGTCGCCGATGTCCCAGCCCGCAATCTCTCTTGCTGCTGCACTGTACCACCAGGCTTCAGGCCGGCAGCGCTTCCCCGAGACGACCGATTCACCGAGGCCGTAGTTCACTTCCAGATAGGTAAACGGCGCCCCAGTCGATGGGTCAAAGTCAAAGCCAACGCCAGCCACCGCGGGTGCTATCAAGCGCTGAACAACCACGGCCATTCGGACGTTCGAGTGAGCGACTGGAGTCTCCCGACCGCGCGCCCAAGGCCGGCCCGAGTGCCGGATCTCCCGCCTCTGTTGCAGGCGCAGCTTGTTGCGGTAGGAGACGGCCCTTGCCGAAAACAACGAGGCCCAGCACCGCTTTACGGCCGAGAGCACGGCGGGCGCGCCCTGTACGTTCAAGAATGTATCGTGCTGGCCGGCAAAAGAAGCGTCGGGCAGATCCTCAGCCGTGGCCGAGCTGCGCACGGCCACGCGGAGACGCTTTGTGCCCAGCATCCCGGAGAGACGCTCGTAGCCCTGTTGTACGGCATGTGCGATGCCGACCGGCATCTCACCGTCTGCAATGCGTGCCCGCAGAGTATTCGCCTTCTCCGTGAGCGCGCGCTGCAGATGCTGTCTCGTTCGCTTTGGCCCGGCCGCATCAGCGTGCCCTATTGCGACGAGTTTGTGCGAAAGAACATCCAGCTCGGCGGTCAGATCACACAGCCCGGTATGTTCCAGGAATTCCGTGTACGCCGCCGTGCTGACGACGAAGCCTTCGGGGACCTTCACTCCTGCAACTCCAGTCAACTCGGCGAGGCCCACGGCTTTACCGCCGACCAGGGCAACACGTGTCGCGCGCGGGTCGCTGAATCCGAGAATGTGCATTAGACGCCTCCTTTCCGGTGCGGCTTTGCGGCGCCCGTCGGCCACGGGTCCTCACGTTCTGGACCCGAGACCAGCCGAGCAGCCCACAGTTCGCGCGACGTCATTTCTTGGCTTTCGCCCTGAACCTGTCGAATTTCTCAACGAGTTTGAACGGATCAGATGAAACCACGCTCGCCCCGAAAAGGGTCTCCAGAATACCCATATCATTTGGCTTGACCTTTCCCGGGGTGACGGCGCCGCGATCCAGCAGACGAACGATCAGTGGCCAGGCGCCGGCGTTCTCGAACGGGGAGAAGAACACCGCCACGTTGAACGACCGAACGCGCAGCTGACCGAGGAAGAAGCGCAGGACGAGGTGCAGCGAATCGGCCAGACGTGAGCACAGGACTTGAGGACGTTTGAACCAGTCTTCACCGGAGGGTCGAAGGCGCACAAGCCGGAGCTCCTTCTCCTTGGCCGGAGTCAGACACGCTGCCAGCCAGTAGTCTCGGCTCAGCCTGCGACACAGACCCAAAGCCTGATGTGCCGCTACCCAATCGCGCCAGTAGCCTCTTCTGCGGATCGCGGCTCGTTGCCACGGGCTCGGTTGATGGAGTGCCAACATGTGGGCATGGCCGTGGACCTGCGAAGCACCGGCAGGCCACAAGCAGTTCCAGCCAAGGGAGGGCCAGCGTGCCAACCGATCCTCTTTGCGGAGCTGTTTGCACCAGTCCACCGCGACACGGAGAATGTCTTCAAGCTGCGGCCGTGAGATCCGATGCGGGTCATGGCGACGAAAGACGAGTACACCATGGTTCCTATCGTACGGGCACAGATTCGCTGCACTCACAGCCCCAGCCCGCTCAATCCTGGGAAGCTGCCGGTACGCGGTCAGCTCGCCGGGGCGGCAGAAATCGCAGTGCTTCTTGCTGTTGCGGATATAGGCCTTGAGACTCTGAATATCCTTCCCGGACCTCCCGCCTGCGAGCGGGCGCCTTGACCGCGTCTCGTTGAAGAGTGTCTCGTCAAACGTGTACCGATCCCGAATGCGCACGCCGCGCTGGTCGCAGAGTTCAGCAGGGTCTAGCCCGTACTCCTCACGCGCCTTCTTCGCAAGAGCACTCGGAATCTCCAAGTGCGCACGGAAGGCATCAAAGTCATACATCCGCCGTACCGTGCGTTTCTCTCTCTCCGTCAAGTTCTTTACGTAGTCTGTGACGTTCACGATGCATCTCATCGCTTCCCTCCTCAATTTACTTTCTACCTTAGCAGTCCGGACGGACGGTGTCAATGTAATTATTACACAACTAGAACAATTAAGTCGTTACTGAAAGTATTAATACTCATAGTCTTGTGGTTTACTTCTTTGATTGTCGTTTGGGGTAACTCTGTGTAACAATTACTAAGCGCCAGCAGGCGTGTAACGAGGAGGCCGCTATGAAAGAGGACACCGTTTCGGGTTACGACTGGCTTGTTCACTTCTGGAAACACTGCGTGCCGGTTGAGCCGCAGCGCACATGGGATCTTGTTGTGCTGATCGACGGCGATCTGGCATTGCGGGACGGATTTGCATACGCCCTGTTGCGCGACTGCCTGAGCACGCGCCGCGACGTTGCGCACCGTTTTGTCAGGGCGTGGTCCAGTAGGCCCACTCATTCTGACCTAGAGGTACCGGCAAAGGCAGACACCAACATCCTGTTCCTCGGACGGCCCAAGCCCAGTTCGTCCTGCCCTCGATACAACAAAGCCGTTGGCGAGCTCGAGGGCAAGGCGTTCGGCCGATTCAGCGATCCGACTACCGGCGGTGCGGGCAGGGAGATTCAATACGGGAAAACGGTCTTTCACCGACACGCGATTGAAGAGCCCGAGGAGGGGCGCTACAGGCGCTGCGACCGCGACTACGGCCTGCTATTTCTGCGGCATACGCTTGAGAGGAAGCCGGAAGAGAAGAGCGGCCCCCGCCTTGTTGCTATTGGCGGGTTGGGCGCCCTGGGCACTCTTGGGCTTGCCCAAATCCTCACGACGCCCGAGAAGCGCTGCAAGCTCGCGCAACAGGCGGCCGAGGTGCTGGAGCTGCAGCAACACCACCGTTGGGCCCGTCATGTCGAGATGTGTGTTCGCGTCCAAGTCTCAGGTGAGACGGCACTCGACAGGATACTCAACGCGCTCGCCGAAGGCGATGCCGATGCCTTTGATTTTCAGGTGGAAGCCATAGCCGTTGAGAACGAGGACGGGACGGCTGATATCAGGATCAGGAAGGAGCGTGACGCCGTCTACGAGATCCGTCTGAGAAGGATCGACGGACGGAACCAAGTGCGGGTCGTGCCGGGCGGCTCTTGGTCCGATTTGCCCCCAAAACGCTTCGAGCTGCTCGAACTTCTGAACGATGCACGCGAGATGCCTGCACACGAATTGTGTCGCAGACTCGGATACATGGGGCAGGGCGACAAGGGAGAACCGAACCAGAAGACGCTGACAAGGCTGTCCAAATTGATCCACGACCTGAACAAGAGTCTCGAAAACGCGTGTGGCGAAAAGAGAATTCGGCCCGTTCGCTTCGACAAGCCGAAAAAGGTCTACCGGTTGCGCCTTTGATTGATGATCGCGTGCTGCCCGGAGCGTGCCGCTCCACGTCACTCAGCCTGCGGACGCCGATTCGGACGCCCGCTTATGGTGCGGCGGTCGCTGCCGTTTTTCCTTTATCTCGCCCGCGGTCGGAGTAACATGGTGTGCTTTCGACAAACGCTGACGGTGCAGGAGCATGAACAGGGCAAGGCGGGCCATGAAAGAGAAATACCCATTCCACGAAATCGAGCCCAAGTGGCAGGCGTATTGGGCGGAGAACAAGCTGTTCGCCGTGGATACGGCGCAGACGGCGGACAAGTTCTACTGCCTGATGATGTTTCCCTATCCGTCGGCGGCGCTGCACGTGGGGCACGGGCGCAACTACATTATCGGCGACGCCGTCGCGCGCTACAAGAAGATGTGCGGCATGAACGTGCTCACGCCGATGGGCTGGGACTCGTTCGGGCTGCCGGCGGAGAACGCCGCGATCAAGTCCGGGATCCCGCCCAAGGAAAGCGTGATGCAGAACATCGCCACGATGAAGCGGCAGCTCAATGCGTGGGGCGTCTGCTACGACTGGGACCGCGAAATCGCCGCCTGCCTGCCCGACTACTACAAGTGGACGCAATGGCTGTTCCTGAAGCTGTTCGAGAAGGGGCTGGCCTACAAGGCGGAGGCGCCCGTGAACTGGTGCCCGTCCTGCGCGACCGTGCTGGCCAACGAACAGGTGGTGAACGGCAAGTGCGAGCGGTGCGAGAGCGAGGTGACGGAGAAATCGCTCGAGCAGTGGTTCTTCAAGATCACCGCCTACGCGCAGCGTTTGTTGGACGACTTGTCGAAGCTCGGCGGCTGGCCGGAGCGCGTGCGGATCATGCAGCGGAACTGGATCGGGCGCAGCGAAGGCACGAAGGTCGATTTCGGGCTCGTGCCCCGCGCCGACGGCGCGCCGGACAGCGAGCCGGCCGTTCCGTGTTTCACGACGCGGGTGGACACCATCTACGGCTGCACCTACATGGTGCTCGCGCCCGAGTACCCGCCGTTGAAAGAGATGATCAAGGGGCTGCCGGAGGAAGAGGCGGTTCTGGCCTTCGTCGCGAAGGCCGCGCGGATGACGAAGGTGGACCGCACGGCGGACACGATCGAAAAGAACGGCGTCTTTACCGGCCGCTACGTCGTCAACCCCTACAACGGGGAGCAGATCCCGCTCTGGGTGGCCGACTACGTGCTGATGGACTACGGGACCGGGGCGGTCATGGCCGTGCCCGCGCATGACACGCGCGACTGGGCCTTTGCCCGGAAGTACGGCCTCGAGATCCGGCTTTCGATCCAGAACCCGGAGAAGAACCTGGAGCTGGCCGAGATGGCGGACGCCTACGTCGAGTATGGGGTCACGACCGATTCGGGCCCGTTCTCCGGCCTCGCGAGCGCGGCGGCCATCGCGAAGATGACCGAACATGCCGCGCAGACGGGGTTCGGCGGGGGCATGGTGGACTACCGGCTGCGCGACTGGCTGATCAGTCGCCAGCGCTATTGGGGCGCACCCATTCCCGTCGTCTACTGCGGCAACTGCGGGACCGTGCCGGTCCCCGAACAGGATCTGCCCGTCCTCCTGCCGGAGGACGTCGAGTTCAGGCCCACGGGCGAGTCGCCGCTGGCCCGGTGCGCCGCCTTTGTGAACACGACCTGTCCGAAATGCGGGAAGCCGGCCCGGCGCGAGACGGACACGATGGACACGTTCGTCGATTCGAGCTGGTACTTCCTCCGGTTCCTTTCGCCCAAGGACGACGCGCAGGCGTTCGACGCGCAAACCTGCAACAACTGGATGCCCGTCGACCAGTATATCGGCGGGATCGAGCATGCGATTCTGCACCTCATGTATGCGCGGTTCTTCACCAAGGCGCTCTGCGACATGGGGCTGATCGCTTTCGACGAACCCTTCCAGCACCTGTTCACCCAGGGCATGATCTGCAAGCGCAGCGAGCGCGACGGGCAGCTGTACAAGATGTCCAAATCCAAGGGCAACGTCGTGAGCCCCGACGAACTGATCCGGGAATACGGCGCCGATACCGTTCGCCTCTACACGCTCTTCATCGGCCCGCCGGAAAAGGACGCCGAGTGGAGCGACCAGGGCATAGAAGGGGCGTTCCGGTTCCTGCGGCGGGTCTGGCGGCTCGTTCACCAGAACCAGGCCACGCTCAACGCGGCCGCCGGACTCCAGCCCGACCTTGCCGCGATGGAGGAGCCGGAGCGGGATGTGTACCGCAAGACGCACGAGAGTATCCGGACGATCACGCAGGGGCTGGAAGGCAGCTTTCACTTCAACTCGGCGATCGCGCAGATCATGGAACTGACCAACGCGCTCGAGAAGCTGGAGGTCGAGCCCGACGGGCCGGCTCAGAAGCGGGCGGTCTTCCGCACGACGGTCGAAACGATCACCATCCTGTTGTCGCCGTTCGCTCCGCATTTCGCGGAGGAGATCTGGCAGGAGCTCGGGCACGAGCCGAGCATCCTGAGCGTGCCGTGGCCGACGCCCGACGCCGCCGCCCTGGCGCGCGAGCAGGTGGAAATGGTCGTGCAGGTGAACGGCAAGGTGCGCGGCCGCGTCACGGTCCCGGCCGACGCCGATCAAGCGGCGGTGGAAGAGGCGGCCAAGGCGGATGCCGGCGTGCAGAAATACACGGCAGGCAAGACGGTGCGGAAGGTGATCGTGGTCCCGCGCAAGCTCGTGAATGTCGTCGTGTCGTGAAGGACGGGGCGGCGCGCGAAGTAGAAGAGCCGTCCCGGCTCTTCCTCCCCGGCGGCACAGAGTGCCGTGGGGACCGGGCCTCCGGCCCGGAGGAAGCGGCGAGACGCCGCTTCTACTTTCACGTTCTAGTCTGGAGGAGAACCGCATGCCAGAGGCCGAGCCGTCCACCCGGTGGGCCAGGCTGAAGAGGCGCGCGCAGAAATGGCCGCCGGTCCGCGCCGCGATTGGGGCGTGGTTCTACCTCACGGAACGCGAACGTTGGGCGCTGTTCGTCGTGCTTGCCCTGGCGCTGCTCGGCGTCGTGGCCAGGTATTGGCATCTCCGGAGGTCGGAGTCGGAACCGTACCAACCGGCCGGCCTGCCGGCCGAGTCGGATTCGTTGCGGGCGGATGCTGACGGCCGGCGCTGACACTAAACGACTTTGCGAAAGAGCTGCACGCTTCAGCGCGTCTGTGAGTAGGGCGGCCGTCTCGGCCGCCCATGGCCGGGCGAGGACGCCCGGCCTGCTTGGATGGCGTGCGAGCTCCGCATGAAGCGAAGCAACCGGTAAGGAGACCCCATGAGTGACGACTGCGTGTTCTGCAAGATTGTCGCGGGCGAGTTGCCGGCGACGAAGATCTGCGAGGACGACGATGTGCTCGCGTTTCTGGATATCGGGCCGGTGGTCAAGGGGCACACGCTCGTGATTCCGAAAGCGCACTACGCCACCATCATGGATGTGCCGGTGGAGCTGCTGCAGAAGGTGATCGCCGTGGCCAAGACGATCGCCGAAGCGCAGACCGCCGGACTGAAGGCCGAGGGCGTGAACGTGGGGCAGGCCAACGGGCGAGTGGCCAATCAGATCGTGCCGCACATGCATTTCCACGTCATCCCGCGTTTCGAGGCCGACGGGCATTCCTTTAGCTGGACCCCGAAGAAATACGACGGCCCCGCCGAAATGCAGGCGTTCGCGGGAAAGATCACCGGGGCGCTGTGAGTGTAGAAGAGCCGTCTCGGCTCTTGCCCCCCGCCGACACGATGTGTCGGCGAAGGGGCGGCCCTTCGGCCCGGGGGAAGCGGCGGGACGCCGCTTCTACTATCGGCGCCCGCCCATGCCGCGGTTGCCGCCGCGGCAATCGCGTCATTCCCACTCGATCGTGGCCGGCGGCTTGGAGCTGATGTCGTACAGGACGCGGTTGACGCCCTTGACCTCGTTGATGATGCGGTTGGAGATGCGGCCGAGCAGCTCGTGCGGGAGCTTGGCCCAGTCGGCGGTCATGCCGTCCTCACTGGTGATGACGCGCAGGGAGACGGTGTATTCGTAGGTGCGCGCGTCGCCCATCACCCCGACACTCTGAACGGGGAGCAGCACGGCGAACCACTGCCAGAGCCTGAGCGTGTGCTGGTGCGGGTCGAGCTCCTCGCGCACGCGTTGGTCGGCGGCGCGCAGGATCGCGAGCCGCTCGGCGGTCACCGGGCCGACGAGCCGGACCGCGAGGCCGGGGCCGGGAAACGGCTGGCGGTAGACGATCGAGGACGGCAGCCCCAGTTCGAGCCCGACGCGGCGGACCTCGTCCTTGAACAGGTCGCGCAGCGGCTCGATCAGCTTGAATTTCAGGTCTTTGGGCAGCCCGCCGACGTTGTGATGGCTCTTGATCACCGAGCTGGGCCCGCCTTTGGCCGACACGCTTTCGATGACGTCCGGGTACAGCGTGCCCTGCGCCAGGTAGTGGATCGTGCCGAGCTTGCGCGCCTCGGCGGCAAACACGTCGATGAACTTGTGCCCGATGATCTTGCGTTTCCGTTCCGGGTCCGCCACGCCGTTCAGGGCGGCGAGGAACTCGTCGGTGGCATCGGCGTAGTGCAGGTTCATGTTGAATTCATCGCCGAATACCCGCACCACCTGCTCGGCCTCGCCCTCGCGCAGGCACCCGTTGTTCACGAACACGCATTGGAGCCGGTCGCCGATCGCATTGTGCAGCAGCGTCGCCACCACCGAGGAGTCGACGCCGCCGCTCAGCCCGCACAGCACGCGGCCGTCGCCGACCTCCTGCCGGATGGCCTCCGTCGCTTCCGTCACGAAACTGGCCATCGTCCAGTTCCGGCCGCAGCCGCAGATGCGGTGCAGGAAGTTGGCGAACAGATCGCCGCCCCAGGGCGTGTGCACGACTTCCGGATGAAACTGCACGCCGTAGAGGTGCCGCTTGGTGTCGCCCATCGCGGCGACGGGGCACGTGTCGGTCTTGGCCAGAACGGCGAACCCGTCCGGCAGCTTCGAGACCTGGTCGCCGTGGCTCATCCAGACGGGCATCTCGCCGCTCAGGCCGCGGAACAGCTTCGAGCCGCGGGCGATCCGGATCGAGGCGTGTCCGTATTCCGCCGCCTTGGCCTTGGCGACGGCCCCGCCCAGCAGGTGCGCCATCAACTGCGTGCCGTAGCAGATGCCGAGAACCGGGACGCCGAGCGCGAAAACGGCGGGGTCGCAGTGCGGCGCGCCCTGATCGAATACGCTCGACGGGCCGCCGGTGAGGATGATGCCCTTCGGTTTCCGCCCGCGCAGCTTGGCGACGGGCGTGTCATAGGGGACGAGTTCGCAGTATACGTTCTGCTCACGCACGCGGCGCGCGATAAGCTGGTTGTACTGCGCGCCGAAATCCAGGATGACGATCTTCTCGCGTGACATCGGGCTAATCTGCCACCAGGCGCCGGGTCTGTCCAGTCGAATTGGAGCCGGTTCAGGGGTTCAAGGCGACGGCCGCCACGATGGTCTTGCCGTCGGGGCTCCAGGCGCTGTCGGAGACCATGCACCGCGCCGTTCAGTCGACACTCTTGCCGAACGGCGTCCGTGTCCTCACGCGTGCGGGCCCTCGCGTGCCTGCGCGCGGGACCACGACCCCGGCCCGGGAATGCCCCCTGAAGAAGGCCCAGATGAGCTCGCATGCGTCGATGTCCCGGCAGGTCCGGCCGACCAGCCGCTCCGACAGGTACTGCCAGCCGCCGGGCCACGTGTGGCCGCCGCCTTCGATGGTGTAGAGGACCGCGTCGGCGTCGCCGGTTCGGGCGCGGTAGATATCGCGTTTGACCCGGGTGCCGTCCTCCGGGCAGGCGTCGGGCAACAGCGCGGTCTCCGGCTGGGCGGCGCAGCCGTTGCGGGTCGCCCAGAACTGAACGGCCTCGGGAATCGAAACCCCCTTGCCGATCTTGCGGCGCTGTGTGCCGATCTCGCCGCCCGCCCAGGGGACCAAAGGGTCGTCCGTGCCGTTGATGATCAACACCGGCACGGGCGCGGCCGGCTCGCACGTTCCCACCAGGTCCAGGGGAATGGTGCCCATCACCGGCGCGATGGCCGCGACCCGCTCCGCGTGCTCGAACGCGAAGCGCTGCGTCAGCATCGCACCGTTGGACGCGCCCGTCATGTAGATCCGGGCCGGATCGGCATTCCACTCCGACACAAGCCGATCGATCAGCGCGCAGAGGAAGCCGACGTCGTCTATCTTCTCCTTGTGTGCGCGGTAGCTCACGTTGCGCCTGCCGTCGTTCCAGTGCCGTTCGATGCCCTCCGGATAGACCACGACGAATCCGTCCCGATCGGCCAATGCGTTGAACGTGCGCTGCGTGAGCTGCTCCATGCGCTCGGCGTCGCCGAGCCCGCCGTGCAGCGCCATGAGCAACGGCGCCGGGACCGCCTCGTCACGCGAGGCGGGGATGTAGAGGCGGTAGGTCCGGGTCAGGCCGTCGTGCGTGAGCGATCCCTCCCGCGTTTCGCCCGTCTTGCGCGACGCGGGTGCGGGTGTCCATGGCGTGAGCCAGGTGACGTTCGTTATGACCCGGCCGCACAGTGTGTTCGCATACGACCCGTTGAGCCGGCTCTTGGCTTCCGGCTTCTGTTTCAGATAGTGATCACTTAAGAGGAGCGTCATGGCCCGCGTGATGCGCTGGGCATCCGCTCGGGCCCGGGAAGGCAACAACCAGGCCTTCGGATTGTCCGCGAAGCAGAAGTGGTCGGCATTGTCCAGCCACAGGAAATACGTCTCGCCCGGCGGCAGCAGCTTGAGGACCTCCCATCGCGCCTCAGCCGGCATGCTTGTATTCTCGGCGCTCTTCTGAACGTCCTTCGAACC
>JAFGHX010000354.1 GCA_016929905.1 Kiritimatiellia bacterium
CCGAAGCGCTGGGCGAAGGCGGGCTGCGCCCGCCGAAGCGCTGGGCGAAGGCGGGCTGCGCCCGCCGAAGCGCTGGGCGAAGGCGGGTCGTAAGCTCTGTCGATCCCGCCGCTGCGGCGGGGGTTCTCGAGCAAGTTTTCGAGCGAGTTCTCGAGGAAACTCGGGGAAGTTTCAGGTCAGGGGAGCCCCCGGCGCTGCGCGGCGCCGGATATGACGAGGTCGAACCTACGTCTTCCGGGCCCGTTCAGCAAAATAATCCGCGGGCAAAATAATCAGGCAGAGCAACCAAGGGACAAGCCCCTCTGCCCCGGAAAAATGATCATTTTGCCCCTGATCAGGAACGCACGGAACCGTTTCCAGTTTCCAATTTCCAGTTTCCAGTTTCCAGTTTCCAGTTTCCAATTTCTAGTTTCCAGTTTCCAGTTTCCAGTTTCCAATTTCACACCCCAACCTCGCATTCCGCCACATTCCACCCGCTCACGTGCACAACGGGCGCGTGCAACAGGTCCGCCCGGTCCGCGCGGACCCGCGTCGAACACGTGGCGCCCGGCAGCAGCGAGAGCGCGTTGCTGTCCCAGTACACGGGCTGAACCGGCTCGCCCGTCACGCTGTCGCGCAGTGCGAGCTGCGTGAAGAACGCGAGCTGCTCGCCCGGATTCGTCAGCGTGACGTCGACCACCAGCTCGTCGGCCGTCTCCCGCGCCGCGGCGCTGACCTCCAGCGCGACCTCGGGCAGCTCGCGCAGCGCCCTGAAATCATTCTGGGCGTGCAGCCAGTAGAAGTTCGAGGCGACCACCCTGCCGGCCGCATCGGCGAGACCGAGCACAAGAAAGTACGGCGCCGCTCTGCACGGCGCGATCCGCATGCTCGTCTCGAGCACATGGTTCGCCTGCACGTGCACCCGTTTCTTCCGCTCGGCCTGGACCCGCATGGCCGTGTCGTAGACCGCGGCCGTGAGCGTGTGGTCCACCAGCTCGGTCGCGGTCGTGTTCAGCACCGAGACCGTGCGCCGGTCCCGGTTGAACTGGACGTGGACCGGCCGGCACGCGCACTGCGTGCCGTAGAACCCCGCGTTCGGCATCTGGTACCAATCGAAGATCTGCCACACGACGCTGGGCCACGCCGAATTGTACTTCCACAGCGCGAACCCGCTCGACCCGCGCCACAGGTCGCGGTTCACCGCTTCGATCGCCGCGCGATACGCGTCGTAGTTCACCAGCTCGGCCACCTTGCCGAACCCGGCGAGCGCGGCCGGGTCGGCCGGGTCCGGGATCCCGTAGTCTTTCCGCATGATCTCGTCGTGGAACACGTACCGGCGCATGTCTCTCGGGTTCGGCCGGCTCACGGCGTCGTGATAGCCCCAGTCCGCGTAGAGCGGGAAATAGTCGGGCTTCCAGGTCTTGCCCAGCTCCGGCAGGAACTTGCGCAGGCTCTCGACGGGCGGCACGCCGCTCGGCCCGATCTCGCTGTTGAAGCCGGGAATCTTCTCGTCGGTGAAATACGCGTCGGGCCGCAGCGTGTGGTACGGGCCGTGCCCGTGCAGCCCGTCGCCGTCCGACCGTTTCAGATAGAACCGGCTCCCGTCGTACTGCGGGAGCAGTTCGCCGACGATCAGCTCTTCGTACGGGTTCGGGCCCTCGTTCCCGCCGCACCAGAAGATCAGGCTCGGATGGTTCCGCAGCCGCTCGATCACGTCGATCGTGCACGTCTTGTACAGGGCCGGGTCGGGCCGCAGCTCCGGGGCGTTGCCGTTCGTGCCCGAATGGTCGTTCAGGAAATCCTGCCAGATCATGACGCCGTAGCGGTCGGCCGCGGCGAAGAAGGCGGTTGGCGGCACGCCCGTCGGGCCCCAGACCCGCAGCATGTTCAGGTTCGACTGCGCGGCGAACCGGATCTCCTGCTCGAGCCGGCGCGCGGTCCAGCTCAGCATCATGTCCTGCACCCAGTTGCCCGCCCGCACATAGACCGGCCGGTCGTTGATCTCGAACACGCGCTCGTGCTCGCCGATGCGCGTCTCGGTCTTGCGGATCCCGAACGGCGTCTTGCACACGTCCGCCTGCTCGCCGTCACGCTCGAGCGCGAGCGTCAACTCGTACAGATGCGGCGCCCCGTAATTCACCGGCCACCACAGGGCCGGCCGCTGGATGTGCAGCGCCTGCACGCCGGACTCCGGCGAGAGCCGCAGCTCGACGGTGGCGGCCGGGCCGACCGCTGCGGGCGCCTCGAACCGGGCGACGGGCGTGCCGGATTCCGGCGTGATCGTGCCCTTGAGCGTGCCCTGCAGCGGCGCGCCGGATTCGTTGCGGACCCGCACGCACACGGTCAGGTCGGCCGATTCCGCTGCCGCTCCGGCGAACGCGGCCTTCACAAAGACGTCTTCGATGCGAACGGGCGCGCGCGTGGCCAGGAACACGTCTTCGGTGATGCCCATGTCGCGATCGTGCACGGCCGGGATCCAGTCCCAGCCGATGCTGTCCCATTTCGTGTAGCTCCGCGCAATCGCGCCGTCCGCGCCCATGTTCCGGCCGCGCGGCGCCATCACCTCCAGCGTCGGCGGCGCCGGCTCGCCGGGCACGTCCGGCGGGTAGACCAGCAGCGCCAGGCAATTCTCGCCCTCCTGCAAGTGCGCGCTCACATCGAATGCGAACCGCCGATCCATCCCGACAACCTGCGCGGAACCGGCGACCGGCATGCCGTTCAGCCAGATATCGGCCTTGTAGTTCAGTTCGTTGATGCAGAGCGAGGTCAGCGCGCCCGGTTCGGGCGCGTACGTGAAGACCGTACGGAACCAGTAGGGCGCAGCCCACGGGTTGCGGCCCGGCAGATGGCTGTATGGCAGCAGGTCGTGTTTGGCGTTGAACGCGTCGTTCATGTCCGGGATCCGCATGTTGTTCAGGCCGACGTACGGGTTCGGATAGCAGCCGTTGCGGACCAGCACCGAGAGCACCGTGGTCGGCACCGAGGTCGCGTGCCAGCCGGCGGGCTCGAAGGAGACCGCCGAAATCCGATCCGGCGCCGCCGTCGCCAGCGCCGCGGATTGCACCCGCCACCCCTCGCGCAGCAGCGTCGCGTCGCGCGGCACGGCGCCGACCGGCCCGTCCGTCACCACGAACGAGCGTTCCGCGCTGTCCACCGTCGCGCCGCCCCGTCGCGCGCGGATGAACCAGCGCTGCGCGCCGAACGAGAGCGGGAACGGCCAGGCGCGGTCCCGGTCGCCGGCGACGGT
Source organism: Kiritimatiellia bacterium (assembly GCA_016929905.1). Classification (GTDB taxonomy): domain Bacteria; phylum Verrucomicrobiota; class Kiritimatiellia; order JAFGHX01; family JAFGHX01; genus JAFGHX01. Next base: position 3,227 of record JAFGHX010000354.1, read on the forward strand.
CTCCACCTTCACGCCGTTCAGCCAGACCTCGTACGCATCCGCCGCGCCACCCGCCCAGACCAGCGCGGGCGTGTTCGTGCGCAGCTCGGCCCCATCTTCCGGCGACAGCAGCCGCAGCTCCTGCCCCGCATCGTCATGATTTGTGTTCCGATCTTTCATGCGGGTATGTATAGACGACACAACCCCGCAATGCGACAAGAAAGTCTTGTGGCAATTCCTGAATGCCGGTGTTCGGCGATCCGAATGATTGAGTTCTGAATCGCGCCGTTATCGTAGACCGGTCTTCCTTTCGCGCGTGAGCGCCCTCGTTGAGCCTGTCGAAAAAGGCGGCTCGCGAGACGCTCGCCCTCCAAGCATACGATATTGTGCGCAAAATGGAGGGCGAGCGTCTCGCGAGCCGTCTGGGGGCACCGGATGGCTCTCTTTCGACACACTCGTTGCCGGCACAAGCACTCGAGCCTTCGCAGATCCTAATCGCACTCGTAATCTCCCATCCATCGCGGAGCGGGAACTCAACCAATGCCTGGCTCCGCCACGACTTCGCCCTTGTGCCGCGTGGCTTCCGCCGTCGCTCTGCGAGCTATGGCGACAAGTCGTCGGGCACGGCCACGATCAGAGATGACGAGTGCGATTACGATCGGCGACGGCCGCACGCAACACCGGCCGCCAACAGATTGACGGAGGAGCTTTCGTGCCAGCCCCGGCCGTCTGTCTCGAAGCTACGCATAGAAATCGTTCCTCGCGCAAGGCCGACGGAGATGACTCCCTGGCGAGAGTCGAACGCCCTTCCAATGGAGGGCTGCCTGTCCGCCCGCGGCGGAAGGCTGTGCCGAGCCGAGTCCACAGGCAAGTCGTCGACTGGCGGGCGGCTCGGCGCAGCCTCGCCCTCCACCAGAAAGAACACCAAACGTTCCGGGACGATTGACGACGCACTCCGAACCCGGCGAGCGGGAAGCCGGGAGTCGCCGGGCAGGCACGCAGAGAATCAGCACTCATGATCATGCTCGCCATCACTCTCATAATCACTCTCGCAATCGCCCTCGCAGTCAATTCTCATAATCACTCTCGCCACAACTCCCGCAATCAGCAATCGAGACTCCCGCCGTCGGGTGGTCTTTCGAGAGTTGATTACGAGAATTGACTACGAGAATGCTTGAATGTGCGCCGCCTTAATGGCGTGGGGGGGCGGGTGTATTCCGCATCTGCACCAAAAAGAGGCGCAGGAATTGTGGGTTTGGGTTTCCGGTGGAGATGTATATAGTGATGTCTCAGACCACGGAGGCAGGGCCGGACATGCAGCATGACGAAGCGCGGGACAGGGTGGACGGCGGGTGGCTGGCGGCCTATGTGCGGGATGGGTCCGAAGGGGCCTTCCGGCAGATCGTGGAGCACTACGGGCCGATGGTCTACAGTGCAGCGTACCGGCGCCTGCGCGATCATCATCTGGCCGAGGATGCGTGCCAGGCGACGTTCGTCGTGCTGGCCAGACGCGCGGCGCGGATCAGGAGAGCGGAGATGCTCAGTTCATGGTTATGGCGCGTGGCGGGGAACGTGGCGGCCAACATCGAGCGGCGGCGCCGCCGCCAGGCGCGGCGCGAACAGGACGCGGTGCGGGAGCACGGCGCGGACCGCTCGGCCAGTTGGGAAGAGCTGGCTCCGGAGCTGGACAGGGCCATGGCGAGCCTGCCCGGCCGCATGCGCGACGCGCTGGTGGCGCACTACCTGGCGGGCAAGACGCAGAAACAGGTGGCCGCGGAGACGCGGGTCCACGTGAACACCATCCAGAACCGCATCCGGGACGGACTCCAGCGGCTGCGCGGCGCTCTGGCGGCCCGCGGCGTGGCCGTGCCGTCCGCCCTGCTGGCCTCCTGGCTGACGGCGCGTACGACGGAGGCGGCCGCTTCGATCGAGCTGTGCGATGCCGTGCACGCCGCCGCCTGGCGCGGCGGCATGCACGCGGCCGGGGCGGCCTCCGCAGAAGTGTCGCGATTGGCAAGGGAGGTTATCCACATGATGCAATGGAAGAGCGGATTGAAGGCGGCGGCGATTGCCGCCATGCTCGGGGCCGGCGCGGCGGGCGTCGGCGCTCTGGCTGTCCGGAACGGCCAGGACGAACTCCGGCTGCCGGATGAGCCGCGATACGCGGCGTTCGAGCATCCACAGGGGATCCTGGACGGACCGGACGAGTTCATCCTGGACTTCTGGCCGGAAAGCTGGAAGAAGCTCGACCTGAGCGGCACCTGGAAAGCGATGTATTACCCGATCGAAAAGGGCGCGGATTTCGAGCAGGATCCGGGAACCCGGGCGGGATACAGTGCCGGGGACCTGGCCACGACCGGCTGGGAAGACGTGGCGATACCCGGCGCGTTCCCGCAGGGGAAACGGGCGGGGCCGAGCAGCGGCAAGCATTGGCTGGACAAGTTCATCGGTGTCGCCTGGTATCGGCGGGCGTTCAACCTGCCCGCCGGCTGGAATGCCCTGCAGAAGGACGGCTGGCGGGTTCTGATCCGGTTCGAGAGCGTCAAGAAGTATGCCGACGCATGGCTCAACGGCCAGTCGCTCGGAACAAGGATGCACGGGGATGCGCCGTTCACCTTCGATATCACCGGGCTGCTGGCGCCGGACGACAACGCGCTGGCGGTGCGGGTCGGATTGCCGAATCGCGACTGGCGCCGCAAGGACCGTGACGCACTCTGGGCGCCCGTGCGGCTGATCGGCGTGCCGCCCCTCTACGCCGAGACGCTGCTCGTCGCCACCGACGTGGCGCCGCCCGCGCTGCGGCTGCGCCTGCACCTGGTCTCGTACGAGCCGGAACAGACCCGGCCTTTCTCGCTCAGCCTGACGCCCGCCGGCCGCGCGGGCGGCGGAGTGCCCCTGTCCCTGCCGCTGGGCCCGCACAGAGTCCCCGCCGGCCGGTCGGTGCTGGACCTGCAGGTCGCGGCACCCGGCGCGCGGTTGTGGACGCCTGAAGACCCGAACCTGTATCTGCTGCGCGTCAGCGCCGGCGATCGGGACGTGGCCGGCGACCGGATCGGGTTCCGCACCTTCGAGGTCAAGGGCCCGGATTTCCAGCTCAACGGCAACCGGATCAAGCTGATGGGCACGTCGGCCGACGGGCTGAAAGGCCGGCCCGACAAGCCGGCCCGCGGCACCCGGGAACTGCTCGCCTGCCTGCGCCAGGCGAACGTGAATTTCGTCCGGCCGCACAACGGCTGGTTCGGCCTGCTGCCGACCACCACCTACCATCTCTGCGACGAGATGGGCATGATGGTCTATGACGAGTACCACTATACCGGCAAGGAACTCACGGATCCGGCGAAAATGGCGCGCCGAAAGGCCGAGTATACGGCCTGGGTCCAGCACGTGCACAACCGGGCCGCCTGCGTCCTGTGGGATTTCGGCGGCAACGAGCTCTACAACCACGATATCGAGTTGGTCCCGGTGCTCGACGAGTCGTACAACCTGCTCGGCGAGATCGATCTGCAGCGCCGGCCGCGCAGTTCGTCTTCGGGCCGGCCCAGTATGTGGTGTTTCGGCGAGATGCCCGTCATGGAAAAGATGGATTTCGCGGATACCCACGCGTACCCGGGCAACGATGAAGGGTCCTACCGCGACCTGGTGCCGGAGACCCTGGAGTTCGAGGCGGCGGCACACCAGAAGCTCGGCGTCATGCCCGTCATGAACTGCGAGTACGGGTTCGGCGCCGATTTCGTGCGATACCGCGCGGTCACCAAGCAGATCGCAGACCTGTACGCGATCGCGCCGTGGGGGCCTGCCGAGAAGCGCAAGTACATCGAGTTCGCAGAGTCCGAAGTCCCCGAGATCGGCGGGTACCTGCGCGGATGGGGCGCCGCCTGGGCCGACTTCAAGACCTACGTGAGCGCGCCCGCCGACATGCTGGAACTCGGCGCGCAGCGGTCCAAGCGGTTCCTCGACCTGTTCCGCTGCCTCGGCACGCATCTGGATGGCGCACATATGAACTACGGCGCCAATGAGATCGTCTTCCATAAACGCCATAACGTGCTGTCTGCCGCGGCCCAGTACCTGGGCGTGCCCAATCCGGTGGACGACTCGCAAAGGGAGAACGCCAAGCCGCCGGTCTTCTATGTCTACAAGCGCGCGTACGGTCCCCAGTACGTCGGCTTGGGCCTCTACGCCCGATACGCCGCGGCCGGCGAGACGTGGCAGGCGGAGTGCCACATCCTGAACGATTCGCCCGCCGCCTGGCGCAGCGTCCGCGCGGTCTGTCAGTTGCGGGATGCGCGCGGTACGCTGTGCCATGCGCAGCAGGTCTGGCAGGGCGAGCTGCCGGCACAGCTGCACCAGAAGATCCCCATCCGCATCGCCCTGCCGCCGGGCATGCCCACCTCGAAGTGCCGGGTGGAACTCTACCTGCTCGACGCCGCCGGCAAACGGCTGGCGGACAACTACCATGACCTGTTTGTGGCCGGCCGCGAGTTCTTCCTCGGCCGGATCCGGCCCGGCGGCGCGGTGGCGCTCCGCGAACCCGCGCGCCCGCACGACGGGAACGGGCAGGCGCCGGCCAACACGGCCGAAATTCTGCGGAAACTGGGCGTCCCGTTCACCCCCATCCCGGATTTCGGGAAGCTCGGGCAGTTCCGGTTCCTCGTGTTCGGCCGCAACGCGCTGGACGAGCAAGCGGCCGAGAGCAGCGCGGAAATCTCGCGTTGGGTCGAGGCCGGCGGCCGCCTGCTCTGCTTTGAACAGAAGGCGGGCAAGATCCCGTTCCTGCCCGGCCTCGCGGTGCACGACACCAGAGGTATGTCGTTCGCGCAGGTCCCGATCGCCGAGCATCCCGTCTTCACGGGGCTGGAGCCCGGCCAATTCGACGATTGGAACGGCGACCAGGGGCTCCTGTTCCGGCAGGGGCTCTACCCGCTCGACGAAGGACTGCTGGCCATGGGCAAAGTGATGGCGGAATGGCGGAAGGGCGGCAACAAGGCGTGGCGGATGGCCGCAGCCGCCTATGCCGTCGGCAACGGCGAAATTGTGCTCTCGCAGTTCAACGTCACCGATCGGTATGGCAAGGACCCCATCGCCACGCGGTTCACCCAGAACCTGCTGGCGTACGTGCTCACTCAGCCGCGCAGCCCGCTGTCGCTGCCGCGCGGCGGGAATTGAGAGGGCCGCGCTCGCTCCTGCGCGCAGGGTTGAACCCGGCGCGGCCTTGCGGGGGGGGCGCTGCCGCGCCGGGCAGCGCAGGGTCTTCCGCCTGAAGCGGATCGGCTGCGCGCGAACACCGGCGCCTCGATGGAGGACTGACCGTGATGAAGCGAAAAGCCGCAATTCGACTGCGTCCGTTCGCGCTGCTCGCGCTGCTCGCCGCGGCGGCGGTCGCCGCCGCGGAACCGGCCAACGACATTGTCCCCGTGATCTCGGGCAACGGCCCGGACCGCCGGGCGGCGATCGGCCCGCTCGTCATGGGGCAGGGCGCCGCGGCGGCGCGCGAGGCGTTTGCCGCGCGCGGGATCGCGCCGGCCGTGGATACCCCCGTCAACCTGCAATTCAAGGGCTCCCTGTGGCAAGACGCCTCGATCGCCGAGACACTGCTCACCTACCATCAAGACCGGCTCTACAAAATCGTGCTGGTCACCACCGCCACGCGCGAAACCGCGGCCGATGTCTTCGCCGCGCTTGAAGCGGTCTTCGAAAAAGCATACGGACCCGCCAACCCGCCGCCGCCGGGCACCGGCACGTTCGGTGTCGCCGAGTGGACCCAGCCGTTCGACGGACTGCTCAAGCTGCAGATCGAGTGGAAGGAAGATCCCGGCGGCACCAGCCTGAGCTACCTGCACCGCCCGCTCTACGCCGAGCGGATCAAGGCCATGCTGAAATAACCGCGACGCGCGCTCGCAACGGCTGTGCAGCCGCCCCCAAGCCCGGGCCCCGAGACGGGCCCGAGCCGCGGAAATGGCGAGAGAATCGCGGTTCCGAAATACTGGTCGTTCGGAACGTCAGATCAGAACGGAGAGAATGATTACGAGCATGATGGAATGTGAGCCGATGGCGTGGTTCCCCCGTTTCCCCAGTGAGCGGGGCGAATTCCCTCTGAAATTCGCCACGTTTCGGGCCTGCTGAACCGCCCCCACCTCGCGCCGAAACCGGCGGCTCGACGCGACGGCGTACCGCGGCGCGTGAGCGCCCTCTTCTGGCAGATGAGAGGGCATGCTCCCGAAGGTTGGTCCGGCGGGTGAGGAGGGTTGGTTCGCGGCGCGAGCAGAGATTAAGGCGAAAGATCAGGGTGAAAGATTAAGGCGGCAGACAAGGATCTCACTGATGCCCCCCTGATCTTGCGCGCTACTCTCTCGCCCTAATCTTTCGCCCTAATCTTTCGCCCTAATCTGCCGGCACAGCCGTATCGCGGCAACTGGCGAACCGCAGTGATATCGCGCACAAAATGGAGGGCGAGCGTCTCGCGAGCCGTCTGGCGGGCACCGGATGCCTCTCTTTCGACAGTCTCGTTGCCGGCACAAGAACTCGAGATTCCGCCGGTCGTAGTCGCACTCGTAATCGCCCATCCATCGCGGAGCGGGAACCCAACCAACGCCTGGCTTCGCCACGATCAGAGATGACGAGTGAGATTGCGATCGAAGCCGGCCGCACGCAGCACCGGCCGCCAACAGATTGACGGAGAAGATTTCGAGCCAGCCCCGGCCGTCTGTCTCGAAGCTACG
>JAFGHX010000355.1 GCA_016929905.1 Kiritimatiellia bacterium
GAAACCTCTCCGCAACATCCGCTGCCGTCCATTCATCCGCTGGAAACCTCTCCGCAACATCCGCTGCCGTCCATTCATCCGCTGGAAGCTCTCAATCGGGCGGCGCGGCGGCGCGAGTCATCATGAACTGGACGGACGTTCTCGAACACGAGCCTGTCTACCTGAATCTCGGCGGCAACGGCGACTGCCATCCGAACGCGCCCTACGCGCACTACATCGCCGTGGACCTCGCGGCCGCGCAGCCGTGGGCTGTCCGCCACGATCTGAGACAGCCTATCCCGCTGCCGGACGGCTCGGTCACACGAATCCTCACCGAACACTTCCTGGAGCATCTGGACCGGGCCGCGATTGCCGCCCTTCTGACGGAATGCTGCCGGGTCCTCAAGCCGGACGGGCTGATGCGCCTGGCGGTGCCCGACTACGCCAATCCCAAGACCCGTCGATATCTGAGGCGGGGCCGCGATCCCAAACACGGGAACCATCTGACGCTGCCCACCTATCCGCTGATGAAGGCGCTGGTCGAGTCGTCGCCATTCGCCCGGCACACGTTCTATCACTACTGGGACGGCGACACGTTCGTGCAGGAACCCGTCGATTACTCGCTCGGCATGGTGCGCAGAACCCCCGATAACGACCGGCGCTGCCGCCGGGCCGGATTCGGGCCGCGCTGCGTCGGGCTGATTCGAGACGTTCTGTTCGTCGTCTCCCGCGCCGGGTTCGTCAGGCGGATCGACCTGCAGGTGCAGAGAGGCCACCCGTTGCGCGTCACGAGCATTGTCGCGGACCTGTACAAGAGGTGAGCGCAAGAATGGAAGACTGGAAGCGTGGAAGGGTGGAAGATGGGAGGATTGGAGGACGGCGCGACGCCATCCGGTTCCATTCTCACATCCTTCCATTCTTCCAGCCTTCCACTCTTGCGTTGCGATGACTCTTTGACGGGGACGGAGAGCCGTTATGAGCTTGACCGACACGCACGTCCATTTTGACGCATGGGAGACGCAGGCGGCGCTTGAAGCCGTCCTCGATCGCGCCTCCGGCGCGGGCGTCGCGCGTATGGTCGCGGTCGGCGGATCCGGGCCCGCCAACACGCGGGCGGTCGCGCTGGCCCGGCGCTTCCCGGGGCGCCTCTACGCCGCCGTCGGCTATGACCGGGACCAGGCGGCGTCATCGTGCCCGCTCGACGAGCTCGAAAGCCTGGCCGCGGCCGAAGAGGTGGTCGCCGTCGGCGAAATCGGGTTGGACTTTCATTACCATCCGGAGACGGCCGACGCACAACGGGCGCTGATGGGGGACATGCTCGCGCTGGCGCGCCGAAGACGGCTGCCGGCCATCGTCCACAGCCGCGATGCGGAGACGGCAACCCTCGCGCTGCTCGAAACGCACGCCGCGTGCTGGCCGGGCAAGCCGGGGCGAATCGGCGTGCTGCACTGCTTCACCGGCAGCGCGCCGTTCGCGCGGAACCTCCTCGAACTCGGCCTCGCCGTCAGCTTCAGCGGGATCCTTACCTTCAAGAAGGCGGAAGCGCTCCGTCGCGTGGCGGCCGCGATACCGGACGAGCGGCTCCTGATCGAAACCGATTCGCCGCTGCTCGCGCCGGAGCCGTACCGCGGCAGGCCGAACGAGCCGGCGTACGTCCGGCGCGTAGCCGAGGTCCTGGCGGAAATCAGAGGCTGCACGCCGGAAGCCATCGCCGAGATGACGACCCGCAACGCCCAGCGCCTGTTCGGGCTGTAGCCCGAGACATGGACCGCGAATGGACGCGAATAAACGCGAATTCAACGGCAACTTGCTCGAAGTTGGACCTCTAAACAGTCCCCGCCAGGCGCCGGCGTACGGCCGACTCCGTCAGCCCTGTCAGCAGAACGCGTTTGTTCCGGCCGGTGTGCCCGCTGAGGATGGCGACGGCCCGGGGCGGCACGCCCAGCGTCTTGGCCAAGAACTTCACCAGCGCTTCGTTGGCCTTCCCCTCGACCGGCGGGGCCTGAAGCCGGACCTTCAGCGCCTCGCCGAGCAACCCCTGTATCTCATTCCTGGCCGCGCGCGGTACGACGCGGCAGCTCACGACAACGCCCTGCGCCGATTCCGATATCCAGCTCATCTCCCCCTCCCCGCTTCGCCAAGCTTCACTCTTGAGTCCGTTGAAAAAGGCCGATGGTAGGACGCTGGCCCTGTTTCGGCGATCTTACTCGTAGTCTCAACTCGCAAACCCGGCCGAATTCGAGCAGAGACCACGAGTAAGACTACAAGTAAGAGCAGCGGTGGGGCGGCGGCCCTACGCCCGTTCGGCGAACCGGGGTTTTTTCTTCGGAATCCACTCTTGACTTCCCCTCCCACGCGCCCGACACTCCACGATTGACGATTGACGATTGACGATTGACGATTGACGATTGACCATCGACCGGAGCCACGCGCTTGTGACGGACCTGTTCGTCAATCTTGCGATCAAGCGGCCCTTCTACTATTTCTCCTGGGTCATCATCGTGGCGTTCTCGATCTGCGTTCATGAATTTGCCCATGCTTACACCGCGCTGCGGCTCGGCGACGACACGGCGGCGAGCCGCGGGCACCTGTCTCTCAATCCCGTGGTGCAGATGGGCCCGGTGTCGCTGGTCATGCTGTTCCTGATCGGGATCGCCTGGGGCATGGTCCCCGTGAATCCGAGCCGGCTTCGGCACCGGGCCGGCGACGCCATTGTGTCGCTTTCGGGCCCGGCCGCCAATCTCATTCTGTGTACGGCGTTCGCGCTGGCCTGCGCGACGGCCGGGCATCTGGCGGGATACGGGATAGCCGCGCGCTTCTTCTGGTTCGGCGCGCGGGCCAACGCGGTGCTGTTCATCCTGAACATGATGCCCGTCCCGATCCTGGACGGCTGGTCGGTGTACAAGCATGTCGTGCCGGCCATGCGGCGGCTCGATCCGCGCCGCGCGCAGGGGATCTCCATGTTTGTGCTCATTGTCATCTTCGTCAGCCCGGTCGGCGATCTGATGTGGCGGGCGGGCGACCAGGTCGCCCACTCCCTGACCGCCGCCTGGGGCGTGCTCTTCCGCCTGTTTTGAGACGCCCTCGATTCCGGCTGGTTAGGCGCCCTCCTTCTGCCCGATTCCCGCAAACATCTCTGCGCAAGCTCAGCACGCCATCCACCTGGCCCGGGAGCTTCCCTTTTCGCGCCTTTTTGGCGATCTTTCGCGGGCAAGTCTGCCGGCTCTTCTCCTTGCCAACGCTGTCGGCCGTCCATATAGTCTCGTCAACTCCGACCCACCCGAATCGAGGCGCCGAACCGATGCTGAACACGGTGAAGATCCTGGCCGGGGAAAGCCGCTATGACGTGTGGCGGCATTGGCAGACGGCCCTGGCAGAAGCCTTTCGCGAGAGGCATGTGCGGGCCGACGTCATTCCGATCGCGGACCTGGAGACGTCGGCCGGCGAAGACGGGCTGATCAGTCTCGGATTCAACCTGGTTCGGGCTTGGAACCCGCGGACGGAGCCGATCCACCACCTGGCCTGGCTGGTGGACCACCCGATCTACCACAACGCCTTCTTTCATTCCGACGCCGTCGGGATCCGGGTGAACAAGGAGCGGTGCGTGGTCGGGAGCGTGGACCGCAACTGGCTGGAATTCGCGCGCCAGGCGTACGGTTTCGCGCACGTCCACCATCTGCCGCATGCGACGGTGCTTCCGCGGCCCGTACCGCCCGACTGGCGCGGGCGCGATCTGGACGTCGTCTTCTTCGGGTCGCTGGAGGACCCGGGCGCCCTCTTCGAGCGCGTTCGGGAGGAGGCCGGCCGGCTCTGGCCCATGGTCGAGGCATTCCTGCGCCGATTCGCCTGCGACGATTCGGCGGCGGCCGAGCTCGGCCTGCTGCAGTTGCTGGCCGGGATCGGCTGTAAGGGGCTCGAAGCCGTGAAGATGGTGGAAACGCTGTTTCCACCCCTCGATATGTATCGCCGGTTCCTCGGACGCGCGAACCTGCTGCGCGGGATCGGGAGTGCGCCCGTTCATGTCTACGGCGCCGGCCCGTGGGACGGGGCCGGGTTGCCGGACAACATTCACCTGCATCCCCCCCTGCCCTACGCGGAAGTCTTGCAGACGATGGCTCGCGCGAAGGTGTTGCTGAACCACACGCCCACGCTGCGCAGCGGCGGGCACGAGCGCATCTTCGACGCGATCGCGTCCGGCTGCGCCGTGGTGACGACGGGGTCGGCCTTTCTCGCGGCGGAATTCGGCGCGAACGCGGCCATGGTGCGCCTCGGCAACGACGGGGCGGGGGCGGAGGCGGGCATCCGCGCCCTGCTCGAGGACCCCGCACGCGCAGCCGCCGCCGTCAGGGAAGCGCAGGGCGTGGTCTGGGCCCGGCACCGAATGGCCAATCGTGTGGATCGGATTCTGGGCATCCTGGCCGAACGCTGGCCCGGGGCGTTCTGAGGTGTAGTGGCCCGGGCGATCCTTCCGGTCTTGTTCACCGGCGACGCGAGGGCGCGGGGGTCTGGAGTCCCGATGTTACGGCAAGCGCAACCGGGCGCGACGCGGCGCCGGCTGCCGTCGAGGTTGAAGGAGTCCAAACCGTGAGGCTCGAGCCGGGGCTGCGCTCAAGGCCGGCCATGTGCGCGAGGCGCGCGACGCAGGCGCGCACCTCGGGCAGCCCGCCGGCTCTCGGGTGGGGCAGGAGCAGGACATTCCGGCCCGCCCGGCCCCATGCGCGGAGCACGTTCCGGCACGTTTGCTCCCAGCGCAGCCCGTCGGCGACGCCCGCGACAGTCATGGCGTCGGGCATCCGGTGGAGAAACGCGCCGCGTTCGATCAGTTGCGCAAGCAGTTCCGGCCAGGGCTCGACGACGAGCAGTTCAGCCCTCGGGTAACGCTCGGCGAAAGCGAGCAGTTGCGTCCAGTTGACGGGCGCGATAAAGACGGCGGCATCGGCGGCCGGGTCGAAGGCGGTGCGTGCGGCAAGCCGGTCGACATATCGCCGTGCCGCCTGGTGCATCGAGACGAAGCTGCTCAGCGGCAGGCTTTGCCCGTCGCTCGTGCGCAGCGCGACGTGCGGAACGCACTGATTCATCCACTTGATCTGGAACCGCGCGTCGGATTCGGCCGGCGCCCGGCGTTCGAGCCAGGCCGCCAGTTCGGCATTTCGGCGCGCAAGCGTCGCGAGCCCGAGCCGCCGAAACCCCCGAAAGACGTAGGGGCGGCCCGGCTCGTACGGCCCGCCGGGTTCTGCCGCCGGCAGCCGGCCGGCGCGTTCGAGGTCGCCGGCGAGATCGTCGCACAGGTCGGCAATGAACCCGAACCGGTTCCGCAGAAAATCGATTTGCAGGAACGGGTCCGTGCCGGGGCGGTCCTCGGGCCGCGATTGGGGCGTCTGCTCCATGACGACATCCGCGCACTGGATGAGCGGGTTGATCAACAGCGCCGTATCCGAATGCGCGCGCGTCGTGCCCTCGCGGGCGACGAGTTCGCTCAACTGCTGCTGGAGCTTGCGCACGGCCGGCATCCGAATCGGATAACGCTCCAGTTCCCGCCTCAGCCGGCGACAGCACGGCGGAATGGCAGCCGCCAGGGCGCGGTACGTCTCGAGCGCGGCGGCCGCGCCGGCCAGGACGGAGTCGGACCAGGCGGGCAGCGCCCCGGTCCCGACAACCTGCAGATCCGCGGGCAAAGGCGTCCCGTGCGCGCAGAAGTTCTTGAGCGTGTCGCGAACCGTGTGCTTCACCGCGGCGCCGCCGTGCGTGCAGTTGCGGATCGCGAGCGCCGGGCGCGGCGCGGTCGGCTCCGCCGAGAGGCACGCCAGATAGTCTTCCAGCGCTTCGCGAATGACGACCAGGCTTTCGGTGGACGGCACCGTGCCGCCTTCATTGCCCGGCACCGGCACGATCGGGTCGCCGTTGTCCCACACCGCGCCGTCCACATGCGATTGGCCGCCCGGCAGCAGGCAGAAATCCTGGCCGACCAGCGCGATGCGGCCACAGCCCATCCGCACGGCGAGATCCACGGCGCAGGTCGACACCGTCTTCGCGAGCTGGAGCTGACAGAGGGGCAGGCCCCAATGCTTGAGTATCTGGTTGAATGGCGGCGAACTGCCGTAGCACCACAGGACCCGCTTGAAACGCCGGGCCACTTCCGGCGCCACCTCCGTACACGCCACGAGCAGGCTGTCACTGCTCAGCTCGGGCGGCCAGTTTCGACCGGCATGCGCGTCCACTTCCACGACGACATGCGGGATGATACCCGCACGCACGAGACTCGGTACCGCGTGCCCCACGGCGATAATCAACGCCGCGCGCCCGGCTTCGCGGAGCAGGCCGAATTGCCTCGCCAGCGATGGGCCAGCGCCACAGACAATGGCCGACGTGCCCGCCGGCACCCGGTTCAGGCAAAGAGACCGGTTCCGAATGATGGACGGCAGGTTCTCGAGGGAGCAGCGCAAACGAATCAGGCCGCGGTTCCGGATCTGTTCGCGATTGTCCAGAGCCACCCGGATGGCCTTTTGAAGGGCCCGCACCTCGTTCGGGCACCGCGCCCCCTGCCCCGCCGCCACCACCAGCCTGACGTCCTTGCGAGGCATCACCGAACAGAGAACCTGCACCTTCTCCAGGTACAGGGCATCGGCACGCAACGGACAGAACAGCGTCCGTTCGCCGGCCGGTCTGGATTCGGCCAAGCGCCTGCCGGGATCGGCTCCGTTCGGCATGAAGAGCCAGAACAGGAATGTCTCTGCGGGAAGCTGACTGCGGACGCGGCCCACGTGCGTGGGATCGCCGTCGCCGACACAGACCATCAGACCGGGCGGCTGACCGGCAGGATAGAGGTCGGTAGACCGGGGCTGGTCGTCACGTGCCGGCTGCGTGAGCATGCGAGCCACCTTGTCGAAAAAGACAGGCACCGTTTCGTGCGTTGTCGCTGTCTGCACCAAGACCCCCGCGCGCAGAGTGATCAGCCGTGCCCGCCATAGCCACGCGCCTGGCGAGGGCGACGGCGGGCGATCCGTGATTCGCGTTGGCGGGACCGTGTGGGGAGACGGCCCCCGCAACCGTGCAACGCCGTAGCAGCCGGGATGCCATGGCCGGGCCGCTTGGAGGCATATGGCCTGCTTAGTGCGCCTGGTCGCAAGTACTGTGAATGTTCGCCGAGAACACGTGAGCGCACAACTGCCAGACGGTGCCGGTGCGAGGGGCGGGACCTGGCCGCGAACGGTGGCCGTTTCCATACGCTTCCATGCCGGCACGGAGATCGCCGAGGCATTCCGTGCCGGAGGCGTTGTCGCATATACCTACAAGGACGCCGCCGAATTGCAGGGCCTGCTGGGGCAAGCGCCTGTGGATATTGTGCTCGAATTGAACATCCATCCGGATATCCACGCCGTCTGCGCCCGTTGCGGCCTGCCTTACGTCGCGTGGGCGTTCGATTCCGGAAGTGCCCTCGCGGCGGACATGACATGGCGAGCCGAAGATCACATATTCCTGCACAACCGGGAGGACGCTGCCGCGTGCCGGGCCTTGGGCCAGCGCGTTCGGTTCCTGCCTTTCTCGGCGGGGACCGTGTTTTGGCGGGAGCCGCGCCGGACGGACCACCAATTCGAAGTCCTCGCCATTCTGAACTCGTACCGCCACGCCGTCGGCCGCAACGAAAGCGACTACCAGGCCGCACTGCGGCAGCTTCCGCCGGGGCATCCGGCGCGCGAGCAGCTTGTGGCGCTGCATGCCATCGCCGAGCAGTTGCTCGTTGAGCGCGTGAACGACCTGACGTCCGAGCGCCTCCAGGAGGAATTGGCCGCGCGCATTCGGGGCGGCGCGATCACGCTATTCGAGCAGGCTCCGCGCAAACTGGCCCAATTCGCACAGGGGCTGGGCCAGGAACTGGCGTTCCGGCAAAGGACAGGGCTCGTCACCGAGCTGGCCTGCGGCAGGCCGGTCGACGTATTCGGCGACGCGTATTGGCGCGTCCCGGCGGCGCAGCTGTCGAACATACGGTACCACGGCTGGGCGGCCTACGAACGGCTCCCCGACCTGTACAACGCGGCAAAAATCAGCATCAACCTGACGCAGCCCCAGTGCCTGGGCAGCATTCCCCAGCGGGTCTTCCATGTCCTGGCCAGCGGCGGATTCCTGCTGACGAACGGAGGCGAGCTGATCTGGGAACACTTCCGGCCGGGCGTCCACCTGGACACGTTCGACACCCTCGCTGAATTGCGGGAAAAGTGCAATTTCTACCTCCGCCGCTCGGACGTGCGTGACCGGATCGCGGCCGCCGGCCGGGCCGAATTCCTGCGCCACCACACCATGCAGCGGCGGTTGGGGCATATCTGTGAGACGGTGTCCTGGGGCAAGAGCTGAAAGGGTGTTGAATGAGCGAACCGACCGCCAGTTCGAACGGCGCGTGCACACGTGCGCGGAATCCCGACCCCGGTGACTCGGCTCGGGGCGAGATCCGTGCCGGTGATTGGGACATCCTGGAATCGTTTGTCACGAAAAATGCGGTGCACAGTGTCGCGCAGTTCGGGCAGGGCGCGTTGACGCGCCTGTTTTCCGCCTGCTGCCGGCAGGTCCGCGTCTTCACGCCGGAAACGCGGCTCTGCCCGGAAGCCCACGGCCAATCGCCGAATGTGGTCTGCCTGCCCTACACGTACGGCGAAGATCTGACCCCGCCGCGCACCGATTTGGCCTTTGTGGACGGGCCCGTGGATTTCACGCACAGCGCCAGGTGGCATTCCGTGCACCTGGCCAGGAAATGCGCGGATATGATCATCCTGCACGATGCGCTGCGCGTGGAAGCACAGGAAATCGCCGCCGCACTGCTCGCCGGCTGGACGCGAATCGACATGAATTCCGACGCCGGCATGACCCTCTTCGTGAGGCCGGGCGCGAAGCGAAGCCTGGTGCTCGAATCGGCGTACGGCACCGGCCGCAGCCCGCGCTTCCGCTACGCACGGCGGGTGGAGCTTGGCGGAGCCGTACCGCCGACTGTCGTCACCATCGTCAACTACCCGGACCAGGAGAAGTACAACCTGATGTGTATGGTCTGGATGAGCCGCGTGCAGAAGTGCGCGCCCGGCGCCCGGATCGTGGTGCTGACCGAACGCGGACTGGCCCGGCCCGTGCACGAGTACTACCGCCGCTTCTCGAACGTGACCGTGCTGAAGGGCCAACGGGCGAACGCGCACATCTTTGACCACTTCCTGTTCACGTTCAAGCTGCACAACCTCTCGCGGCTTTCGTTCCCGTTTCTTTTTATCGACGCCGACGCCTTCGTCCTATCGGACCTGTCCTTCCTCTGGGAGCGGCGCCACTACAAGCCGTGGCTCGGGACGAACGACCAGCTCATACCGGGCTACACCGAAATCAGGCCGTTCGTGTATCTGAACTCGGGTGTCCAGCTCGTCGCCGATCCCGCCTTCTACAACTACGAGATGATCCTGAACTGCTTTCTCAACCATGGCAAACGCTTCATCTGTCGGGGTGAAGACCAGGCGATGCTGTTCGACTACTTCCTGACGATCGGCTACGACTACACGCACCCGGAGATCGGGCCGGGCTGGAACGCATGCGCGGGGTACACACGGCTGCGCAGGGGGCCCGGCGGCGAATGGGCGGGCGAGACGCACGGGCTTGCCCGGAACCATACGGTGCACATCAACCACTACTGGGGCCTGTACAAGCCGTGGAACATCGATTGCCCCCTCTTCCTCGAAGAGAAGGACCGGTTGGCGCAGGCCGGGGTCCGTTCCGGAAGCCGTCTCAACGCGCCGGCCCCGAATCGGCCGCCGGGGCTCCTCCCCGCCGGCGGGAGGCGGCAATCGCTCGATGCGCCGCTGCGCCTGCACCTCGTCAACGCGAAGCCCGAGGTCCTGGCCCGGGCCGACGGCCACCCCTTCTTCCCGTTGAACCGGCGGCGAGTCGAACTCTGCGATGCGTGGGAAGAGGCCGACTACGTCTTCGGGTACCTGGCCGACGACGACCCGCACGCGGACTACAAGAAGATCGTCTACACCGAACCCGCATTCCAGAAAGCGGCGGGCAAGTTCGTCTTCTATACGTGCCATGCCTGCCCGGATTTCGCGTACGCTAACGACGCCACCTGTTTCGTCGCACAGCCCCTGTTCCGCCGGGACGTGAACCGGCTCTCCAACGTGGTCTGCGTGCCGTGGACGCTGGGCCGGCTCGAGCACGCGCTCATTCAGGACCAGGAGTTCCTCGCGCAATGCAGGGGGCAGCAGAAGCGCTACGACTTCATTTACGTCGGCCCGGCCGACGGTGCCCGTCGGTACGGCCTGCCGGAGCTGGCGCTGCCCGGTTTTCGCCTCCTCGTCCAACCCGACGCCGGCGCCCGCGACCGGCCCGAGGCGCAGCTCGGCCGGCTCAAGGCCGTGCTGCTCGAGATCGCGCAGGCCCGGTTCTGTCTCGCGCCGCGCGGGATCGGGTCCGGTTCGCCCCGGGTCTACCAGGCGCTGATGGTCGGAACCATCCCTGTCGCCATCGGGCTGGCGGACCTTCCCTTCGGCGAGAGAGTCGATTGGAGCCGCTTCAGCCTCGCGCGCGACGCGCTCGCCGGCGAGGAGCTGGCGGCGGCGGCGCGGAGCATGGACTACCCCCGGGCGCGGGCCGCGGGCATCGCGTTCTGGGAGGCGTACTGCCGGATGGACAACTGCTTCGACAAACTGATCGAGTACTACCTGCCGGCGAGGCGCGACTGACTCAGGCGGATGGACTGACGTGAAACTTCCCCGAGTTTCCTCGAGAACTTGCTCGAGAACTTACTCGCAAACTTGCTCGAACTCCCCGCCGCAGCGGCGGGATCGACAAAGCTTACAGCCTGTCCGCCCGTGGCGGAACAAAGTTTCCACCTCGTCATATCCGCCGGGGCGCGAAGCGAGCCGGGGCCGGGTTACCGGGCGGAGTGTTTGCGTGCGTGGATTTCCGCGGTCTGCGCCAGGAGTTCGTGCACGTATTGCTCGACGGAATAGAGGGTACGCGCGCGTTCGGCGAGCGCGCGGCCGGCGGCGCGGCGGGCGTCGGCGTCGCGGACCCATCGGTTCAGCAGGGCGGTGTAGGCGGCCGTGTCGGGCCCGGGCACGGCGCAGGCCGCCCCGACGATTTCGGCGCCGGCACACTCGGGATGCGCGTCGCTCCACCGCAGCGCCGCGACGGGCAGGCCGCACGCAATCGCTTCCACGACGCTCTGCGAACCGCCGACCGGGAACTCGTTCGCATAGATGTCCAGCGCCTTGAGCGCGGAGCCGGCCAGAAGCTGCTCGCCGCCGAACCGGACCCGATCCGCCACGCCGGCGGCCTCGAAGAACTGGAGTTTCTCCGGCAGGGGGCCGGCGCCGAACGCGAGGAACCAGGCGGCCGGGTTCTCGCGCAGCACATCGCCGATCACGCACATGTATTCCTTCGAGAGGCGGCGGTCCAGGTGGTTGCTCAGGACGCCGATCACCACGGCGTCATCCGGAACGCCGAACGGCCCCCGATGCAACGGTTTCTGGCCCTGCAGCTCGGCAATGTCCGTGCCCGTGCGCAAGACTCTGCGCGCGCCGCCGTCTTTCGGCCAGCAATCCTTTTCTCTTTCGACGTTGGCGGGGTTGTCGAAGAACGTCACATCCAGGCCCGGCACGAACAAAGACGAACCGATATGGACGGCCGCCTTCACGGGCACCGGCGAAAGCCGGGCGGCGAGCCAGTCGATCGGCGCGGAGAGGCCGCTCTGGAAGACGGCCACGTCGATGCGGTCCTCCACCAGCTTCTCGACCACCGCGAGCGCCGCGTCGCTGAAGTGCAGGGACGTGGGACACAGCCAGGGCTCCACGCCGCGCCGCTTCAGCTCGCGGAGCGTCTCCCACCCGCGCTGTGCGCTGCTGGACAGCGCACAGCCGGTCGGAAACAGCGGCACATCGCGGCCCGCGTGGTTCTCGGAAGAGTAGACGAACAGGGCGTAGCGGGCCCGGTCGGCATAGCGCGCGAGGTGCAAGACCGTCTTGGTGTAGGCCACGACATGATCGACCAGGTTGGGGACCACCATGGCGACACGCAGCGGCTCGGCGCCGCGGCCGCCCGCCGCCCGGCGGCGCCGGAAGGCATCATAGGTGCGAAGCCCCTGCACGTGCGGCGCGAGCCGCTCGGCCGCCGTCTCGTACAGCCCGGCCACCTCGCGGCCTTTCGCCGGGTCGCGCGTGATGTCGAAGGCGCCCATCGTGTCCAGGATCAGCGCGGCCGAGGCGGCTTCCAGGGCCAGATCCGCGTAGCCCATCCGCATGGCATCGTGCGCGAACGCCAGGCACTCGTGCGCCGCCACCTGCTCGCGGCCGAGCCGGGCGGCGAGCCAGACGATGTTGTGTACGAGGATCGTGGGCAGGAATTTCAGGCTGGCACGGGCCTCGCGGATTGTCCGCAGCGCGTCCTGCTCGCGGCCGGCCCGGAACTGTTCGCAGGCGCGCAGCATGAAGCCGAGCACACGCTGCCCTTCGTCCGCGTGCTGCAGCAGCCGGTCCACGTCCCCGGCGCTCGGACGCGTTCCCTCCGCGTCCATCTCGCGAATCATGTCTTCCAGTGATGCAAGACGAACCATGGCGCCTGTCCAGAAAGTCAAGAGTCAAAAGTCAAAAGGTCGAAAGTCTGAGAGGAAAAGTCAAGCGGGAAAGTAGAAGCGGCGCCCCGCCGCTACGAGACGCCGAGCTGGCCGGTGAGCCACGAGAGTTCCTGCTGCATCTTGGCGATGGCATCTTCCATCGCGCCGAACATCTCCCAATAGCGCTGCTCCTCGCGGTCGATGTCCTCCAGCATCTTCTCGATGCTCTCGTCGATCCTGTCGATCTGGTCGTTCAGCGTCGCGGTTCGCCGCGCGATGGAGCCGGTCAGCGAGGTGCTCGTGGCGTCGGAGTACGCGTACAGGTCGAGCGCCACGCCGTTCTCGTACCGGCCCGCGGCGGGGTTCCAGACGCCGCGGAAGAGCTGTTCGAGTTCGTCGAAGTGGTTCTGCAGGAGGTAGTCGAGCCGGTCCTCATCCTCGAGGGAGAGCCGGTTCTGCTGGCCGGTCGTGGAGACGCCGATATCGAGCAGGTTGTCCAGAATTCCGGTCTTCCCGCCGTAGGTGTAAGAGGCATTGAGCGCGTTCATGGCGGGGTACTTGGACTCGCCGGCGAGCCGGCGGAGGTTGTAGAGGATCTCCCGGACCAGATAGTCGTCCTGCAGCTCGCCGACGGTCGGCTCGTCCTCCTCGGTGTTCGAGTCGTCGATCGTGACTTCGCGGTACCCTTCCATCTTCTCCACGACGGTATTGTAGGCCTCCATGAAATCCAGAATCGCCGTCTTGGGCGTTTCGGTGTCGCGCGCGACGCTCAGCGTGAGGTTGTCCGCGGCGGCGGCCGGCGCGAGCAGGTTCAGCGTGACACCCTCGATGACGTCGGTCAGCCCCGTATTCGCGTCGCGATTGACGGTGATGCCGTTGGCGGAAAACTGCGCCTGGCGCGGGGCGACGAGCTGGTTCTCCCACGTGCTGCCCTCGTCGCCGCTGGTGTCGAAGATGTCCAGATCGTCGAGCGCCGTGCCGGAGCTGTCCGCCATCTGCAGCGTCTGGCTGCCCGTCTGCTCCCGGGTGATGACGAGATGGTCGTCGATGATGACGGCGAACATCCGCTCGCTCGCCGGCAGGTTCTCCGCGGCGTTGTTGATCTTGGTCCGCAGCGAGGCGAGCGACTCGGCCACGGCGGCCCCGCCGTCGTCCCGGCCGATGGTGATGGTCTGCTGCGTGGCCCCGGTCCCGATCGTGAACGTGTCGTCGCGGGTCAGCACGCCGGCGGTGATGAGGTCGGTGTTGGCGTCGGCGCCGCCGGAAAGGTCCGACGCTTTGGCCGAACGCACGCTGTGGGCATCGGCCAGCCAATCGATGACGATATCGTAAACCGTCTCGGCCGCGGAGCTGGTGGCGGTGGCGGTGAGTTTGCCGGTATCGCTCGAGGTCGCCAGCACGCCGTTCCAGGCGTCCAGGCCGCGGAGCACATTCAGCGCGTCGGTCAGCGCGCTCATGTCGGTGCTGATATCGGCCCAGGCGGCGATATCTGCCTGTATGGCAACTTTTTCCTCGTTCTTCGTGTCGATGGGCTTCTGCTGCAACTCGAGCAGTTGGTCGATGATTCCCTGGACGTCCGTCCCGGAAACCAGCCCGCCCATGTGGATCTCCGCCATGATCCGACTCCTCTTCCCGATGGCCGGCAAGCCGCGCGCGATACCCGACTGGCGCGCGGCTCACCGATTGCCGCCGGCCTTGAAAGCACGCGGGGTGCCAAAGAAAAGGGGAGGCCCTGTCACGAGGGCCTCCCCATCGGTCTTGCCTTTGCTCCCGGCCGTTAACCGAGGAGCTGAACGACGCCACCCGGCAGGGCGTTGGCCTGCGCCAACATGGCCGTACCGATCTGCGTCAGGATCTGGTACTTGGAGAACTCCGTCGTCTCCCTGGCCACATCCACGTCGCGAATACGGCTTTCCGAAGCGCGAATGTTGTCTTCGTAGTTCCGCAACCCGCTCAGCGTCTGCGCCATCCGGTTCTGTTCGGCGCCGATCACCGCGCGCAGGCCGCTGATGTAGTCGACACCGATATTCAGTTTGTCCACGGCCGCCTGCGCCGTCGACTGCGTGGCGATACTCAGGTGCCGCTCGCAGATCAGACTGGCCCATCGGACGCTCGTGAGCGTCGAACCCGCCAGCGACATGTTGGAGCCGTACGAGTAGGTCGAGTAGCTCCCGATGATGCTGACGAAGTTCGTGGCGGTCAGGTTGATCTCTTCCTCCTGGAAGATCTGATCGCTGTCGGGGCCGACCTGCAGGTAGGGCGCATTGGTGCCCTCCACTCCGTCGCCGGTGACCGTTGCGATCCCGTTTCCGCCGCGGAACAGATACAGCCCGTTGTATTTGCC
>JAFGHX010000356.1 GCA_016929905.1 Kiritimatiellia bacterium
CTCGCGCACGCGCGCCTTGTAGTCGCGGATGTTGCGCATGCCGACCAGCGCCAGCGCGTGCACGAACGGAATGTCCGCCCGGCTCACGTACCCGTCGCGCAACTGGCGCAGGAACGAGATCAGCGTGCCCTCCGCCAGGCAGTCCGCCTCGTCGAAAAAAACCACCACGGGCCGGTCGGCCGCCCGGCACAGGTCCTGCAGGAATGTCTTCAGCATCACGCTGAACGCGGTGCGCTGTGTGGGAATGGCGGCCTGGAGCCGGGCCTGAGCGCGCAGGGCCGATTCCACGGCGGCGACGATCGCGGGGATGCCGCGCTCGGGCTCGTCGAGCCCCTGCGCGCTCTCGAGCGAGCAGTAGATCGCATGGTGACGACCCGCCGCATTAAGCCGCCGCGCCACGCTCTGCACCAGCGTCGTCTTGCCCGTCTGCCGCGCCGCGTGTAGGACGAAGAAATGCTTGCCCTCGATCAGGTCGTCGAGGCCAGGGCAGCGCTCCTCCGGCGGCAGCATGTAGTGCTCGCCGGGCACGCAGGGACCGGTCGTGTTGAACGTGCGGCGCATGCCGGAATCCTACCGCCGCGCCCGCCGCCGCACAAGGCCAATGTTGGCCCAAATCGGCGACAGGCTCGACATCATCTGCCGGCGGAATCGGCAAATCCGCCCCTGTATTCTCAAGACATAACGCGATGCGGCCTCCTTCCGAGGCAACCGGCCAACCGGGTCATTTCCTGACAATCGCCCCCGAGCCGGTTACGGAACCGTGCAGCTCTGACGGCGCTCCGTAGTAAGTGACATTGCCACTGCCGCTGATCTTCACCGTGAGAGCATCCGTGTAGTCGCCGGGTTCGCGATGCTCGCTCGCGATCTTCCCCGAGCCTGCGACCGCGGCGCCCGATAGGACCTTTCCGTCCACGATCACCGCTTGGAAGGGAAGTGCGAAGTGTTCTTCTGGCGCGGGGCGCGGAACGAGGAAGTCGATTTCGTAAAGTGAAGAACAGGCCGAATGGTACGGCATTCGAAGGACCGTTCGCCTCAAGCTGATGTCGAAGCAGACCGACTAGCCCGGCTCAGGCCGCGCCCTGGCGCCGCTCCCCGATATGGCGGGTCGCGGGGTCGAACGCGATGCCGAAGACGCGCACGCGCTTGGCCTGTCCCTTGTCCTTCAGCACGTAGTCGTTCGCGCGCGCCTGCTCGAGCGCGTTGGCATGCTGGAGGAATGCCGGCCCCGTTCCGGATGCCCTAACGGAATCTCACAACTCCTCGCATGCCGCTAACCACTGCCCGCCGCGCTCAGGATAGGATAGGCCCATCGTTTCGGGATGGGAAAGGAGGTGATGGCGCATATGAGCGCACGCGGAGGCGGCAGGAACGCGGCGATTGAAGACGAAAACCGAAACATGCCATAATGGCAATGGATGCAGGGAGGAACGGATGAAGACGGGACGAATACTAACGACGGTCGTGGCTGGGCTGGCGTGCGGGGCCACGGCCTGTCTGGGGCACTCGGAGGCCCTGAAGGCGGCGCGGGAACTGCAACTGGCGCGCAAGCCGCGCGAGGCGATCGCGGCCTATCGGAAGCTGGTCGAGGAACGGCGGGCCGAGCTGGACGTGTCGGCGCCGGCGCTGAAAGGGATGTTCGAATGTTTCGCGCTGCTGCGAGGCGATCCGGCGGCGGAAGCGGAATACGCGCGGTTGGCGGCGCGGTATCTATTCGACCCGCCTCCGCTCGACAAAGCCGCCGGGCTGACCGTGGCGCAGCTCGAACCGGACCTGGTCTGGAAGCCGTGGACGATCACCCTGACGGCGACCAACCGGCCGCTGTCCGAGGTGGCGGCCGAGATCGGCCGCCAGAGCGGCGTGCGCATCGCGTGCGACGGCGAGTCGTTCCTGGCGCTGGAGCCGGACTTCTTCGTAAGCGCGGAAGCTCTGGAGAAATGCCGGACAAGACTTCGAACGCTGAAGCCGGACGATCCGCTCGTGAGCGTGGACTTCAAAGACACCGGCTTCCTCGAGGCATTCGAGACGCTCAAGGCGCGGACGGGCCGGATCGCCGCGCTGCCCTTGAACGGCCTCGGGGCCTACGATACGGCGACCCTGCTCGACAGGAAGACAGCGGCCATCCTGCTCGAGGGCGGGCTGTTCGGTCTCGCGTTGTCCCAGCCCGAATACGCCAAGCTAATTGGCGGTAGCGAGGGCGTGATAGCGGACATGTTGGCGCGCGGCCAGGAAGCGGTGGGCAAGCACGCCGGCGCCACACGCGCGTATTACGAAAGGTTCAGGGTCGGACTGCTGGAGATCAGTACGACGCCGCGTGAGGACCCGCGCACGCCCTGGGCTGACAAGGAGCTGCGATTCAAGCTTCACATGCGGGTGGAGCCGGGAATGGCCGTGCGTTTCGGCGTCAGTTCCGTCGAGGCGATGACGCCCGACGGCAAGACGTACCGTGACGAGCGAGGCCGGCCGAACGATAGCCTGCAGGGGGCCATAACGTTCATGGGCGACAACGGCCGCTACACCTACGGCCTCGGCTTGCCCGTGCCGGCCAATACGGTGCGCCTGGAGACTCTCCGGTTGGAGCTGAAGGCGGTTCGCGGAAGGGCTGCGCAAGCCGAACGGCAGCCCCTGAGCGCGCCCGCATCGTTCCAACTCGGCGACAGGCGAATCGAAATCGTGTCCTTGGCGAGAGCCACGGGCCTAACCGTTGCCACGCTCGGCGGAGATCGTGCGAAGCCGGGCCTCCAGACTCCGCGTTCGGACACGTACAGTCTCATCGGCTGGATTGAAGACGACACGGGAGAAAGGCGCACACAGCCGATGTTCCCGACGCTGATAGGAAACCTCATGTACCTCCCCCATCCGCCCGGCTGGGGCACGCATCTTGTGCTGGGCAACGCGGTGTACGACTTGAAGCGGACGGTCACCGTCGAATTCCACGACGTCGAACTGCCGTAGGACTCGAAGCGTTGCAGGCGTTGGGAGATAGAAAGGATTGGGAACATGAACGGGAAGACATTGACCGTTAGTCTTATGGTCGCCGTCTGTGCGTTGGGAATTGCGCGGGCGGAAGAGGATCGCGCGCATGCGTTGTTTCAACGCGCTCGTAGTGAGGAGTTGGCCCGCAACCCGCGCGCGGCGGTTGCCTCGTACGAAGAGCTCATCATGAATCATCGGGCGCAGTTGCCGGTTACGGCGCCGGCGTTGATGAACCTGGTGGCCTGCTACCAGCTTCTCAAGGAGGACCCGGAAGCCGCCGCGCGATATGCCGCGGTCGCCGCGCGGTTTCTTTCCGAGCCGCCGCCGCTCGACGGTGTCGCGACGCCGAACATCGAGCAGGTCAAGGAGGACCTGCTGTGGAAGCCCTGGCTCGCGAATCTGGATGTAGCCAATGTCCCCTTCGGGAAGGTGGCGCGGCAGATTCGGGAGCAAACGGGAACGAGGCTCCTGTACCTGGCTTCCGAGGAGGATGCACGGGCTCTGATTGGGGACCCGGGCAATGTGGAGTGGATGGGCTGGCATGTTCACCGCCTGGCCCCTGCTTGCCAACCGATCGTGGAGCGGCTGCTCGCCCGAAGGGACGGCCCGATGGTCTCGATCAAGCTCAAGGATGCCGGACCGAGCGAGGTGATCGAGCGTCTGCGCGAGGCGACCGGCGGCGTGGAATTGCCGCTGAGATTGGAAGACGGCTCGTCAAGTGCGATCGTTTTTCTTGTCGGTCCCTCCGTCGCGGAGTCCGATCTTCTCCGCAAGCGCGGCCTGCACACGCCGGTCAAGCAAGTCGGCGGCCGCGAATTCCGCCACGCGGATGCCGGGCGGTTCAGACTTGCCTTGGAATGCTTGGATCAAGAGGCCCGCATCGCCGGCGGGGTGCGTTCGTACGCGATGCCAATGTCGTTTTGGCTGACCGCAAGCCGGCCGGAAGAGCTCCTGGCTTTCGCCGGCGGCCCGGTGAGCGTGGAATTCGTGACAGGCAAAACGGAAACCGGGTCTCCCGCCCTGCCGCACTACCCCTGGGATCGCTTCGAAAACTGGGAAACCGCGGACACTCCTTGGAGTCATCGTCATACCGGCGAGGACGGGTCGGGCATCGCGGCCGTATCAGGCCATGTGCGCATTGCGTTGTCGGCTGGAGACTGGCACGAAGTGACGCTGGCCTGCACGCCCGGGGAAGCGGTGCGAGTAGGGGAGTTCAACGTCCGACTCAAAGCGGTCAAAGAAGATGGCGACGAATCGTGCGTCATGATCGAAGTGGCCCCGGCCGATTTCGCGTTGCTGCCGGCGGAGACGGATGTCGCGACGGCTTCTCTCGCCTCGCGGCGCCGTTTGCCGCCGCCCGGCGTGGTCAATCGCTGTTGGATTGAGATAGACGACCGCGATTGCGATAATGGTTCGCGCGTTTCCGGCCGGCACCGAGGGACGGGAGCGAGCATCCCGCCCGCCACTCACGGCGCGCCGAGCAGTCAGGTGAAGATGGCCTTCAAGAAGGCGGATTGGTCCGCGGCCCGGCGGCTGAAGTTGCGCGTGGCCGGCGCGGTGGCGGTGCGCGAATTCCCCTTCTCGTTCGAGCGCCGGTCCGGCGCGGAATAGACGTGGTTGTTCCGCATGAAGAAGAACGCGATATTCGGGCTGTTCGTGCTGGCGCCGTGCCTGGCGGTAGGTCTGTGGGGTTTGCGCGTGATACGGCGCGATCTGCAACGCGAGCAGGGGCCGATGCGCAAGGGGTTCGTCGAACTGTGCCGGGAGACGGCGAATGCCGCGCTGGCCCGCTGCACGGACGGCGCGCGGGCGGCCGGGCCGGCGCGCCGCGGCGTGCGCTTGGCGTTCGCGGTCAATGCGACGGGGGAACTCGATCGTCCGTACGACTCGGAGTGCGAGGCGGAGCGCGCGCCGGACCCGGCGCCGGAAGCGCCACCCGAGTTGCTCGAAGCCCGGCGGCTCGAGTTCCTGCGCGCGGATACGGAGGGCGCGTTGCGCGCGTATCGGCTGGCGGTCGAGCGCCAGCCCCACGGCCCGGCCGCGACGGAGGGCCGCGTGGCGATCGTGGGGCTGCTTCTGCGGCAGGCCGCGCACGAGCCGGCCGCCGCGGAGTTGCAGCGGTTGCTCGAGTCGGCCGCGCCCGGCGCGGTAGATCCGGACCGGGTGGCGTACCTGGCGACGGCCGTCTCGGACGCGCTGGCGGCCGGCGGCGCGCGCGTGCGGGCCGCCGCGCTGCTCGTCGCGGCGTGGCCGCATGTCTGCCCGCGCGGGACGGGCCCGTCCCCCGCCGCGGAGTCCGTTCGCGCGCGACTCGAGTCTCTGGCGCGCGAATTGGGCGACGCCATGCCGCCGGAGTACGAAGCGATCCGGGAGTGGTGGCGCGCGCAAGCGGGGTTCGAGAAGCTACGGGCAACGGGCGGGGCCTGGCTGCGGGGGTGCCTGGCCGGCCGGGCGGGGTCGGATTACCTGGTCGGGCCCGACTCGGTCTGGCTGTTCGTTGGGAATCCCGCCGGCACGGGCCTGGCAACGGTGATCGAGTTCGATCCCGGCGCGCTCGCCGCGCTGGCGTCGGAAGAGGTCGCGGCGGCGCCGGAATTGCGCGAGACGGCGGAACGGTTCTACGCGCGGTATAGCGAGCCCGTCCTCGATTCGGATGCCGCGGTGGACGCCATGCCGCCCTGGCAGGTCGCGCTGCCCGTGCGCGTGGGCTGGACGGGCGCGCGGCGCGGCGGGCCGTGGCTGAACCCGGCGAATCTGGTGGGGGCCGGGCTCGCTTTTGGCATTCTGCTGGCCGTGGCGGGCTACGCCGCGGTGCTGGTGGCCGTGCGGCGCGAGCTTCGCTTGGCGCGGCTGCGTTCCGATTTCGTCTCGAACGTCTCGCACGAGTTGCAGACCCCGCTCTCGCTCGTCAAGATGTACGGCGAGATGCTCGACCTGGGCTATGCCGCCGACGAGGAGGAACGCCGCCGTTACTACGGTATCATCAACAAGGAGGCCACGCGCCTGTCGCTGCTGATCCGTAACGTTCTGGACTTCGCCCGGATCGAGAAAGGGCGCAAGGCCTACCGCTTCGAATCCGTACGTCTTGGGGAGGTCGTCGAAGAACTGGCCAAGACCTACGGCCGGTACTTCGGCGCACAGGGGTTCGCCCTGAACCTGGACCTGGACGCCGCCGTGCCCGCCGTGCGCGGCGATCGCCAGGCACTCACCCAGGCCGTGCTCAATCTGCTGTCCAATGCCGCGAAGTACTCGGCGGCGCCCGGCGAAATCGGGATCGGGCTGCGCGCCGAGGCGGGCTGGGCCGTGTTGTCCGTTTCCGACCAGGGCATCGGCGTGCCGGAGGCCGAGCGCGACCGGATTTTCGAGCCGTTCCATCGGGCGGACGGCCACGCCCAGCAGGCGCGGGCGGGGACGGGATTGGGCCTGTCGGTGGTCAAGCACATTGTGCAGGCGCATGGCGGCGCGGTCGGCGTCGAAAGCCGTGCACGGGGCAGCACGTTCTTCATGCGGTTTCCGAGCGAAGCCGCGGAACCGGGCGCGAAGGAGGACTCATGAACGGCAAGCACATCCTGGTGGTCGAGGACGAACCCGACATGGTGGCCGGTTTGCGGAAGATTCTGGAAGCCGAAGGCTTCCGCATGACCGCCGCGCGGAACGGGCCCGACGGGCTGCGTTGCGCGCGCGAGGCGCAGCCGGACCTGATCGTGCTGGACGTGATGCTGCCCGGGATGGACGGGTTCCACGTCATCCGCGAACTGCGTGCCGCGAAATCGCGTGTGCCGGTGCTGATGCTGACGGCCAAGAGCCAGGAGACGGACAAGGTGCTCGGTCTGGAACTGGGCGCGGACGACTATCTGACCAAGCCGTTCGGCATTCCGGAACTGCTCGCCCGCATTCGCGCGCTGTTGCGCCGCGCCAACGACCGCGTCGAGCGGCTCGAGACGGCGCAGTTCCGGGATTTCGAAGCCGATTTCCTGCGGCAGAGCGTGCGCGGCAAGCGCGGCGTCGAGGCGCTCTCGACGCACGAGAATGCTATCCTGCGCCTGCTCATCGCCTGGCGCGGCGAGCCGGTCTCGCGCAACAAGATACTCGACGTCGTCTGGGGCGCCGAGCCGGCCGCCGGCCGCACGGTGGACTTCCATATCACGAACATCCGCAAGAAGCTGGCCGCGGTCACGGGCAAGCGCGAGCCGCGCCTGGTTCTCACCGTCCACGCCTGCGGCTACAAGTTCGTTGGGTAGTCCGCCCCCGCGAATCCGGCGCTCGCTCGCCGGCCGCGTAACCCTCGGGCGGCCCCATTCTCTCCAGCAGACTTGCCCGGCCAGGGCAGGCGGTATACATTCTTGCCGTCAATTTTGTCTGGAAACGGGGGTCGGCGGATATTCTTCATGTGAGAAAGGAGCGGCGCGTGAGCATGCCTCTTGACGGCGATACGGCCCGGGTCCGGTCGGCGAAGGCGCGCGCCTTCGCGCTGCGAGGGCCGTTGGGCAAACGCTGTGACGGCAACATCGAGTATCTGCTCTGGCGCGCGCGGGATATCGACCGCCTGCTCCTGCCGTTCGAACACCGGGACCGCTGGCGCCGGCGCAAGGATTGGGACGGCGAGTACGTCGGCAAGTGGCTCGACGCCGCCGTGCGCACGCTGGCGTTCGCCGAGAATCGCGAACTGCTGGCGCGCACCGATGAGGTCGCGGCGCGGCTGCGCGCCACGCAGGAACCCGACGGCTACCTCGGCAACGAACTGCCGGCACACCGGCTCCGGACCGCCTGGCCGCTCTGGGCGCACTGGCTGGCCATGAAAGCGCTGCGCGAATACGGCGCGCGCCGGGCCGATCCGGCCGCCGTAGAGGCCGCCGTTCGGGCCGGCGATTGGATTGTCCGGCAGTTCCATCCGATCGCCGACGAGCAGAACGCGCTCTACAAGATCCCGCACGCCGTGCTCGTCTTCCTCGACGAGATGGCGGCGTTATACGCGATGACGGACGAGGCCCGGTTCCTCGAGTTCGGCGCCGCCGCCGCCGAGCACTACCCGCCGTTCCGCCAGATGCGCGAGGAACGCAAGGCGCCGCCGATGCACGCGTATACGCTGGCGTGCTATCTGGACGGCGCCGTGCAAGTGGCCCGGGCGCGAGGCGACGACGAGACGCTGGGCTGGCTCACGGCCATATGGGAGGATATCGCGGCGCATCACCTGTTTCCAACCGGCTCGCTCTCGACCAAAGAGCATCTGAATGACCCGCCCGCGGACGTGCCGGATGGGGATCTGCAGGAGACCTGCGCGACCGTCGAGTGGCTGATCTTCACGGACCGGCTCTACCGCGGCTGCGGCGATGTGCGTTATGCGAACATGCTCGAGCGAACGATCCGCAACGCGCTGCTCGGCGCGCAATCGACGGACGGGCTGAAGTGGACGTACTTCACCCCGCTGCGCCACACGAAGAACTGGCTGCAGGGCCCGACCGAGTGCTGCCTGTTCAGCGGGCCGCGCGGCATCGCGATGCTGCCGGACCTGCTCTACCGTCTCGACGCCGAGGGCCTGCGGGTCGACCTGTTCGAGAGCAGTACGGCAACCATCGATGTGTACGGCCACGCCGTCTGCCTGGAGCAGGCGTCGGATTACCCGGCCGGCGGGCACGTCACGCTGCGGTTGCGGACCACCGAGCCGGTATCGTTCGCCGTGAAGCTCCGGATTCCCGAGCGGACCACGGACGTGCGCGTCAACGTGAACGGCCAACCCGTTCCGGGTGGCGCCGAGCCGGGCACGCATGTCGTGCTCGCGCGCACCTGGCGCGACGGCGACACCGTCGAGCTGAGCTTCGCGCCACAGGTCTGGCTCGCCCGTCTGCACGATGAGAGCGGTGTGCTCATGCGCGGGATCGAAGTGCTCGCCGCCAACCGCGGCGACAACGAGCCCGGCGCCGGCGCCGTGCGTATCCCAGAGGCGCCGGTCCTGGAGAATGCCGCGCCCGCCGCCGACGGGCGGCCCCGCTATCGCGCCGCCTTCGACCGAGACGGTCAACCCGTGTCCGTCGTACTCACTCCCTATGCCGACGCCGGCAACGCCGCCGTCGGCGTGACGTGGTTGGACGCCTGCTACCGCACCGCGTTCCCCATCGTGCGTTCAGGCTAGGGGTTTGCTCAGAGAGCGCTTGACATGAGGAGACGCGCTTATGCCGACGAATCGGATGGCGGGCAAAACGGGTGCGGACGGGGGGAAACAGGCAGCGATCCACTCGGCCGCGTGGTTGCGCCTGGCATGGGCCTGAGCGGCCTTGCCGGCTCTGGCCGCTGGTCGCTTCTCGATCGGGTGCGCGAGACGGCCTATGCAAAGAGCCGCGCGACGGGCTACACGGCCGCCGAGCTGGAACAGGGCACAGGGGTCGCGTTGCCGCCCAAGGACGGGTGTTTCTTCGAGGTCGCGGACGATATGACGCTCAACGGACTGGCCGGCTACCCCACGCGGACTGCCGCGGACCTGCAAAGCGATCTGGACCGAGACAAGGGCCAACTCCAGGAATGGGCCAGGCGGTTCGCGCGGGATTGACGCGCACAGCGCCATGCCGGGCGCGGTCACCACACCGGGAGGATGACGTGACGAAAGATGCCGAGCCTTGCGGAACGAGCGAAGAACGCTTCGAAGCCACCGGCCCGTTCGAGACCGTGATACCCACGGCGCCGGCGCGGAAGGCAGTCGGGCCCTTCTTCGTGCTCGACGGAAGAGGCAAGGAGAGCGACGCGGCCACGCGGGTGCAACTGAGCCACGACAAGGAGGGGCTGCATATCGCCTTCTCCTGTCCGGAGCCGAATCCGGGCTGCGCCCGGGCAGAGGCCGCGGAAGACGGCCGGTCCGTCTTCAGGGACGATCATGTCCAAATCTGCCTGCGCGCCAGACAACGCGATGCGCCCTATTGCACCGTCGGCGTGAACAGGCGGGGCAGGAAGGCTTTCGGGCGGGTTCCGGGCCGGCCCGCCGGCGCGTGGCATGAAGAAGCCCGGTTCATCCTCGAGTTTGTTGCGCCCGCCGCCATCCAGGCCGACGCGCGGCCGGTGGATGGCGGCTGGCAGGCCTCCGTCTCGATCCCTTGGAAGGAACTCGGGACCGAACCCGCGCCCGGCCTCGAACTCGCGGCGAACTTCTGTCGGTTGCGTTATCTGGCAGACGGGGTGCCGGAGAACTCGAGTTGGCCGGCGATCCAGGGCGGCAGTTTCATGGACCCGGAGCGATGGGGTTCCGTCATCCTCGGGGTCGGGAAGACGCGGCGGCGAGGCGCGCGCATGCGGGGCCGGCCGTCCACGCCGCCGCCGGCCATCCCGGACCCGGCGGACGCCGAGCCCGCTTTCGCGATGCGCGCCTATCACACCGCGGCGCCGCGCCAGGCTGAAGTCGAGGAGTACAAGACGCTCGTGGCGGCACTGGCCAGACTGCGGTTCAATACGCTGATGATCGAGGTGGACGCCTGCCTCGGCTACGAGCGGCGCCCCGAACTCGCCGCCCGAGGCGCGCTCTCGAAAGCGCAGATGCGCGAGCTGGTGGCGTACTGCGCCGCGCTCGGCTTCGAGGTCATCCCGCAGGTCCAGACCTTCGGCCACTTCGGTTATGTCCTGCAACACGAACGCTACCGGCGCCTCTCGGAAAACGACACGCCGCACCCGCGCTGGAAGTTCTACAACTACTGCCCCTCCAACCCGGACACTTACAAGCTGGTGTTCGACCTCTTCGAGGAGGTTATCGAGGTCTTCAAGCCCCGCCGATTCCATATCGGGCACGACGAGATCACCTACACGCCGATCGGAGTCTGCCCGCGCTGCAAGGGCGTCCCGCCCCACGCGCTGCTCGCGCGCGAGGTCCGAACGCTGCACGACTGGTTGAAAGCGCGCGGCATCGAAACCCTGATGTGGGGCGACCAGTTACTCACCCGCGAGACGGCGAGTTCTTCGTACAACGGCGGGCCGCCGTTTGACACGGCCAAGGCCGTCGCCGCCATCCCCCGCGACGTGGTCATCTGCGACTGGCACTACGACAGCGGCGAAGACTTCCGCAGTCTCGCGTTCTTCAAAGAGCAGGGCTTCCCGGTAATCGCCTGCGGATGGTTCGAATTGGGCAACGTCGTGAACTTCACGCGCGCCGCACTCCGGGCCGGGGCCGAGGGCTACTGCATGACCACCTGGACCGGCATCGGCGGCATGACGGCCAAGGCGCGTCTGACGGCGGCCATTCCGATCGCGGCCCAGTACGCCTGGGCGCCCCACCGCTTCGAGCTCCCGGCCGTGCCGTGGCATCCCGTACGCGCTTTTCGCGCCCTGTGCCGCGCGCCGCGCCCGGAGCGGGACTACCGCCTCATTGGCCTTTCCGGCCACGCCAAGACGCGCCTGAAGGACCTGGGCCTTGAGGCCATCGGGGCCGACCCGGTGTTCGTCGAGGGCGTGCCGTTCAAGACCGCGGGCAAGGCCGTCGCGCTGGACGCCGCCACACCCAGGGCTTGGCAAATTCCGATCGGCGGCCGAGTCGCCGCCCTGCATTTCCTGCATGGCTGCACCCCGCGCGAGCGGCTCACCGACGGCCTGTACGACGGCTGGCGCCTGAGGCCGGCGACCGTCGGCCACTATGTGGTCCATTACGAAGACGGCGTCACCGAGCGGCTGAACCTCGTCCAAGAGCTCGACATCGCGGATTGGAACTCCAGATTCGGAGCCGGCCGCTGCGATCTGCTCCAGACCACGCGCCGGGACGGCGCGCTCGTTTCGATCGGCGCCCGGGAGTGGCGCAACCCCAGGCCGGACAAGGCCGTGACCGCCGTCGACATGGTCCGCACATCGGCCGGGACGGATCTGTTCCTGCTCGCCATCACGTTGAGCGAACTGACCGAGGCGGATTATCGCGCCATCCGCAAGGCGTTCGGCAAGGCATCTGGCAACCCCCTGGCGGGACGACAACGAAGGTAGAGAAGGAGACCCTGGTCCGCGTTTCCTGCCGCCCATTTTGTCCGGAAACGGGGGTCGGCGGACATCCTTAATGTAGAAGGGGGAAGAGGCAGGCCTGTGTCGGCGAAAGAGCGCGCGTGCGAACCGGACGTCGCGAATTTCGATTCCCAAATGACAGGTCGGAATTCGCTTGACGCCTACATGACGTATATTGTAGTATATACCTGAATTGGGTCAATTGGGTGACGGGGCAGGTAGCCGCCCGCGCCGGGCGGCTACCTGCGCCGTTACGTCCTGACAAGGGCAGAACAAGCTTGCGCCGCGCTATCGTCGCTTCGCGCCGCAGCGTGCGTACCGTGTTAATCCAAAGGAGAAGACGTGTTGCAGCCCCGCACAGGGGATCAAGAGAGAACGGCCTGCCCGCGCCCGGACCGCCTGTTTCCGGCGGTGCACAGGCTGCTTCCGATCCTTTGCGCGGCGGCGATTTTCGCCTGCGTTTCGGTCTTGACCGCGGCGGCCGGCGCCGCGAGCGACCCGGACTGCGAGTGGGTCTGCAGCAACTACCCGGCACGCGTGTCGAGTCTATTCGAGCAGTTGAATCTGGACTACCCGGGGCTCGGGCCGGTCAAGACGGCCGTTGAGAGATCCAATCTGGTTGCCGCCTGCGAAGCGCTGGTCGAGCACTACCGCAACAGCACGAACGGTTACTGGCTGCGCATCGGGCCGGTTGCGCCGGGGACCGGGCGTCACAGCGGCGGCGATCTGATTCTGGCCGACACGTTCACCTTCCAGGAAGTCACCGGCGTTGTTCCCCGCCGTGCCGACGGCGGGTTGAACTGGACCTACACGCCGAACGGCGACATCGAATGGACCTATTTTCTGAATCGTCACCAGTGGTTCGGCACGCTATTGAGTGCGTGGCAGGCGACGGGCAACCCGGACTATCCGCTCAACTGTGAAGCGCATGTCCGGGACTGGATCGACTACAACGTGCCCTACGTTGGCGCGCCCTGGCGTCAGCTCGAATCGGGCATCCGCATGCAGCAGGATTCCTGGCCGAAGGTCTTTTTCGGGTTCCAGGCCTGCGCCGAGTTCTCGCCCGCGGCGCGGATTCTCATGCTGACGAGCGTTCCGGACCACATGGCGCGCTGCCAGATCGTGGGCAACTCGAATCATGACGTGATCATCATGAGCGGCAAGGCGCATGCGGCGCTGTGCTGGCCGGAGTTCAAGGAGGCGACGAACTGGTTCGACCAAGCGTACAGCCATCTGCAGAGCAGCCTCAACAGCACGGTTTATGCAGACGGCGTACAGCGTGAAATGAGCTATACGTACCACAACATCGTCGATCTGTTCGACGACCTGGTCTTGTACGCGCAGTGGGCCGGGAAGACACTGCCTGCCTCCTATACGAACAAGGTAACCCTGATGTGGGACTATGCGTTCTACAGCCTGCGTCCGAACCTGTACGGCCCGCTGACGGGCGACTCGGATCTGCGACTGGAAAGCGGCCTGTGTCTCAAGAAGGCCGGCGAGTTCGCGCGCGAGGACTGGCGTTACATCGGCACGAACGGCCGGGAAGGCGCGCGGCCGGCGGACCCGCCGTCGCGTGTGTGGACCAACTCGGGGCAGATGGTGATGCGCAGCGGGTGGACCGAAGACGGGCAATGGCTCTACTTCGACGCCGGTCCGAACGGCGGCGGTCACGGCCACTACGACAACCTGCATGTCTCCATCCACGCCGGCGGCCGCGATCTGCTCGTGGACGGCGGGCGCTATACGTACTCCGGCGGGTCCTGGCGCACGTACTTCAAGGGGTCACCCTCGCACAACGTCATTCTGGTCGACGGTCTCGATCAGAACGATGCGGGCACGGCGAATCTGCTGAACCAGTACGCGATCGCGGCTGACTACGATTTCGCGCGCGGTCATTTCGCGCGCGGGTTCGGCGGCATATCGGGCGTGACGCATACCCGCGCGGTCGTATACCTGCGTGACGTGTGCTGGGTCGTGGTGGACCGTATGACGGTGGACCAGGCGCGCGAGCTGCAGGCCATGTGGCATTTCCATCCCGATTGCACGGTGGTGAGCGACGGCCTTTGCGTCGCGTCGACGGATGCGGGCCACGGCAACCTGCGCATCGTGCCGGTCGGCGGGCCGGGCTGGACGCTGGACATGGTCAAGGGCCAGACCACGCCGCGGATTCAGGGTTGGTACAGCCGGACGTACAACGTGAAGGAGGCGAATTGGACCGCGCTGTATACCGGCACGGCCACGCAGGACGTGACGTTCGCCTGGATCATGCTGCCGGGCAAGGGCGAGATTCCCCCGATGCCGGTGGAAACGCCGTCATCGGCCGCTGGAACCTACCGTGTCCGGTTCACCCCGCCGGGCGGGCCGCCGTGCGACGTGACCGTGCCGATGAGCGGTGGCACGACCGTGGACTGGGGCGCGCTGAGCGTCTTTGTCGAGAACCGCGCGCCCGAAACCGCGCCCGACAACGCCGTGACGCAAAACGGCACGCCGGTGGAGATCCCCGTGCTGGCCAACGACAGCGAGCCGGACGGCGACGCGCTGACTCTGGCCGGCGTATCCGATCCCGCCCAAGGCGTCGCCGTACCGAACGCATCGGGGACGATCGTATACACGCCCGATCCGGTGTGGACCGGGATCGACACGTTTACCTACCGGGTCCACGACGGCAAAGGCGCAACGAATTCGGCGACGGTCACCGTCGTGCGGCCGGACACGTACGCCGCCGGCATGACGATCGCCTTTGCCGGCTACGATCCGCCGGACGGCGGGACACTCACGAACTTCCCGGTTCTCGTCCGGCTCGGCGCGCATGTAGCCGGCTTCAGCTACGGCGACTTCGCGTCGGCCGAAGGCCACGACCTGCTCTTCACGGACGCCGGCGCGACGCGCGCGCTGCCTTACGAGATCGAGGCGTGGGACACCAACGGCGAATCCTGCGTCTGGGTGCGCGTGCCGGCGCTGGCCTCGAGCAACAACTTCATCCGCGCGTTCTGGGGCAACGCGGCGGTCGCGGACGAGCCGCTTGCCGGGCTGACCGGCCCGCCGGTCTGGGCGAACGGGTTCGCCGGAGTCTGGCACCTGGGCGAGACGCTGGCCGATTCCTCGGCATACGGGAACGACGGGGAGAACGGGGGCACGGCGCC
>JAFGHX010000357.1 GCA_016929905.1 Kiritimatiellia bacterium
GGACGGCATCCCGGACGACGCGGACCCGGACGACGACAACGACGGGATGAGCGACGAGGACGAAGCCATCGCCGGCACCGACCCGCTGGACCCGGGGGACAGGTTTCACGTGTCCCGCCTTCGCCAAGGCTACGGCGAGCAGGCAGGTTTCGTCCTGGAGTTCGAGGCGGTGACGGGGCGGTTGTATGACGTGCTGTACAAGGACGATCTGCTCGACACCAACGAGTGGCGCGTGCTGACGAACGACTGGCCGGGCACGGCCGGCGAATTCACGGACGTCATCGCGGTCACGCAGCGATTCTACACGATCCGGGTCAAGCTGGCGCCGCCGTGATGGCGCGCACAGCCGGGGAAGAGGGCATGCAGCAGAAATCAAAGCCGGCTTTGCCCGCGGACGGGCTATGCCTGGCATCGCGCCCGGCCATCCGAAAAGCGTTGAACGCTTGGCCGGTTGTCTGCATGGCCGCCGCGCTTGCCTGCGCGGCCGCCGGGGTCTGGCTGTTCGTGCCACGCGATGATGCGCGCGCCCGCGACGCGGCGCAGCCGGAAGCGAACCTTTCGCCGTCGACCGGGTCGCGGCCGGTCCCGCGGCGGGAACCAGCATTGCTGACGGCCGAGCAGATCGTTGCCCGCGTCGAACGTGCCTGGGCGAACGGCGACGACGTGGATCTGATGCTGAGGCGGCTGGCACGCGGGGACGAAGAATCGGTCCGCGCGCTGCTCGCCTTGGCGCGAGACTCGCATCTGAGAGTGCAGGCCATCGAGACGCTGGGCCGGCTTCGCCGGCCGTCTGTGCGCGAGCAGGTCGGCCCGGCGCTCTCGGCCCTGATCGACGACGGCGACCGGCGCGTCGCGTGCGCGGCGCTGCACGCGTTGAAGGACCTGCAGCGGGAGGCCGCCGTTCCGGAGCTGGTTCGCGCGATCCATGCCGGCGCCCGGCCGGAGGGCGGCGGGCAAGACGTACGACGCGCGGCTGTCGCGGCGCTGGGCGAGCTGGCGCACGCGGACAGCCTGGCCGCGCTGCTCCAGGAACTCGAGCGCGTCCGGGCGCCAGGCTGGCTCCCGGAACACGGGTCCGGCGTGATCGCCGCGTTGCAGGCGCACGACCGAATCCGCGCCATGCGCGGGCGCCGCGGGCTGCCGTCGGCCGATGCCGGAACCGGGCTGGCGGGGCCCGACCGACAACGGATCCGGGCCGCCTTGCTCGCCTACGCGGCGGCGCTCGACGAGCGGACCCGCGGTGGCCCCAACCGCGCGTCGCGTCAGTATCTCGAGAACAAGAAGGCCGAGGCTCTGCAGGCCGCGCGGTTCGGGCAAGAAACCGAACCGGCCGCGGCGGAACGTGCGGGAAGGAGGCGTTCGTGAGCGTTTGTGCAAGGCTTTCCTGTTTCTTCGCCGTGCTGGCGGCCGTCGCCGCGAGCGCGGGCGCGGTCCAGGAAACGAAGCTGACGGCGTCGGACGGGGCGGCCGCGGACAACTTCGGGTATGCGGTCTCTGTGGATGGCGACCGCGCGTTGGTCGGGGCCTACCACCACGACGGTGTGGCCGGCGATTCCGGCGCGGCCTACGTGTTCCGATGGAACGGAAGCGCGTGGGTCCAGCAGGCGAAGCTCACGGCCTCGGACGGCGCGTGGGGCGACTACTTCGGGTGCTCGGTCTCGCTCGACGGCGACTGTGCGTTGATCGGGGCGTATAGCGACGATGACCTCGGCATCTATTGCGGCGCGGCCTACGTGTTCGAGTGGAACGGCACGAACTGGGTGCAGACGGCCAAGCTGACGGCGGCGGACGGCGAAGCCTACGATCGGTTCGGCACGTCGGTTTCGCTCGACGCCGATCGCGCCGTGGTCGGGGCGGACGGCGAAGCCCAGAAAGGGGCGAACGCCGGGGCGGCCTATGTGTTCAAACGAGTCGGCTCGACGTGGACGCAGGAGGCCAAGCTGACGGCGTCGCACGGAACCGCCAACGACTATTTCGGCAAATCCGTCGCGCTAGACGGCGATGTAGCCCTGATTGGAGCCGACAATACGCTCGCCGCCGGTGTGGATGGCGCCTATGTGTTCCGTCGAATCGGGACGGCCTGGGTCGAGGAAGCCAACCTGAGCCGCTGGGACGGAACCGGCGACGCGCATTTCGGCTGCGCGGTGAGTGTCGCGGGCGACGTGGCCTTGATCGGGAGCCACGCCGACCAATCGAACGGCGGGGCATACGTGTTTCGCCGGGACGGGAGCGAATGGGCGCCGGAAGCCAAGCTTACGGCGCCGGACGGTGCGACGTACGACCGGTTCGGGTGCTCCGTTTGCGTGCGCGGCGATGCCGCCGTGATCGGCGCGTACGGAGATGACGCGGCGAATGGCGGCTACGACGCGGGCGCGGCGTACGCGTTCCGACATAACGGCGGGGGCGCGTGGCAGTTGAGCCGGAAACTGACGGCGTCGGATGCGGCGGCCTACGACTTTTTCGGGTGGTCGGTCTCGCTCTCGGGCGACCGCGCGTTGGCGGGCGCCTACGGGAACGACGCGCGGGGGTCGACGGCCGGCGCGGCTTACGTTTTCGATGGGCTCATGGCGAACACGGCGCCCGTCTCGCACAACCAGGGCAAGACGGCGGTGATGCGGGCGGAGATAGCGATCGACCTGAGCTACACGGATCCGGACGCGGGCCAGACCATGCGGGTCAGGATCGTGAGCGGCCCGGCCAAGGGCACGCTCGAATCGCACTACGCGCGATACGCGACCTGGGATTTCCCGGCGCGGTATTACTATCGGTCGGCGGGCGCGTTCGGGACGGACGCGTTCGCGTGGGAGATCACCGACGGGTTCGCGACCTCGGCGGTGGCGACCTGCACGATCACGGAGAAGGCGAACACGGCGCCGGCGGCGAGCAACCAGAGCACGACGGCGGTGACGGGCGTGGGCAAGGCAATCGCGCTGGCGTGGAGCGACGCGGACACGGGGCAGTCCCATATCTTCCGGCTGGTAACCCCGCCCTCCAAGGGGCGGCTGGCCTGGAACCCGACGGTGTCCGACTGGATCTACACGGCGAATTGGGGCTCATCCGGAACGGATACGTTCACGTGGGAAGTCTCGGACGGGATCGCCACCTCGGCGGTGGCGACCTGCACGGTGAACATCACGCGCACGCCGGTGGGCGAGATTCCGAACCTGAACGCGTGGGTCATCAAGAACTCCTCCGATACGCCCATCTTGGTGCCGGGCGTCTCGGTTCCGCCCTGTGCGCTGGTGAAAGTGTCGAACCCGGCGCACGGCACGGCGACGGTATCGGGGTCTCGCTTCCTGTATACGCCGGCGCCGGACTATACGGGGGCGGATCCGTTCACCTTCTACGTGCAGGACGGCGCCACCAACAGCAACACGGCTACCGTGACGGTCCGGGTGCAACCGAACGCGGCGAACCGGGACTGGCCGTTGTGGCGGTGCACGGCGCAACGGGGCGCGGGCGTGGTGGATGTGCCGGGCCTGGCGGATCTGCATCTGCAATGGATTCGGGACCTGCCGCCCGTGCAGGCGGCGTGGGACGAGGAATATACGCGGGAGATGGAGCGCTGCCACTGGCCGGTGGTGGTAAGCAACCGCTTGTACGTGGGGCTGAGCACGCGGGACGCCGTGCTGGCGCTGGACACCGCCACGGGCGCGGAGGTCTGGCGGTTCTACACGGACGGGCCCGTCCGCGCGGGCGTCAGCGCGGTGCGGCTGAACGCAACCACGGTGCGCGTGCTGGCCGGCTCGGATGACGGTTATCTTTATTGCCTGGATGGTGAGACCGGCGCGCTGGTCTGGCGCCATCTGTGCGGGCCGAGCACACGGAAACTGTTCGGGAACGGGCGGGTGATCTCGCCGTGGTCGCTGCGGTGCGGGCTGGTGACGGCGGCGGGCGCGCCGGCGGCGGGGAACCGGCAGGTCGTGTTCGCGATGGTTGGCCAGTGGCCGGCGGAGGGCGTGTTTGCGTGGGCGCTGGACGCGGAGACCGGCGCGGTGCTCTGGCACAATGACCGGATGGGGTATCGCCAGTGGGCGCCCGGCCAGCACGGGAACGCGGCGTTCGCGGGCGGGCCGCCCTCGCACGGGTGGCTCACGCTGAGCCAGAACCTGAACGAACTGTACTTCCCAACCGTCGGATTCGGGGGCGCGAAACTCGACCGGGCAACGGGCGAACTGGGCGAATGGCGGCAGTGGTCGGGCGAGCAGTACACCGTCGCCTGGTGCGAGTTCGTGAACGCGTCCTTTACGATCCTGGCCGTGCCGGACCCCGTCGTGATTCCCGCGAACGGGCCCGCGTTGCGCGCGGCCGACGCGGCGGAGTTGGGCGTGGTGGGTACGGTCGGCGACATGCTGGCGGGGGACGGGCGGCTGTTCGTGGTGACGGAGCAGGGCGCGCTCTACGCCTACGGGTTGGACGCCGTCTGGGACCCGCCGGTCTACGAACTCGACCTCGAGCCGCTGGCCGCGGCCGGCGACGCATGGGCGACGAATATCGCGCACATGCTCGGTGTGACCGGCGCGGACGCGGGCGGTTGCGCCGTGGTGCTCGGGGCCGGAAGCGGGCGCGCGGCCAAAGAGC
Source organism: Kiritimatiellia bacterium (assembly GCA_016929905.1). Taxonomy (GTDB): domain Bacteria; phylum Verrucomicrobiota; class Kiritimatiellia; order JAFGHX01; family JAFGHX01; genus JAFGHX01. The sequence continues at coordinate 4,582 of JAFGHX010000357.1, forward strand.
TGCTTCTGCAGGCGGAGCGGCTGCACGTGGTTGTGCTCGAGCCCGACCGCGCGAACGCGGACTCGCTTCGCGACGCGCTCTATGCCGCGGGCACAGGCGCAGAGCCTTGGTACGGAAGCCGCGTCTCCGTGCTGGCGGGCGACGCCATGGAGATCGGACTCCCCCCGTACGCCGGGCGGCTGCTGGTGGCCGAGTCGTTGGATGCCGTGGGCTTCACGAACGGGCAGGCGTTTGTCGAGCGGGTATTCCCGGCGATCCGGCCGTACGGCGGGACGCTGTGGCTGCCGACGACGGCGGGCGAGCACGCGCAGTTGGAGGGCTGGGTGGCGGCCGCCGCCGCGGCCGGCACGGTGACGAACGCGACCGTGACGCGCGACGGCGGCTTCTCGGTGCTCACGCGGGCCGGCGCCTTGCCGGGCGCGGTGGATTTCGACGGCGTACCGCCGGAACGCGACGACGCCGCCCGCTTCCCGTTCGCCCTGCAGTGGTACCAGAAGGGCAATCTGAACTACGTTCGCCGCGTGATTGGCCAGGGCGTGGTCTCCGCGCCGAACGAGCTGGGCAAAGACGTCTACACGGGACTGCCGACCTGGGAAAAGGCGACCGGCACTTTCGTGTGCGGCCTTGAACCGGCCCCGACGCAGCGGGACCGTTGGAACCCGATGAGCCAGGAGCCGGACGAATGGTACGGCATGGCCTACAGCAGTTGCCACGACGCGAACGTGCTGGCGGGCGACCTGCTGGTGAGGGCCAACAACGCGCTGACCTGGTACGATGGGAAGGTGGACAGTTGCGCGATCGGGTTTCCGGGGCTCGCCGTGGGCTGCGGGGGCAACCGCTACGCGAACTCCCAGCGCTACAGCGTGGGCAACGGCGTGTTGTATGCCGGGGACGGCGGCTGCAAATGCTCGGGCCGACAACGCCGGCGGCGGGGCGTGGAATGGGCGTTTGTGCATCGGCCCGAGGTCGAGAACTGGGGGTGCTGGAGCCAGCGCAGCCGAAGCAGCGCCCTCAACGCGAACAAGCCGTTGCGGCATGTGGCGTTGAACTTCGGGGCGCCCGGCGACCGGCGCGACGCGGACGGAGGCGCGCTCTGGCTGGCGATGCCCGCGCGCGCGGGGCGGTTCCGGTCGCCGTTTGTGCCGGTATCGTTCGCGTCCGATCCGGTCGTGAAGTATCACCATGTCTCCCGGATCCGGAACCCCGGCGACCGGGCCTTTGTCGCGGGATCGAGCCTCGCGGGCGTGACCCGGTTCCAGGTGGGGCTCGCGTATTCGATCGGGGCGTACGCGGCGGGCGCCGCGCCGGTCGTGGACGGCCTGTTGACGGACGCGTGCTGGACGCAGGCCGGCGCCGCGCCGTTGGTCCGCGGCCCGCACAACGTGGGGAAGTACTCGAGCGGGTTCGGCTCCTACCGCTATGTGCCGTTCGCCGGCTACGAGCTGTTTTCCGACGACGGCCCGCCGCGACTGCTGATCCGGCATGACGACGAGAACCTGTACGTCGCCATGACCGGCCACTGCGGCGGCGCGCCCGCACAAGGGCATATGGGGACCGATTGCTCGATCCAGTGGCTGGACATCAGCGGCGCCTGGAAGCTGCTGCTGAACGACCGCGTGCGGGTCGCGGCCGGGCTGCCTCGGATTTCGCTGGAAGTGACGATGGACGGAACGCGCACGGTGGACGGGGAAGCACCGGCGGCCGGCACCTGGCAGAGCGCCTGGAGCGCGGCGGTATCGAGCGCCGGCGACGTGCGCCGGCTCGAGGTGGCGATCCCGTTCACCGCACTGGAGGCGGCCGGGCTGTGGAAGGAGCAACTGGTCCTGAACGCCGAGGGACCCAATGCATACGTGTTGCGCACGGAGCACCGTTCAACGACATGGTACGGCGATGTGACGGAGCCGCGCTACGCGCCCGTGCATTGGGGCGGCCGGCGCGGCGCGACGGCCGCCGGCCGGCCGCACACGGTGAAGCTGTATTTCGCGGAAACCGAGGGCGCCGCGGCCGGCGAGCGGGTGTTCGACATCCGGCTGCAGGGCCAGACGGTGGCGGCGGATTTCGACATCGCCGCGGCGGCCGGCGGCGCGGACCGCGAGACCGCGCTGAGCTTCGCGGGAATCGAGGTCGAGGCGATGCTCGACGTCGAACTGGTCCCGAAAGCGGGTACGCCGCTGATCGCCGGGATCGAGATCGTCCAACAGACGCCGCACCCGGCGAACATGGCGCCGACGGCGGTGGCCGAACTGGATCGTTCGGGCGGCGCGCCGCCGTTGACGGTGCGGTTCGACGCGCGCGCTTCCTTCGACCCGAACGACCAGATCCAGGCGGTGCTCTGGACGTTCGGCGACGGCGCGACGAACGGCGCGGCGGTCTGCGAGCACGTCTACACGAACGCGGGCGCGTACACCGTGACGCTGAAGGTGCAGGACGAGGCCGGCGTGTGGTCGCCGGCGGTGACGCGAAGCGTGAGCGTACACAACGCGCCGATCGCGAACGCGGCGGCGACGATGATCCGGCCGAATACGGCCACGCTGGGCGCCGAGGTCGTCGCGACCGGCGCCGCGCCTTGGACGGTCTGGTGCTACTGGGGCACAAACGATCCGGGCCCGACCGCCGGCGGCTGGCTGGGCGGCGGCTCGGCCGGGCTGGGCGCCTTGGGGCTGGGCCCCTTCACGCACGGGGTGGGCGGGCTGAGCGGCGAAACGACCTATTACTTCCGGTACCTGGCGACGAACGCGCTGGGCGAAAGCGGCTGGAGCGATGTGGCGGGCGTGTTCCAAACGGGGTTCGACCCGACCGTGTATGCGCGCAAGCTGAAGATCGCGTTCGCCGGATACACGCCGCCCGGCGGCGGTGTGTTGACGAATTTCCCGGCGCTGGTGCGGCTGGGCGAAGGCCTGGCGGGGTTCCGCTATGACGGCTTTGCGTCGCCGGCGGGTTATGACCTGCGGTTCATGGACGCGACGGCGACGACCGAGCTGGCGTACGAGGTGGAAACGTGGGACACGAACGGGGAATCCTGCGTATGGGTGCGCGTGCCGCGGCTGGCGGGCGCCGATGACTATGTCCGCGCCTATTGGGGCAACCCGGCCAGGGCCGCGGCGCCGCCCGCCTACGCCACCGACGGCTCCGTCTGGGATGCCGGGTTCGCCGGAGTCTGGCACCTGGGCGAGACGCTGGCCGATTCCTCGGCATACGGGAACGACGGGGAGAACGGGGGCACGGCGCC
>JAFGHX010000358.1 GCA_016929905.1 Kiritimatiellia bacterium
CCCGCGAGGCATCACGTGGCGCGAGCCGCGGAAGAGCGTGTGGCCAAAAACCCCTTAGGGGCCCCATTGCAGGAGTAGTATCTGGCCTAAGATTCTACTCGCCGAATTTGGCGAGATGGATCAACAGGGACCCGATTGGGGAGGAGGACGTGGGCAGTCTGTATGGCTTCGCGAGGAACAATGCCAATGGGTGGATTGACGCTGCGGGGCTGTATGTGGGGCCTTTGACGCAAGTTGCGACTCAGGCTGAACCGATCACCATTCATAGGATTTCAGAGGCCATGAGCGACTGGTGACGGTCACGCAAACTGCTTGGCTGCAGCTCGGCGGCGGCAAGCGCGCCGTGCGGGAGTGGGCGGCAAATGCAAGAGCCAGAAGCCATAGCGTTACGCAAGAATGTGCCTGTCCTCCGGGACGTGGACGTGCTGGTGGCAGGCGGCGGGCCGGCCGGTATTGGCGCCGCAGTGAGTGCCGCGCGTCAGGGCGTTTCGGTGAGGGCTGGAAGGTGTTCGAGTACCTGAGAGGTCGGCTCGACGCATTCAAAGAAGCGTATGTCGTATCGTCGGGTGTCCAGGCGGGTATTCGGCAGAGCCGGAACTTCAGAGCGACGCACACACTGTGCGAGGACGACCTGCGCCGCGCCGCACGGTTCGACGACGCGATCGCGCTGGCTGTAGGTCTGATCGGGTCGCATGATCCGGCGGGGTCGCACTACGCGTATCATGAACGGCTGGATAGAGTTTGCCAGGTGCCGTACCGGTGTCTCGTGCCCAAGGAGACCGACGGGTTGCTCCTGTCGGGACGTTGCATGGGCGTTGAGCCCAGGATTCAGGACGCGATCCGGCACATGCCGGTCTGCATGGCCACGGGCAGCGCGGCGGGCACGGCGGCTGCGCTGACCGTGCGGCATGAGTGCCAGGTGGCCGAGGTGCCGATCAAGCCGTTGCAGAATGCCCTGCGGACCAACGGCGCCATCCTGGAATGATGTGGTCCAGTGGAGGTTTGAAACATGGGAAAAGTATTCGATGCTTCCAACGCAAGAGGGCGAAAAGACCGCTCGCCCGGCGTTGATATCGGACTGCAGCTCTGGACGGTCCGGGAACTACTTGCGACCGATCCAAAGGCCATCCTGAAGGCGGTCGCGGAGATAGGGTATCGCTCGGTCCAGTGCGATCCTGCTACGGCCGAACAGCATCAAGAAACCCTCGGAGATCTGGGCCTTCCGGTCTCGAGCATGTATGTGGGCGGGAACACGGTCAACCAGGCCGATGACGCCAAGATCGACCGCACCGTGAACGCCGTTGCGGAAAGAGGCGTCCACTACCTGATCGCCCACTCTCCCCCCGCCTACCTCAACTCCACCAAGACGGCAGGCCGCAGCAAAGGCGACGCAGCGCTGTTTTACCGCCAATACGCCGGCGTTTTGAAGCGATGGGGCCTCGCCTGCCGCAAGAACGGGATACAACTCGGGTTCCACGCTCATGCCGCCGAATACGAGCCGCTCGTTGACAAAACGGCGCTGGAAATCCTGGAGTCCGAACTCTCATCGGAAGAAATGGTATTCGAAGTCGATGTCCTGTGGACAAACATGGGCGGCCGGGACCCGGTCCGGGTCATCGCGGAATACGGCCCCCGGTGCCGGTCCGTTCATTTCCGGGACCGGCGGGCGGGCGTGAAGGACAGCTATGACTCGAACGCCCTGCTGCGTTCGAGAAGCAACGTGAGCGTTCCGATCGGAGACGGCATTCTCGACATTGCCGCCGTGATGAAAGAGGCCCGGCGCGTCGGCGCGATGGAATGGCTGGTCGAACAGGATTTCTTTGACAACGATCCGGTTGAAGAACTGCGGCGCAGCTATCGTTACATCGTTTCCGCGGTCCCTGCAGGCGCTTGAAGGCGGGAGCCATCTCCGGCCGTTACGCACACGGTGACCTTCTCGCTCCCATCGCTGTAGTCCATTCATCCGCCGGAAGCCTCTTCGGCCTTCGTTGCGCTTCGCACAACAAATGTTTTCGCTTTCCCGAGATACCTGGCATATACAGACGAATACCGAGCCGGCAGACGGCGTTGGGAGGCATGCACATGAAGGACCCGTGGTGCGTGACGGCGATTCTGATCGCTTCGATGGGGCTGAGCGGGGTTGCTGAACCGGAGATCGCGGAGGAACATCCGCTCTACACGGACCACGCGGCGCGGGGCGTGGAACTGCGGGTCTGGGGCATGCAGTGGCGCGAGGCGAACGGGCATCTCTACCTGAACGAGGACAACCGGGGCAAGCCGTGGGCGGGAGTCAACCTGTCGTTTGCGGGCGCCGCCGGCCCCGCGCTCACGCTCACCGATGACTGGGCGGCGTTCGGGCACGTGCGGTTCCGCATCAACGGCCTGTCCGACGCCTACGGCAACATCGGCGCGCCATGCGGTTTCCAGTTCCGCCTGGCCGGCATCGGCCGCTACGAGCGCGTGTCGGGCTCGTTCTATCAGGGCGGCCCGATCGATGCGGACCCCGAAACCTGGCACACGGTCCAGATTCCCCTGACGCATTTCGGCGTCAAGCCCGGCGCGAGGATCGACGGGATCAGCCTTCAGTGCAAGGGCCAGCCCAAAAACGCCTTCGCGGTGGATGGGTTCGCGCTGGTCCGATTGACCGGGCCCGCCCCCGCGGCGGCGGAACGGACAGCGGGCGACGTGGCCCAGCCGTGGGTGACCTGGCCGGAATACGAGGCGCTGCCCGACCCGCTGAAAGTCGACCGCCGCCCGCCCCGGCTGCAGGACGGCAAGTTCGTCACGGCCGACGGCCGTCGCACGTTCATCATCAGCCCGTGGGGACAGGAAGACCAGCGGCTCGCGCTGGGCCTGAAGCGTGACGGGTGGGTCGTCCCGCACTACGACCTGTACGACCCCGCCGCGCAGGGCTGGGTCTACGAGCAGCCGCTGAACGGCGCCAACATGGCCCGGCTCGGTTTCAACTGTTTCGCCGGGCACATGCACCCCGGCCCGTTCTGGAAGGCGATCGGCTACGACAAGACGCCATCGGGCAACTTCACGGAGGCGGATTTTCTCGAATTCGTGCGCGGCATGAAGGTCCCCTTCTACGTCGACATGGTCTGCTTCCCCTGGACGCTCGGCAAGCCGGGCACGGACAAGAAGACGAACCTCGACCCGGCCCTGCTGCATGACGGTAGGCATCACTGGACGCCGTACCGCATCATCGGCGAGGGACGCGAAGCGTGGCTGACGATGTGGCGCACGTATGCGCAACGCTACAAAGACGCCGGCGCGAACGTCATCTTCTACGAGTTCATGAACGAGCCCGCCTATCTCGCCACCACGCCGGACCACCGCGCGGAATTCGTCGACTGGCTCCGGCGCCGCTATGGAACGCTGGCCGCCGTGAACCGGACCTGGTCGACCAACTACGCGAGTTGGGAACAAGTCCGGGACTTCAAGACCCTGTCGGATCATGCCGGCCTGTTCTTCGACTACGACGAGTATCTCGGCGACCGGTTCGCGGACCTGATCGCGGCGGGTGTCGAAGCCATCGAGGCCATCACGCCCGGCGTGCCGGCCGCCGTCCAGCCGCTCGGCGACTGCAGCCTCGAGCCCGGCGAGGCGGTCTACCTCGCCAAGCTGATTCCGCGCCAGCGCGCGGTGCTCACGCCGACCGGCGGCGGGCGTTGGACGTCGTCCATCGGGAACCGGTCACCGCAGCCGCACACGCTCGAGTGCGGCGTCGCCGCCGCGCCGCTGGATCAGGACCTCATGCTGGCGATGGCGGGCGCCAAGATGCTGTTCGACAACGAGATGTATCTCGAAGGGCAAACGCGAAAGGACACGCGCAACCGCTGGTGGAAGCATGTCATCGGCGGGTTGGACGGCGCGTCGCTCTTCTCGTGGTCCAAGCGGGGCTGGGCCTGGCACAAGGGCCGGGAGAACCTGGTCCGGGAAGCGGATCATTTCCCCTGGAGCGCGCTCATTCCCTATGCGCGCCGCGCCGACGCCCTGCGCGGCACGCTCGACTTCGCGATGGAGATGGAACGGGTGGGCGAGTACGTGCTGCCGAAACCGTGGGGGCCGCCGCCGAAGATCGGATTGCTCTACAGCTGGGCGAACGCACGCCGCCCCAGATGGGACAAGCACCTTCGCAACAAGGCGGGCCATTACCACGCCGCGCTGCGCTACCTGCACTGGAACGCCGGTGTCGTGCCCGCGCACATGGCCGAGCCGCGCCGCTTGGCCGCATACGAGATGCTGGTGGCCGGCGGCATCGAGCACGCCGAGCCGGAACTGGTCGACGCGCTGACCGCGTACGTCAACGGCGGCGGTACCCTCGTAGTCGGCGAGGGCCGGCTCGACCGCGACCTGTACGGCAACCCGCTCGAGACGGAGGCGCTGCTGGGGGTGCGTTTCAAGGCCGCCATTCCCGGCCCGATCGGCCGGCTGGTCTATGCCGGGCTCGATGAATTCGCGCCGTTGCCCGGCGACGTCACGGCACGCGCCGGCGGCTGCGAGGTCGAGCCGCTGCCCGGCACGCAGGTGCTGTGCAAGGACGACGCCGGCCGGGCCATGGTGACGCGGCATGTGCTCGGCCGGGGCAACGTCTATTATGTGGCCGCCGATCTCGTCGGCTACCCGCTGGCCAAGCTACTGGCGGGAATCCGGCAGGGCGCGGGCAGCCGCGCGGCGCTGCGGATCACGGCCGAAGGCTCGGGCGAACTGGCGCCCAACCTGCTCGTCAGCCGCCGCTCCTACGCCAGCCACCATGCGCTGCTCATGCGTAACGGCGACGGGTTCCCGAAACACGCGCGCGTGCGGATCGGCGATCTGGACGGCGCATGGCACGTGACGGACCCGCTCGCGGGCAAAGCGTTCGTCGCCAACGGCGGCGCCCGGCAGTGGACGGCGCAGCGGTTGCGCGAGGAAGGGGTGTCCGTCTGCCTGAGCGGCGGGGACTACGGTCTGTTGCTGCTGACCCGCGCGCCGTGGACCCGGACGGCATTGGCCGACACCGACGCCGCGGCGAGCGCGGCCCTGTTCCGCGCCGAACAGGCGCGCTGGGAAGCCGGCCGCGCCGGCAAATCGCATTTCGCCTGCGATCCGTCCCGCGTCGTCTATGTGGACCTGCGCGGCGCGGCCAACGCGACGAAGGACGACGTCGTGGCCGATGCGGCCCGGCGCTGGCTCGGGTTCCCGTTCACCGAGCCGCTCGTGCGCACGTTCGCCGGCGTCCCGTTCCAGATCGTGCGCTGGGATCACAACGACGGCAAAGGCTACGTGGCCGTGCGCGGACGCGCGGCGGCCCAGCACCCAGCCGCGGTGCGCGACATTCCTGTCGGTACCACGGCCGCCCGGCTGTTCCTGCTGCATACCTGCGGCGCCGGCAAGGCGGGCGAAGCCCTCGGCCACTACGTTGTACGGTACGCCGACGGGACCGCCGCCAAGCTGCCCATCGTCATCGGCGAGAGTATCGCCCCGCTCGATGAGCGCGCCGCCGGCCAGGGCGGCCCTCTGGCGACGGCGCTCGTCACGAGCAGCCAGGCCGCCTGGCACGTCTACCGCTGGGAAAACCCAAGGCCGGAGGCCGCGATCCGGGCGCTCGACCTGGTCGCCGCGCCCGAGGCGCCGGACTCGGTCGTACTGGTCGCCGTCACCGCCGAACGGTAACGCGTCGCGCGTCGTTCTACCACAAACACTTGACCTTCGCGCTCGCGCGAAGCCTGCGGTCTTTCGTCACCAGACGCGCGCCCAGATAGGCCGCCGTGGCGGCGATCAGCCGATCCGCGGGGTCGGCGTGCAACGCCATGCTCACGGCCAGACGCGCAATCGCCGCCGTCCCCTTGACATCCACACATGATACAACTATGTTATAAGACATAACGACAGTATATCGTGAAGCACGGTGTGGGGAGCGGGGCGTGAGCAGAGCGAAGTATCTGGACACGGCGCGGCTGATTCGCGAGCGGCTGCTGCGCGGGGACTACGCGCTGGGCGAGATCCCGGGCGAGCGGGAGCTGGCCGTGCAGTCCGGGGTGAGCCACATGACGGCGCGCAAGGCGGTTCAGACCCTGCTGGACGAGGGCTGGCTGCGCCGGCGGGGCAACGGGCGGTTGGCGCCGGCAGCGGCCGAGGCCAAACGCGAGGCGGGCATGCTCGTGGGCTTTCTGGCGCCGGCCTACGTCTCCGGTCACACGGACCGCCTGCGTGCGGCGCTGGAGCGGTGCGCCGCGGGCCGCGGGGTGCGGGTACGTCCGGTGGACTACGTGCACTGGTCCGACCCGGTGCTGGGGGAGGCGATCGCGTCTTTCGACGGGACTTTCCTGGTGCCTTCCTCCGAGGCGATGCCTCCGCATGTCATCGACCGGTTGCGGGGCCGGCCCCGGCCATTGGTATCGTTGGAACTGGACCTGACGGCGCACGGGATCCCTTCGCTGGACCTCTTCCCGACGGCCTCTATCGACCGGTTGCTGGATCATCTGGCCGCGCTGGGGCATCGGCATATCGTCTGCCTCAACACGCAGCCGGCCAACCCGATCACCCAGGAGCGGATTGCGCGCTGGCGGTTCTGGTGTGCACGGCAGGGGGTGGACGGCGCCTTGATTGACGAGCCGGTCGAGCCCTTCCACTCGGCGCTGGAACGGGCGTACACGGTGATGGCCCGCCGGCTGAAGGCGCGGGCGTTCGCGGGCACGGCCATCGTGGCGGTCACCGAGGCCGCGGCATTGGGCGCCATGCGCGCGCTGCGCGAGCGGGGGTTCCGTATTGGCCGCGACATTTCCATCGGCGCGGTCAACGACGAAGGGCTGGCCCGGTATCTGAATCCGACGCTGACCGCGCTTCAGATGCCGGACCCGGCTCCATACCTGGAGTTCTGCCTGGACTGGATGGCCGCGGGGGGCGGCGAATGGGCGGGGCCGCTGCTGATCCAGCCTTCGGACGTGCCGCTGTTCAAGGGCGAGTCGACCGGACCGTGCTGCCGAGAGGCCCGCGCTCGGCGCGCGAAGAAGGCGACACGCTCGTCTTAGAGGGACGATTCGAGAGTCCGGGAGGTAGGTGCACGCATGGATACGAAACGACGTCATGGCAGAGCCCACGAGCGGCCCCCCCGCCGGACGGGACGCTTTGCCGGGGCACGGCGGCACACGGCCGGGCCAGCCGCCGCCGTGTGTGCGATCATGGCGCTGGCCGCCGGGAGCCGAGCCGGCGAAACGGAGCCCGCGAAGCACGGGGGCAACGGGAAGCCGGGCGCCCGCGTGCCGTTCGTCACCCTCGAAGCGGAGGAGGCGGCCGGCCGCCGCGGACAAGTGGTGCGGCTGACCGAACGGCCCAAACCCGGCGTCTGCGCCCCCGAAATCGAGGCATCCGGCCGCGGCTATGTCGAGTTGAAGGACGTCGGCGACCATGTCGAGTTCCCCTGCCCCGCCGCGGCCAATGCGCTGGTCATCCGCCATTGCCTGCCCGATGCGCCGACGGGGGGCGGCATCTCGGCGACGCTCGGCTTGTACGTCAACGGCCGGCGGATCCAGGATGTCGCGCTGAGTTCGAAGCACAACTGGCTCTACGCGAAGAGCGACAAGCCGGGCATGAACGGGCAGAGCAATACGCCGACGCCGTTCCCCCATGCTTTCTGGGACGAAACCGGCCTGTTCCTCGACCGGGCCGTCAAGCCGGGCGATGCCCTGCGTCTGCAGAAAGATGAGCGCGACACGGCGGCGTTCTACCGCATCGACCTCATCGAGCCCGAGTTCGTGCCGCCCCCGCTGGCCCGGCCGGCGAACACGCTCTCGATCGCCGACTACGGGGCAAAGGGCGACGATGCCGCCGCCGATACCGCGGCGATCCGGCGATGCATCGACGAGGCAGGCACGCAGGGCAAGAGCGTCTGGTTCCCGCCGGGCCGGTATCTCCAGAACGCGAAGCTGCTCTTGAACGGCGTCCGGGTGCAAGGCGCGGGCATGTGGCACTCGACCCTGCACGCGGTCGCGGGCGCGCAGGCCAAGCGCGTATTCGGCGGCTACGGCGGGTTCCGCCTGAGGGGCGAGGGGGCCGGCGTGTCCGACCTGTGCATCGCCGGCAGCGACACGTGCCGGAGCCGGTTCGGTACGATCGCCTTCACCGGCGCGGGGCGGCAATGGGCGATCCGGAACGTGTGGATGACGCATCTGACGGTCGGCCTGTGGATGTGCGGTGCGGATGCGGAAGTGAGCGGATGCCGCGTGCGCATGACGTACGCCGACGGCATCAACATCAACAACGGCAAGGATGCGTACGCGGAGCGGGTGCGGGTGGCGCACAACCACGTGCGCGGGACCGGCGACGACGGGCTGGCCGTCCTCTCGCACGAGAGTTCGACGAACCGCTCGCGGAACATCACCCTGCGCCGGAACACCGTGGTCGCCGCCTGGTGGGGCAACACCTGCGACCTGGCCGGCGGGTTCGGACACGTGATCGAGGAGAACCTCTTCCAGGATGCCTGCATGTCGGGGTTCACGATCAACCTGCCCCGCGCCTACCCCATGCATCCGCTCACGGGCGCGGTGGTGCGCCGCAACACGTTCGTGCGCTGCGGCGGCAACGCGCACGGCCAGCGGCGCGGGGCGATATGGATCTTTCCCGGCTCGACGACGATCACCGGCACGACGATCGCCGAGAACCGCATCGTCGACCCGCTCTTCCGCGGTATCCACCTGGCCGGCACGCACACGCAGGAGCTGGTGTTCGCCGGCAATGTGATCGAGCGGCCGGGCGAGGACGGAATCTATATCGAACAACGCGTGACCGGAGCCGGCACTTTCCGCGACAACACGGTACGCGGCCTGGCCGAGGGTCACCGCGCGCTTGTCAACGCCGGAGCCAACGCGTATCGTCTGAGGGCTGAAGGCAACGACTGGTAGCCGGCGCGCCGTGTCGTTCCCGATCAGGCGCGCGGCGCGGAATGACGGGATAAGGAGGCCAGAGCATGCCGTCGCAACCGACTCTCGATGCGGGCGCCCCGCAACTTCGAATCAGCCCGAACCGGCGGCACCTGGTCGATGCTGAGGGCCGGCCCTTCTTCCTCATGGGGGATACGCCGTGGTTCCTGCAGAAGCTCCGGATCGATGACGTGCGCCACCTGCTCGAGGACCGGCGGGCCAAGGGCTTCAACGCGCTCTTTCTCGAACTGCTCGACGACAGCCGTATTCCGTCGCGGGACGGCTACGGCAACCCCGCGTTCGAGACGGACACGGACATCACCCGGCCCGTCGAATCCTACTGGCAGTATGCCGGATTGGGTGTTGGTGTTCAAGGTCTCGTGATCACGGCGCGGTATCCGGTATACAGGGGCGCCGTCACGAAAGAAGCGACCGCGAATGACGGAAAGGGGCGCGATGAAGAAGACCGAGACGCCCGCGGCGCCTTACAGCCGCGCACTGCGGCAACACCGCTCCGGACTGTGGGTGCCGCCGGCGGCGGCAGCAGCCCGGCCCCTCCCGCAATGGGGCGTCGTGGAACTGGCCTTGACGGCGGCGACCGACTATGACTGGTGGGCGTTTCCCGTGCAGGCCGCCTTCACACACGAGGAGAGCGGCGCGCGGCTCGATGTCGACGGTTTCTGGGACGGCGGCCGCACCTGGCGGGTGCGGTTCGCACCGCCGCTGCCCGGCAACTGGACATGGCAAACGAGCTCAGCGGACCGTGCCCTCGACGGGAACCGCGGCCGATTCACGGTGGAACCGCCGTCCCCCGCAGCCGTTGCCGCCAATCCCAACTGGCGCGGGCACATCAAGATCAGCGGCAACAGCCGGTATTTCGAGTACGCCGACGGCACGCCGTTCCTGCTGCTGGCCGACACGCAGTGGGCGGCCAACACGGCCCGCTGCGGGCTGGGCGCCGATCACGACGGCCCGTTCTACGCGTGCGTCGCCGACCGCAGGCGCAAGGGCTTCACGACGCTGCTCATCGAGCTGCTCAACGGCTGGGGCGTACTCGTCGCCGAACCCGCCCCGCAGCGCAACGAGGGCGGTTACCCGTTCCTGAACGGGTTGAAGGAAGCCATGAACCCGGGCTTCTGGCGGGCATTGGACCTGCGGTTGGACAGCCTCTGGGATGCCGGACTGGTGGCCGCCACACCCATCGCCTGGTGGGGCCGCACCTGGAAGCGGTACTTCACCATCGAGTGGGCGGAGCGGATCAGCACCTACTTGATGGTGCGCTATGGCGCCTACAACCTGATCTGGGCAATCTCCGGCGAATACCAGTACGCCGTTCCGGACTGCGGCTGGACCCCCGTGGCCTTCGACCGGCTGGGCCGCGCCGTCCAGGCGAGGAACTGGGGCGGGCGCCCCGTCTCGATCCATCCGAGCGGCTCGACCCTTTGGGAGCCCCCGCACAACGCGCAGTCCTCGCGCCCCTATCACCGGAGCGGCTGGCTCGATCACAACTGGCTGCAAACCGGCCAGTCGATCAAGAAGCTCTACAACATCGCCACTCGCTGCCGGGAGAATTACGCGCTCGAGCCGCGCCGCCCCGTGTTTTGTGCCGAGGCGTATTACGAACGCTCGCTCCAGGAAGACTCGGAATCGGCGTACCATCAGCGCTGGCAGGCGTGGTGCGCCTTCCTGAACGGCGCCGCCGGCTACGGGTACGGCGCCATGGGCGTACAGGAGTTTTACGATCCGGACGACCCGCACGGCGAGACCGGCACCGCGGATGACGGAGCCGAGTGCGGTCCCATCCCGTGGCGCCAGGGGCTCGCGGCGCCGGGCGGCGCCCTGCTCCAGCACGTGCGCCGCGTGCTCTCCGGCAGCGAGTGGTGGCGGCTCAAGCCCTGCCGGGAAACACTGCAAGTCAACGGCGCCGAGAACCCGATGCCTGCCGCGACCGATATCACCCCACCCCACTGCGCGGCGATCCCCGGCGAGCGCTACCTCACCTACATCCCGCGCGGCAACGCCGGGCGCAGCATCACGCTCGCCAATCTGGCGCCGGCCCGCTACCATACCGCATGGGTCTGCCCGCGGAGCGGCGTGGAGTCGGCCGCGGCCGCGCCGCCGCCGACGGCCTCGACCTGGGCCCTGCCCCCGCGGCCCGGGAACCCGGACGAGGACTGGGTACTGGTGCTGGAGGCGAACTGATCCGCACAAACACCATGAGGATGGTTCGCCGGGATTACATTGGCCCGGGAACGCGTGCCGTCTGTTTGTGCAGCAGGACCGCGCCCGCCGTCACGAGCCCTTGCCGGGAGCGGGTGATGGGGATGTCCCCAAGCAGGCCGTGCGCCAGAAGATAGCCGATACGCTCGAAATCCGGGCCGCAGTAGGCAATGCCCAGATGATAGGTGCCGGGATCGTCTTCGAGGCAGAGGATCGAGAGATCGGCCGGGACGCGTATGCCGCGCGCGCGGGCGAAGGCCAACCCCCGCTCGGCGGAACGGGCCGACGAGAAGATCCACAGGTCGGCGTCGCGATGGCGGGCCAGCAGGCCGTCCAGGGCGCGCGCGAAATGGACCTCGCGGCGCAGCCTGTCCAGGGTGAAGGGGCGGTGTTTGCTGAGCCGCGCCTCGATCGCGGACGCCTCATCCAGACGGCCGATCAGTGTGTCGAATCCGGCCACGCCCGTCTTGCCGATGACAAAGAAGCGTACGTCGACGGGCCGCGACAGCGCGTGCAGCTCCGCGCGCAGCTTGACGATCGGCCATGCCGGGCCGCGGTCGTCCCAGACAGGCTTGGCCGCGTCCAGAAAGAAGCGGACCCGCGAGCCGCCGTGCCCGCCCACAAAATCGGCCAGCGTACGCGACGCGATGGTGTTGATGTGGCCGCGCGACACGACTTCCCCCCATTCCCGCATGGCGGTGAACGGGCCCCCACGCAAGTCGATGACAACGGAAACCTTCTTTCCGCGCCGCCGGCCGATAAGCGGCGTCACGAACGGGCTGAGCTCGAGCATGCGCCGGGTCTCCGCCTGCAGGAACAGCAGGCCTAAAGGCACGCGTTTCGCTCGCCGCCATTCCCCTGACAGTCGAGGGAGTTCGTCCGCCGACTGATAGTGAATCACCCCGCCGTAGGTCAGAAGGATACGTTCCATCGCCCGGAAGGCGGGCGCGAGAAAATCCGTCCGGTAGATCCGGCTGAAGTCCGGCGCCCCGTGCATGAAGAAATGGAAGGCGCCACGCCTTCCCCCGCCAAGCACGGTCTCGAAATCCGGCCCCGCAAAGGCATTCCGGCCGATCCGGACGGCCAGGCGCCGCGCCACGAGACGGTCAAGGCCCTTGACGACACTCGGCCGGCTGACCCCGAAGCGCAGACACAGCTCTTTGACCGCCGGTAACGGCGCCCCGGCCCGCAGCGCACCGGAAGAAATCAACTCCGCGAGCGCCATCTCGACGCTCTGCGCCGAAGAGTGGGCTCTTGGAAAATCCGGCGCGCGCGAAGCGCCCGCCGTGAAGGTTCCCTTGCCGACGCAGCGCACCAACCGGCCTTGTTGCCGGTACGGACGAAGCACTTTCTGGACGGTCGCCTTGGCCAGCCCGAATGCCCGCGCCAGTGCGCGGTCCGACGGCACGCGCGCGCCCGGCGGCAGATCCCGGATCTGCTCGTCCAGCCATGCTTCCAGATCGTGCCTGTCCATCACCGCCCCCCTGGCCTGAAACTTCCCCGAGTTTCCTCGAGAACTTACTCGAGAACTTGCTCGAGCACTTACTCGAAAACTTGCTCGAACTCCTCGCCGCAGCGGCGGGATCGACCAAGCTTACGACCCACCTACGCCCAGGGCTACCGCCGCCGTCCCGCGGCGCAGACGCCCCGGGACTATGGCGAGACAAGTCGGCGGGCGCAGCCCGCCTTCGCTCAGAAGCTACGCGGCAGGCCAACGCTTACAGCCTGTCCGCCCGTGGCGGAACAAAGTCTCCACCTCGTCATATCCAGCGCCGCACCGCGCGCCTTGCTCGCCTGTCTAAGCAGCCCAATCAGCCCATTAATGCACAATTATACCAATTGATTCCCCATCGGGAAACAGGAATTCGACTACGCTGTACCACGGGGCCAGGTTTCGCTCAGGTTGGACCGATATCGGGGGGGAGAGAGAAGCACAAATGAACACGCATGAACGCGAATCGGCGCAGGCCGATCCTGTTGAGGAGACCGACACATCATCGGGCAAGGGCGCGCGTTCGCGCGCCCGGCAGTATTGCCTCGTGGGGCTCACCCACATCGACCTGGCCTGGCTCCACGACCGGCGGTACTACGAGCGCTGCCAGGAGCGCGTTCTGGTCTGCTTGCTGGACTGTCTGGACAGTGACCCGGAGTTCACCTACGCCATCGAGCAGATGGCCCACTACCGCGCGCTGGAGAAGAAGCGCCCGGACCTCATTCGGCGGCTTCGCGGCTATGTGGAAGCGGGGCGCGTGGAAGTGGCGGGCGCAATGGCTTCATCGCTCGACACGAACGGGCCGAACGGCGAATGCTACGTGCGCAATCACCTGCTCGGCCGCGCGTGGGCGCGGGCTCATCTCGGCGCCGACGTGGCGGTCGGGGAACTCGTGGATACGTTCGGCATCAGCGCGCAGACGCCGCAGATACACCGTCAATTCGGCCTGCGCTACCTCTTCGCGAACAGGCTGGGCGGCAACGTGCCGGACTCTTTTTTCGCCGCCCGGGGGATCGACGGCAGCACGATTCTGATGGCGGGCCCGGACGCCCACACGCCGGCCAAGCGTCCGGCGCGCGTGCACATGACTACTCTGCAGGGCCGCGAGGAGCATGTCGAACGGTTGCTCCGCAAGGGGGTCGAGTCGCCGGTGCCGGGCCCGCATTTGCTCATTTCCTATGACGAAAACGAGAACGTGCCGATGACATGCGGCGCCGACCGGATGGCCCGGTATCGTTCGATGCCGGAAACGAGCTGGCGTTTCACGACGCTGCGGGAGTTCTTCCGTGCTATGGAGACCAGCGGCCTCGCCTGGCCCACGCGGCCGGCCGATCTGAACCCGGCGTTCACCGGCTGCTACGGGCTGCGTCCGTTTGTCCGCCTGCGGAATCGGGCCGTCGAGACGCGGTTGCTGGAAGCCGAGAAATGGGCCGCGCTGGCCGGGACGACCGACTGGCGGCCGTCTTTCCAGGAGGCCTGGTGGACGATGGCCTATATTCACAGTCACGACGTCTATTCGGGCTCGTTCCCCGGCCGAACCGTACGACCGGAAGTCCAGCAGTGGCTTGATCGGGTCGAAAGAACCGCCACCGCGATTCTCGACGACGTTCTCGGCGCGCGCAGCGAATCGGCCGAGCCCGGTCCGGGCAAGCGCCGCGTGGCCGTGTTCAATGGATTGCCGTGGCCGCGACGCGATCTGGCCGAAACGGAACTGCCGGAAGGATGGGCGGGGATCGAAACCGTCGAAGAGGGCGACGTGCGGGTCCCCTTCGAGCTGTGCGGGGACAAGGTCCGCTTTCCGGCCGACAGTCCTTCGGTCGGATCCCGGACGTATACGCTCATCCGCGGCGATGCCGCCCCGGCGCCGGCCCTCGCGCGCACGGATCGTGCCGTGCTCGAGAACGAGTTCCTTCGCGTGGAATGCTCGGCCTGCGACGGGCTCGAACGCATCGTCCTCGCCGGATCCGGGGAACCCGTGGTTTCCGCTTGCGGCGGGCTGCTGCTCGCCCAGGAAGACAAAGGCAGCTATCAGATCGACAATCCGTGCAACGGCGAAGTGCCGGCGGCATGGGGAAGCATGGAACTGTTCCGGGCAGGCCGGTCGCAGGCCGGCGGCGCGCTTGTGTTGAAGGGCGCGTTCCCCGAGCTGCGCTGGGCCGGCGAAGGCAACCGGCTGGTGTGGGAACTGGAGTTCGCCCTGCGCCCGGGCAAGCCGCGGCTGGACATGACGGTGCGAATCGACTGGGTGGGCGAATCCAGCCGCGTGCGGCTGCACCTGCCCACCGCTATCGACCGTTCCGAAGGCATCTTCGAGATTCCGTTTGGCATCGTCCGCAGAAGGCCCTACTCCGTACGCAGCACATGCCACGGCGAATGGCCGGCGCACCGGTTTGTGGCCGTCGAGGACGGGCGGCACGGCGTCGCGCTTGTGAACACCGGCACGATCGGCGCCGAGGTCTGCGACGGCAGCATCCGGACCACGCTGTTCCGGGCGCCGGCCGCGGGCCGGGCGACGCTGGTCCCCGACGACACCTCCTCCCAGCACGGGCGCCACACCTTCCGCTTCGCCGTCGTGCCCTATCGGGGCGCACTGCGAGACAGCCCCGTCTTTCAGGCGGCGCAGGAAGTGAATACGCCGTTGTGGGTGCGTCCGGCAGCCGGCGAAGCCGCCGAATGCACGTCCTTTCTCTGCCTTCAGCCGCACACCTGCGTTCTCTCGGCCGTGAAGGCGCCGGAGGACGGCGCGGAGGACGACCTGATCGTGCGCCTCTACGAGTCCGCGGGGCAGGCAACCGACGCCACGCTTTCGGTACACCGCCTGCGGCAGGCATGGCACTCGAATCTGCTCGAAGAGAAATCCGCGCCCGCATGCTGCGGGAGCGGCAACCTGTCCCTGCGGCTGACTCCGTTCGAAATCAAGACGGTGCGGATTCGAAGAGCCCCTCCGGCCGGACCGTGAATTGGCGCGGGACGGCGGGTTTGTCGAGCCTCTGCATGAGGGGCCCGGCGAAGTGTTCCGCCTCGTCTTTGCGGCAGACGAAACGGGCCGTGCCGAACAGCGCTGTGGCGTGGCCGTCATCCTGACTCTCGCGGCCGTCCGGCCGCGTCACAGCCGCCTCAACGCCCTGTCCATTCGTTCGAGCGCCTCGTCGATGTCCCTGCGCCTGTGGCTGAACGTCACGTAGCTGACACCGTAGAGCGAGACGCCGTTGCGGTAGGCCGCGCGGAAGAACCGCTCCTCGAGGTCGGCCGGCGCACCGGGCGCGAAGACGAACGCGGCGCAGGGCCAAAGGCCCTTGAGCCTGACGGGCAGTCCGCGGGCGTCGAGCAGCGTGTTGAGGCCGGTCCACACACGCATACTCTGCGTCCAGATATGGTCGACGACCTTGCGCGTACGGTAGACGCCGATGGTGGCTTTGGCGGCGGCGAGCGACAGTGTCTCGCCCCCGTAGGTCGAGGAGATCACGGCGCCGCCCGGCTCGCAGGCCGCCATGATCTCACGCTTGCCGGCGTACACCGCCAGAGGCATGCCGTTGGCGACACCTTTGGCGAAGACCGCCATGTCCGGCGTGACGCCGAAGTATTCCTGCGCGCCCGCAAGCGCGATTCGAAAGCCCGTGACGATTTCGTCGAAGATGAGCACGGCGCCGTCCCGCGTCGTGATCTCGCGCAGGTACGGATAGAACGTCTTGCCCTGAGCCATGTCCGGATAGTCGGCCGCCACAATGACGGCCGCGATGTTGCCGGTGTGCTCGGAGAAGAACCGGTCCATCGTTTCGGTGTCGTTCCAGTTGACGGCGTGGTGCAGAGCGCTGAGCGCGACGGGCACGCCCGCCGCGGCGGCGGCGCGCCGGCCCGGCAGCGCGCGCGCGCCGGGTGCCAGACCGTTGAGCCATCCGTTGTAGCCGATATGGATCACATGCTCGCGCCCGGTGACAGCGCGGGCGATGCGAATGCACGCGGCGTTCGCTTCGCCGCCTGTCTTGAGGAAGCGGGCCTGCTCCGCGCACGGAACGGCCTCACAGATCATTTCCGCCACTTCGCATTCCAGCGGGGCGGGATGCCCGAACACGATGCCATTGCGGAGCTGGGCGCGGATGGCCGCGTTGACGGCCGGAAAGCAGTAGCCGAGCGTTATCGGGCCGAGGGCATTGCGGAAGTCGATGAATTCGCGGCCGTCCGCATCCCACACTCGGCAACCCTTGCCCTTCACGATGACGCCCGGCTCGTCCGGCGGGAAGCGCGGGCTCTTCGAGCATGTGCTGGATCCCCAAGGCATCACAGCCCTGGCCCGCGCTGTCCACGCTTCGGAAACAGTCGGCATGGTCCGGGCCTCCTCCTGTCCGATCCGGGTTATCGTCCGCCTGCGACATCGAGAACAAAGGCCTGCGTGGAGCGGCCCACCCGCTCGAGCGTCGTGCCGACGACCTTCTCGTGGCCCCACCCGAGCATGGTGTCGTCGAGTCGGCGCACCTCGCGAGCGATCGTCGCGGTGACGACCACGTCGACCGGACCCGCGGCATCCGGCGTGCCGGACAACAGGCCGGTGGCCGGATCGATCGCGAGCCAGTCCGGGCCGCGCTTGATCGCATAGACCGGGGTCTCGACGTCCCAGAAGCCGAAGCGCATGTTGTTGTTGACGATCCGTACCCTGAGGTCGCCCAGCGAGCGCGTGGCGCAGACCCGATAGCGGTACTCGGCGCCGACCTCACCCTTCGGCACGGGCGTGCTGAAAATGATCGGCCGCGGCGCCTCCGCATAGTCCGACGGACCACTGCGCGTGCCCCGCGCGTCCACGGCCACGACCCGATAGTACACTTTGTTTCCGGCCGGCAGCGCGATATGCGGGCCCAGCACGGCCAGCTCGGTTGCCGCGGTCTCGGCCATGAAATTCGCCGCCTGTTGCGCGGAGACCTCCTTGCTCCGGCCCACGACGATCGTGTACGGCGTGTCGCTGATGGAAAAGCCCCGCTCGTCGCTGCCGTAGACACGATAGGCGACGGGTGGCCGCCCCACCGGGTTCGGCTGCCAGCGCAACGTGCCGGCATGCGTATCGGCGTCATACGCGACCGTCACATCGAGCGGGTGGCCAGGCCCCCCGGCGGTGAAACGCCACGTCTTGCTCCACGGCCCCCAGACGCCCTGTTCGTTCTTGGCGCGCACGTGCCAGTAATATGTCCTCCCCGGCGTCAAGAGCCCTGCGTGCGGCAGCGTGTACTGGGCCTTGCCCGTGTCGGGACTGCGCGAAACGAGCTTGTAGAAGTTCGGCGAGAGCGGCCAGCGCATGCGCGGGTCGTCGCTGAGCTCAAAGTGGTAGTCGGCGATCTTGGCCCCGTCAGGATCCTGCGAAGGCTCCCATCGGAACACGATGTCCGTGCCGCCGGACTCGCCGGCGTCGGACGGAAACACGGCGCGGACCGGTGCCGGCGGCGGCTTTGAATCCGAACGCTCGACCCACTCGTGCGTGATTCGCACCGTTGCGGGCCCCGGAGGCGACTGGTCGGAATAGACGAAGACGTTCTCGCCCACCCGCATCTCGGGCAGCGCAAGGGGCGCCATCTGCACGTCGTTCACAATGGCCAGGCGCTTGAGCCTGGCCGTGCCGGACAGCGTGCAGCGAAGCCGGTACGCGTAGCAGGCTTTCCCGTCGGCGAAGAACGCGCCCATGCTCTCGCCGGCCGGTTCCCATGTCTTGCCGTCCCATGAGAGTTCGAACGAAGCCCCGCAGCCCTCGACCTCCAGCCTTCCCCCGAGGAAGACGTACGGGCTGCGTATCGCCCAGACGATGCGGCCCCGCTTGCCCGGTTCGGCGCCAATCCCTTCGGCGTCGACCCGTACGTGCTCGACCGACTCCGCGCCGTTCGGCCAGAACGGCTTTGAGAAGTCCGGCCGGTACTCCCAGAGCCCGTTGCAGACGGTGTCCGGATACGTGGGATTGACGTTCGCCGGCCCACGGAACTTCGCGGGCCTCACATGCCCCCACCGCCATGTCAGCGCCTCGCCCGGCCTGAGCGTCATGTTCATGCTCGACGCGTAGCAGTCCCGCGAACCGGAGATCGGCGCCTCGCTCACGAACATGGCGGCCGCGCGTTCGTCGGTGTCACGGGAATCCGGGAGCATGATGCCCTGGTTGTGCGTACGCTTCACCAGGTCGTGATCCCGCGCCAGCTCGATGTCGGACGCCAGCGTCTCGTTGTCGCGCAGCAGATAGATGCCGGCCAGGTCACCGTCCATCACGTGCCACCCGCCGTCGTAGAAGACCTGCGCGATGCTGTGGCTGACGAGCCGCACGGGCGCACCCTTCAGGCCCGCCCTGCGCCAGAGCCCGCCCATCATGTTGGCGTCGCAGCCGCACGGGTTGTGTCCGTAGACGTTGAAGACCTTGACCGGATCGCCCAGTTCCTTGCCGGTTTCGCCGGCCCGGTGGTAGCGGTGCCGAACTTGCTGGAACCAAAGCGCCTTCGCCTTCTCTCGATCGGTCATGCCCGGCTCAAGCGCAGCCGCGACGATCGCGTCAACGTTCCGGAAGTCGTTTCGTCCGTTTGACAGCCAGGGATTCACCACGTCCGTCTCGCCCACGTTCTCCAGCTTCACGGCCCGGTTCGATTCCCACACCTGCTCGAACGCGCCTTCGCGTTGCATGCCCACGCCCATCGGGCCGCGGCAGTTCGACCCGTCCACCGTGCCGCCCTGCATGATCGAGTACCTGTGCTCAGCCGAGCTCACGATCTCGACATGCCGTTTGGGTACGTCCGTCGGCCGCGCCCTCGATGCCCAGGGCTCCAGCCCTTCGTTTGCCGCCGCCGTCATGGCGAATGCCCCCCATGCCACCAACATGCCGCTCCTGAACCCCGCCCACGCGTTGTCGGCCACTCTGTCGAGACGGCACTTCGGAAACGCCTGCAGACACCTTTGAGAGACAAGGCGGCCCGCCGTCCCTACGCCAAGGCGGCCGATGAGGTGTATCGCCCGTGCCTGCATCACATCGAGCCCTCTCACTTCGTCCTCAAATCCGTAGGAGTCGCCGGCGGATGCGCCGGTCGCGTCAGCGGGTGCGGATAGGTATACGGCGCATAGCCGGGCTTCGGGACGTCGACGTAATAGTCGCGGTTGATCTTGATCACGCTGTTCTGGCTGGCCACCTTCGTGCTGGGATAGCCCGGGACCGATCGCCAATCGCTGTTCCAGACATAGACGGGTTCCGAGGCTTGGTGCGGCCAGCCCACCGGCGCCGGCTTGTAACCGGACAACAGATCGCACGTGCCACGGCCCACCTGATCCAGACAAGGGTAGCCGTCGGGCTGTTGATTGCCGTCCCACACGCTCGCGCCCGTCGCCTTGCCCCACGGAGCGTACTCTTTGTCGCTCCGGTAATTCGCCATGAGCACGGCGGCCTTGTAGCCCGTTGAGCCGCCCGCGCCCCGGAATCGGTTGTTGAAGATGACGCCCGTGCCGCCGCGCAGCAAGATGCCGCAGAACAGGCACGTCGAACTCGTGAATGTGTTGTTGTATATCTCATAGCTGCGCACGCTCCGCCAGCGGCCGCCCGACTCCGTGCCATGCACGGCCAGGTTCTGGTTGGTGACGGTATTGTACCGGAAGACGAACCGGCCTCCGGCAAAGCTGTCGCAGGCACCGGCACCGGCGACCCCCGCGCCGATAAAGGTGCAATCCTCGATGTAGACGGCTTTCTCGGTCCCGAGGCAGAGATCATCGGCAAAACTGCCGTCGCCGAAGTTCCCTCCGTTCCAGGCCTGGTGCCAGATCAGGAGTCCCTGCCGGAAATTCGACAGGTCGAAGAAGCAGTGATCCACGACGCCGTACAGATTGGCGCCGTAGCAGCGCAGGGCCCTGGCGCCCGGCTTGACGAACTTCAGGTGGTCCACACGGAAGTCCCGCGCGTCGCCCGCCAGAGACACCGTTGCCTCGAGCTGCTTCGTGATTTCGGGCGATCCGCGAAACGTCATTCCCGTGAGCCGGAATCGCTTGCCCGCCGCCAAGGCGAGCCGCAGCACCGCGTTCCCGGGCCTCGGAACCTTGTCCACGACAATCGTCCTGTCGATTCCGGCGCCCTGGATCGTGATGGCTTTCGCCGATTTCAGCGAGACCGGCTGAGTCCACGTGAATGTCCCGGCCGGAATCACGACGGTGTCGCCGTCCCGCGCGGCGTCCAGCGCCGTCTGCACGTCCGGCTGGCCGCCGCTCGCTGCCCGCACGGTCGCGGCGCCGCTCACCGACAGACCAATCCCGAGCACACCGGCAACCGCCACAATCCTGATCGCCGTCTTCATGTCACTCATCTCCCGGCGCCCCGGCTTGCGCAGGGCAGCCTGTGCACGCGCGTCCGTCCTCGACACGCAAACCTATCGTCTCGCTGTCGTCTTGCGCGCACGCCCGTGGGTGGCGCGTTCGATCAACTTCAGATTGAAGCAGTGCCGGCGGCTCGCACCGCCGCGCCCGGCAAGAATCCTCTCTGTGGCGGCCACCATCGACGCGACCGGTACGGCCAGAGTCGTCAGAGGCTTCCGTGCCGCCGCCGCGATCGGCATGCCGTCGTAGCCGGTCAACGTGAGATCCTCCGGAACCCGCACGCCGCGACCCAGCAACTCGGCCAGAAGGAATGCAGCCTCTTCGTCGTCCTGCAGGCAGGCCGCGGTTACCCCGTGTTCCGTCATCGCCGCGCAGAGATAGCCGGCCATGAACGGCCCGAACTCCGAGAGCGGTTCCGGCCGAGGCCCAACGGGCAATGGCGCCACCGTCGCCAGGCCTTCGGCCGCGAATGCGCGCAACCGCTCGATGCCCCATCCCGCCGCCGTCTCCTCCGACAGGTCCGGAAACGCGACCGTCCGGTGGCCGAGCTTCTTCAGGAAACGGGCCAGTTTGCGAAAACCCCGCTGTCGGTGAAATCCCACCAGATGAAAACCGCGCTCGAGCAGCGGCTCCGCATCGCCCCACGGCCCGAAGTGGTAGTTGTAGATCACCACCGTCTCCAGCCTCGACAGGCAATTCAGAACCGCCGGCTCGATCCCGCCCGAATGCGTCCAGCCAATATGAATCCACGCCAGCCGCGCAACGCCCCGGCCAACCAACTCCTGCACCCCCAGCAACAGACGGTCCGACGGCACAACGAGTATCTCCAGATTCGTCGGCGCTTTGCCCACCCAACCCGTCAGCCGGTTGAACGCTTCCGTCAGATGGCTGTACAGACCGCCGGAATACAGGATCCCCACCGCATCACGCCGGCCACCCCGCAACCGTACCGCCTGGCGGCTCGGCACAAAACCCAGCCGCTCCAGATGCTCGCGCACCCGCCGCTCCGTCGCCCGGCTGATGCCGCGCTCACCTGCGCGGCCGTTCACCACCGAACTCACCGTCAGCCGCGACAGTCCCAGTTCGTCTGCCATCTGCTGCATCGTCAGCTTCCCGCCCATTGCCAGCGCCTCCGTATTCTTACACGTGTAAGGATAACACGTGTAATGTCCCTGTCAAGAGCTCGTTGGGTTCGGCGGGGTCCTGCCGGGCCCCGGCTGGGTCAGACGGGCCGGCACGGACGATTCCGGGCGCGACCCGCGGGAGCCGGAGGTCCCCCTCGCGCCGCGATCTGGGCTTCGCGGTTACGTTCCAGGAAATCCCGCATGGTTTCGAGCCCCTCGTCGTGCACAAACCGGCCGGCGGGCAGACTCGGATCGAGGGATGTGAGAAGGCAGGCCCCTTCGGCGTCGTGCCAGCCGTAATCGACGCGGCCCGCGTAGGTGTTCCGGAGCTCCTGCCCGCGCGTCCAGATGAAACGCGACGGCAGTATGCGATAGTCGAGGTCCACCTGAACAACCGCCACCTCGCGGTTTTTCGCGGATCTGGCAATCTCGTGGCCGAGCGGATCGATCATGACGGAAGGCGGCCTGTGGATCGAGCCGACGATGTAGTAGCCGAAGCGCCAGGCGTGCGATACGAGCGCCGCGACTCCGGGCGAGGCGGAAGGATGCAGCACCAGCTCAGCCTCCTGTTCGGCGAGAGACTTCCACCCTTCCTCGTAGCAGGCGTCGAAGCAGACCTGTACGCCCACCCGTCCGAAATCGAGGTCGAAGACAGGAAAGTCGCGGCCCGGCGTCACGCCGCCCTCAAGGGTTCCATCGGTCCGCACCACGGGGAAGCCCTTGTGATACGTGCCCACGGGTTGGCCCTGTCGATCGATCAACACAACGGCGTTGTGGATCCCGTCGCCTTCCCGCAGGAACATCGATATGGCGGCATACGTGTGGTATTCGCAGGCTTTTGCCGCACACGCCTTCACGATCCGGCCATCGAGAGTTTCCGCGACCGTCCTCGTGACAGATCCTTCTCCGTGCGCAAAACTCTCCGGCAGCAGAACGATGTCCAGACCCCACCCGTTCTGACGCGCCTTCTTCGCCATCGCGTCCACCATGGCCAACCCATTGGCCAGGCACTCCTCGCCGTCGCGAATGCCGGACCGCGACAGCGTGCAAGTGCCAATCACGGTCGGACGCGGCCCGTCTCTTCTTTGAGTCATGGCATGGATCCTCCCCGTCGGCCTTGCGCCGCGGAATGTCGCAGCAGGCGCGGACCGAACGGTTCCTGCATCAGCCCGTACACACGCCCCTCGCCCGTTTCCCGCGCGCCGAAAGCCACGCCGCAAAGCCCGGCTCCTTCAGCTCCTGCCTCTCCTGCCGCGACTCCACATACCGCCTGGTCGCCGCCAGGTCAAGAGCCTCAAGCCGAATCGTCCTCGTCACGCGATTGTGCAGGCCACCTTTGTTGTCGATCACGTTCCTGATCATCATCGACATCAAGACGGTGCGGATTCGGAGAGCCGCCTCGGCCGGTGAGTTCGCGCGGGACGGCACGCGGCACGATCCATACGGATCGAGCCCGTGCTGGCGTGGCTTCCTCATTGTTCCGCGAACAGGCAGTCTGCGGTCAGGTCGCTGTCCACGGTGCCGTAGTAGTGTCGGTTCTTCTTCACACCCTGACTCGTGATCAGCGTTGTGAGCACGAGCACGCTTTTGCCTGCGTGCATTGAAAAGGCACGCTTCCTGCGGTCAAGCGCCTCCTTGTCATCCGCAGTCAACTCGAGCTCGCCACGAAGGAACTTGATCTCGCACAGATTCACCGTTCGGTCCGCCCGGTCAATAACCAAGTCCACCTGGGCGCCGCGTTCGCCCGAAGCCGGGTCGGACGGACAACTCCAGGTGGACTCGGTCGTGGAGACGCCGGAAATGCCCAACTCATGCTTGATCCTGTGAATGTTCTTGAGACACAAGTCTTCGAACGCGCAGCCCGCCCACGCATGCCATGAGGGGGTGTCGACCCGACGCAGCCAGTAGTCCGGCGCAGCGAACGCGGCCGAGTTCGTGGCGGCCGGCTCAATCCAGCGCAGGTGGAACAGCGAATACTCATCAATCAGCCTGTACACACGCCCCCTCGCCCGTTTCCCGCGCGCCGAAAGCCACGCGACAAAGCCCGACTCCTTCAGCTCCTTCAAGAACAGACTGCAGTCCCCCCCCTCGGACAAACCCGCCCTCTTGACAACCTCGGCCCGCGTCAACCCCTTGGGCGATGCGGCCAAGGCCCGCACGATCTTCAGATGACTTTGATGCCTGTCAAACAGGGCCCGGTACAACCGGTCGAACTCATCCCCCAACTGAGCACCGGACCCGAAACACAGCCGGTTCACAATCTGGGCGGCGGACAAGCCCGGCTCCACGTGACGCAGGTACGCGGGGATGCCGCCCAGGACCATGTACAACTCGATGATCTGCTGATTCGGCAATAGAACCTGCCGCGACTCCAGATACCGCTTGGTCGCCACCAGGTCAAAAGGCTCAAGCCGAATCGTCCTCGTCACGCGATTGTGCAGGCCACCTTTGTTGTTGATCACGTTCCTGATCATCCAGGATGCCGCCGACCCGCAGACAACCGTCAGGACGTTGCCATATCTGCTCTTGCATAGATGCTTGTTCCAGAGATAGCTCAGCGCCGACAGGAAACCCGCTTTCGGGACATCGAGCCACGGGACTTCGTCAAAAAACAGCACAATGCGTTGCCCGGAATCCCGGGCGAGTTCCGCATCCACCGCCCGGATCAGCGACTCCAATGCGTCCTCCCAGCTCCCGAAGGCCGTGTCCTTCGGCACAGCCGGAAACTTGTTGCTCAACTCGACCGCGAACCTGGCCAACTGCGTTGCCATGGGCGTGTCAACCGTGCCGACAACTTCAACAACCCTGGCCTTGCTCTCGAAATACTCGTTGATCAAGAAAGTCTTTCCAACCCGCCTGCGCCCGTACAATGCCAGAAACTCAGGCATGTTCGAATCCAGCAGGTGGCGCAGCACGGCTCTTTCCTCGTCCCGGCCTATAATTCTCTCTTCCATAATGATGCCCCCATCGAGACCAAGCATACGCGATATCTTCATCATATGTCAAGTTATCGCGGAAAAACTGCATATCTGGCGCGCGATATCCGTCAATCCAAACCTGATATCGCGGAAATCGGCCGAACAGGGCCTGGGCGCTGGAAAAATTGACCGCGCGGGCGCAGCGTATCGAGGGTGAAGCGGCGATGCCTGCTGCGCCGCGCCTCGATCGCGGCGCGGAGGACGAGCGGATCGTGCGCCTCTGCGAGTCCGCGGGTGCGGAGCCCACCGCGCCGACGGCGAACAGGTGATCGTGCGTGAGAAACCGCAAGTCCGGCTCGATGCGCCGATCTTCCGGGCCATGCAGGCGGCGTTGACAAGCGCAAACCGTGTTGCGTATGGTGGCACGGAATGACGCCGAACGCGCGTCGGGTTCCCGAAGATCGCGGCACCTTGGCGCCGTTGGGCGACATGTTTGGGGCCGTTTCCGGATAGGGGAAACAGCAAGCGAGGTCTGGCCGTGCCATCCATGCGCCGCGAAGAAGTGGTGAAGGAAGCGTTGAAATATCAGGACGCGATCGTCGGCTATGCGTTCGCGATCCTGCGCGACTGGGAACTGGCGCGTGACGTCGGCCAGGACGTGTACATCGTGGTGATGGAGAAGTGGCGGGACTTCCGGCCGGGTACCAGCATGTTCCACTGGGTGCGCCGGATCGCCCGGAACAAGGCCTTGCAGGTGCTGGACAAGCGCAGGCGCGAGATCCCGAAGGTCGACGACGAGCTGCAGCAGCTCGTGAACGACGCGGTGGACGAGAAGGTCGACGAGGCGGCGGCGCACAAACAGCGCCTGATGCGCAAGGCGCTCCAGCATTGCATGGCCCAGCTCCGGACCGAGTCGGTGGAACTGCTCAAGGGCTTCTATGCCCAGCGCCGCTCGTGCGAAGCGCTGGCTGCGCTGCAGAAGCGGACGGTCAACGCGGTGCGCCTGGTTCTCTCCCGCACGCGCGACCAACTGCGCAAGTGCATGATCGGGCGGATGGCCGCGCTGGAGGCGCAACAGTGAGCGAGCCGGCCACAACGCTGTATGAGAAGTATTTCCAGGGGCAACTCGCCCCCGCGGACACGGCGGCGCTGAAGCGGCTCCTGCGCGAAGACGACCGGGCACGGGCCGAGTTCGCCGAGTCGGCCCTGGAATGGAGCCTGATCGCAACCGTTGCCGCGGAGGTGGCCGCGTTCCGGCGCGAAATGGGGACGCCGGGCGCCGGCCCGCAACCCGACGACGAGAAGGCGGGCGAGAGCCGCGCCCCTCGCTTCAGAACCGGCGCCCGCCCCCTGCCCGCCTACCCGCTGCCCCGGCCGCGCGCCGCGTGGGCGTGGTGGGTGACGGGGCTCGCGGCGGCGGTGCTGATCGCGATCGGGCTCGCGCTGCACGTCGCCGAGCTGCGTCCGGTTTCCGAGACAACGGCTCACCTGGCGCAACTCGAAGAACTGAACGGCGACGTCGTCATCGTGGCCCGGGCCGGCGAACGCGCGGGCCGGGCAGGCGCGAATCTGGCACGAGGCGAGACCGTCCGGGCGCGAGGGCCACTCAGCGCGGCCGTGCTGGCTTATCCGGACGGGACGCGCCTGGAACTGGCGGCCGGCGCGGAGATCACGGTGGCGGACGGCACGGCGGCAGAACCCGGCGCGCGGCCGCTCAGGACACGCACCGCCGGCAAGTGCCTGGTTTTGCGCCGGGGCCGGCTGATCGCTTCGGTCGCGCGCCAGCCTGCGGGCCGCCCCATGCTCGTGGCGACGCCGCACGCCGAAATCAAGGTGCTCGGCACCCGCTTCTCGATCGACGTCGCGCCCGAGGCGACCGAAGTGGAAACACGCGAGGGGCGCGTGGAGGTCACGAACCGAAAGACCGCCCGCTCGGCCGTGGTGGAGGCCGGCTACGCGGCGCGGGTCGGAACGGACACACTCGTGTTGAAGGCCCGGACCGGCACCGGGCAGACGGGTGAGCGGGTCAAGGACGGGCTCGTCCTGCTCTACCGGTTCCGGGAAGGACGCGGCGCCGTTGTCCGCGATGATTCCGGCTACGGCGCGCCGCTGAACCT
Organism: Kiritimatiellia bacterium; assembly: GCA_016929905.1. Lineage (GTDB taxonomy): Bacteria > Verrucomicrobiota > Kiritimatiellia > JAFGHX01 > JAFGHX01 > JAFGHX01. The sequence continues at coordinate 27,088 of JAFGHX010000358.1, forward strand.
CGCGATCCAGGATCCGGACGCCGTCTACTGGATCCCCGGCGGCGGACTGGGCGTCCGCTCGCCCACCATGATCCGGTCGAGCTCGCGCCCCGTCAAGATCGTCGAGGCCTGCCGGCTCAGCAACGCGATCACGATCGAAGCCTGGCTCAAGCCCGCCCATCCCGACCAGCCGCTTGACCGTCCGGCCCAATCGCCGCCCGCGCGCATCGTGGCGGTCTCCGCCGATATCGGGAACGCCGACTTCCTGCTCGGCCAGGAGGCAACGGCGTACGTGTGCCGGCTGCGAACGACGGGCACATCGGTCGGCGGCCAGCCTGCGCTCGTGACGCATGACGACATCGTCAGGACCGAGTTGACCCACGTGGCATTCACGAGGACCGCGGCGGGACGTGTCGCCCTCTACGTGAACGGCGCCGAGGTCAGCCGCGGGCAGATCGACCAACCGGATCCGCGGACCAAGACAAGAGGGTTTTCCGAGTCCAGACTCGTGCGCGGCACCTTCGCCAACTGGCGGCCGGAGTACCCGCTCCTGCTCGCCAACGAGGCGTCCGGCGACCGCCCCTGGCTCGGCGAGTTGTTCCTGGTCGCGATCTACAACCGCGCCCTCACCGAGCCCGAACTCCTCCGCCACTACGAAGCCGGAGCCGGCACGCCGGCCGCCCGGACACAGGCGCGGCGGCCGTAGCCGTGCGGCAGGCGGCAGGCAAGCGGCCAAATATCGGCTCGTTCGGGGCCGAGGCGCTCGCGTTCGGGCTGACGGCGGCCCGCCAGATTCTGTCTCTGCCTGTTTCTCCGCCGGCTTGCACCGGGTGAAGCCGTCGTGTATGCTGTGAGAGTGCTGCGGTGCAGGCAAGCAGGGAGCGGCCAAGAATGGCGAAGAGTCGCGGGCAGGTTCAGACCCAGATCCGCCGAATCGTGAAACGCCTCGTCCGGCGTTTCCACCCGGATCGCATCATTCTCTTCGGTTCGCATGCACGCGGCAACGCCAGTCCTGACAGTGATGTGGACATTCTGGTTGTCATGCCGGTGGAGGGCGCCAAGAGAGAAGCCCAGTTGCAGATTCGCGCCGCTCTGCATGATGTTCGCCTGCCGAAAGACGTGATCCTTAGCACGCCTGATGAGTTCGCCTGGCGCAAGGATGTCGTGGGTACCATCGAATATCCGGCCGCCCGTGAAGGCAAAGTGCTGTATGCCCGAATATGTCAAGGCGCTGCTGGTCTTCAAAGGCGTACCGTTTCCGAAGAGCCACAGCATCGATGCACTCCTTGCCCTGTTGCCTCGGGCTCTGCGCCCTGAACTCGACGCGATCGAACAGGACAGGCTGACCGAATACGCCACAGTCACCCGGTATCCGGGAGACTATGGGCCCATCCCCCTGAAAGAAGCCAGGAAAGCAGTGGCGATCGCACGCCGGGCGCGAAGAGATCTGCGCCGCTGCATGCCTCTCAGTGTCCTCAGACGCAAGAGGGTCCCCCGTAAGGCGTAGCTTCCGGCGACACGAGGTAGAAGCGGGATCCGCGACAGTTCCTCCGAAATGTGTCGCATGACACGACATGTTTCCGGCCCTCGCCTGATTCCTAACATAGAGCCGCAGCTACGCGGCACACAACGGACGAAGGAGCCATCCGAGTGAAACGGTCCGTCGAATCCAAGCTTGAATCCGCCTTTGACCTGGTCGAGACTGCCGTTTCCTGCGGCATTCTGCCGGGGGCCGGGGTGCTGGTGATGCACAACGGCGAAGTCCTCCTCCAGCAGGCCTACGGGCTCTGCGACGTGGAGAACCGCCGCGCGTTCACGCCCGAAACGATCGGCTGGATCGCCTCGATCACCAAGCCGGTGACCGCCGCCGCGGCGATGAGACTGGTCGAGGACGGCAAGCTCACGCTCGATGACCCGGTCGCCAAGTACCTCCCGGAATTCGCCCGGCGCGAAGACGGGCGACTGCACCATACGATCACCGTTCGGCACCTCCTGACGCACACATCGGGCCTGCCCGTAAGCCCGCCGCTGCGCAAGCGCGACGTGTTTGACCCGTTCTGGTACAGTCAGAAGCTCGAAGAGACGATCCCGTCCATCGCGGAGGCGGCCCTCGCATTCGCGCCCGGCACCGAAGTGGAGTACTCGAATTCCGCCTATTATGTGCTCGGCCGTGTGATTGAAGTGGCGGCCGGCCGCCCGTACGAGGCGTACGTCAAGGAGGTGATTCTCGACCCGCTGGGCATGAACGAAAGCTACTACCCCGCCACACTCCCCGCGGCCGAAGCGGCGCGCATTGCCGTGGTCTATCGCGCCAATCGGCAGAGACCCCGCTGGGCCCTGTTCCGCTACGATCCCTCCGTCCAAATGCTGAACAGCCTGCCGGACGGCGGGCTGTTCTGCACGGCACGCAATCTGGCGAAGTTCTACCAGATGTTCGTCGACAACGACGACCGGGTGCTGAGCAAGCAGTCGGTCGAGGCGATGCTGAGCGAACAGGTGCCCGGGCGTGGGCTGGGTTGGTCCCGCCGGCACGGCGGACTCGCGCACGGCGGGTCGAGCGGCGCTTTCGGCTGGGCCGATCCACCGGCCGGCCTGGTCGGCATTCTCCTGTTCCAGTTCAACGACTTCGGCTCGGTCCAGAGGCTGCGCTCCGAATTCGTCGCGGCGGTACGGGCCGCGTTCGGCCTGAATCATCCAAGCCCCGCATTTGCCGTGCCGACCGCGAAGCCCTGGGCCTTCGAAATCGGCAGGGAACAGGACGGCGCGACCGCCTGCAAGGCCGCGAACGTCCGGGCCGAACTGCGTGCGCCCTCAGGCCGAACGTTCACCGTTCAGGCCTCGGCCAAGGACGGCCAATGGGTGGCGCACACCACACTCGATGAAGAGGGCGTATGGCAGGTCACGACCAGTTCGAACCCGCCCCTGCGCCGGCTCGCCTCGCGCTTCTGGTTCGAGGCGTCGGCCGGCCGACCGAACGTGCCGGCAAGCAGCAGCCGGGCTGGACACTCTTGATCGCCCCGCAAACGCGGGCGTGGTTGAGCGACGAATAGGGCCACGCGGATGAAAAGATGGGCGGTATCCGACATGTTCGGGCCCTTCCTCGGATTCATCTGGTGGAGAGTGAGAAATCAAAGATAGCCACGGCGCCCGGCGTGTATGAACCAACCCTCTTGGAGCAAGCGACACGATGACCCGAATTCGACGGACGATGGCGACTTTGGCGTTCTGCGCGGCACTCCTTACGGCCGGGCTGGCCCAATCACCCGCCTTGCCGCCGGAAGACGCGCTGTTGCGGCAATACCTGGACCGGGACTTCCGGAAGAAGCACTTCGCGGTGAGTTTTGGGGACAACCGACATCTGGAGCCGAACTACCCGCCGCATATTCTGGAACGCGGGTTTCAGAACGATTCGCTGCTGAAACTCGGCTTCTTGAACGTTCGGCATTATGCGAAGGGCGACGGCAAGACCGACGACACGGCCGCGCTGCGGCAAGCCATCTACGACGCCTCGTTCTTCGAGCTGACCGCCTATTTCCCGTCGGGGACCTACCTGGTCTCCGAGCCGATCCTGTGCCGGGCCTCGATTCCGCGCAGCATCGTTAAGAAGGGCTTCTTTCTGACAGGCGCACGGGATCCCAGGCCGGTGATCCGGCTGGCCGATCGCGCGGCCCGGTTCCAGGACCCGAAGAATCCGCAGGCGCTTCTCCAGTTCTGGCTGCCGCCCATGAGCAACCGCCCCGGCAAGCACCCGATGGCCGATTCGGACAAGTGGCTGCACACGGAGCTCGGCTGGAAGTGCGACACGAGCACGCCGGCCGGGTTCATGGAACTGCTCGGGCTTCGGGACATCGATTTCGATCTGGGCACGGGCAATCCCGGTGCCGCCGCGATTCGCTGCGCGGGCGCGCAGGGCAACTACATCGAGAATGTCACCATCCACGCGAACGACGGGTTTGCCGGACTGTACGACCTGATCGGGGCCGGCAGCTACATGGCCAACATCCGTATCGTCGGCGGCCGCTACGGGATCTACGCTTCACGAATCCAGGCCGGCTGCATCGCCGGGTTGCGATTGGAGAATCAAAGGGAGCTGGCCTTCGCGTTGCGCGACTACTCGAAGACGTTCCCTCTGGTCGGCTTCGAGATCGTCAAGGAGAAGGGCCCGGTATTCCGCGTTCAGGGCACGGGCAAGGCGCCGTTCCTGGCGTTGATTGACGGCACCGTCGAACTCGGCCAGGGCGGACCCGTCGTGGAGATCGAGCGGCCGGAACGCGAAGAGGACGGGAACATCTTCATGAAGAATGTGTACGTCCGTAACGCGACGGCCATCGTTCAGGGCGGTCCGCACCCGCCCGTCCCGCTCGCCGCGGATTCGCCCTGGACACACGTGGCGCTCTACGCCAGTTGCCTGGGCCTGACGGAGAACGTCGTGGCCGGCAGACCCGTGAGGACGGATTCCCGCCAGATCGAGCCGGCAGCCGCGCCGCCGGCCGACCTGGTCTCCCGGCACCTGTGGGACGAGGGGGCCTGCCCCCACCCGCTCGACCCGGACGTGGTGAACCTGAAGGACCCGCAGCGCATGGGGGAATGTGTGGCGAGGGGTGACGGCACGACGGACGACACCGCCGCGTTCCGCTACGCCCTCGCGCATTTCGAGAAAGTCCTGATCCCCAAAGGCATCTATGTGATCGCTGGGCCGCTGACACTGGGATCGAAAACGAAGCTGATCGGGACGACACCGACTCATTCCGTCATCCAGGTCGACGACGCAAGCTGGCAGACAACGAAGCCCCAGACCATCTTCAGTACGGTCGACGACAAGGAAGCCCGCACCATGATCGGACACTTCAGCGTGCTCTGTCGCTACGGCCCCCGCAATCTCTATGCCCCCCTCCTCTGGCGCGCAGGCCGGCATTCCGTGCTCAAGCAGATCCGTTTCATCCCACACGTCGGCATCAACGGAGAATGGTATCGCGCGCCGGCCGGCGAATGGCCGCACCCGTTTCAAATGGTGACCGTCACGGGCAACGGCGGCGGGAAGTGGTACGGGCTATGGATTCTCAGCTTCTCGAAAGCCGGCTATTTCCGGAATAAGACGGGGCCCATGCCGGAATACCGGCATCTGCTCGTCGAGAATACGCACGAGCCGCTGGCCATCTATACGCATAACCCGGAGCATGCCGTCCCGTCGGCCGAGGCCGAGGTCGAGATCCGCAACAGCCGTGACGTCCAGATCTACGGGATCAAGTCCGAAAGCACGAAGGACCAGAAGAACCTGTACCTCATCAAGAACAGCCGCAACGTAACCATCGCCGGCTACGCCGGCATCCGCGTCATGCGCAAGGGCTACGCGTTCTTCCGGGTCGTCGATTCGCAGGACGTGCTGCTCGGCGCCGTGCAGATGAGCCTGAAGCAACACACGATGGAGCCCGGCGCCTACACCGTGTTGCAGGTGGACCCCCGCGGCGAAATCGGCGTCCCAGGCGACAGAAACGTGAATCTCCTGATTCAATGACCGCGCTGCCGTCCGAGGCCATCCGACAACCGAGCATCCGTGCGAGAGCAAGGATCGGGTGGCCGAATTCTTCGGCAACTCGGCCGAGCTGCATGTGACCGGGAAATGAACGCGGGGCCCCGTCGACGGGCACGCGCTCGCCCGCCAGCGGGGGAGCGCACACAATCCGGAGAGCGAATCCGTGGTGAGCCGCCCTTGCGGAAAGAGAAGGTCAGAGGATGAACGCCGAAGTCGCGAAGCAGGAAACGAGAACGGACCGCAAGGGCCGGCTACGAATGCATGGTGCTCAGCACCTGCACATTCGCTTCGCATCACACCTTCGACGGCAAGGAGATCACGTGGCAGGAGGTCCGCGAGACGGCCCCGAAACGCGTGTTGTGGTATCACATGCTTACCTCCGAACCCGGCCGGCACGACACCGAGAACTACATCGGCGGCGTCTACCTCTTCGGCGACAACCCCACGCTCGCCATGTTCGCGGGCACCCAGCACAGTGGCGGGCCCGGCAAGGAAATCTATCCCGCCCTGCTGGCCGGCGAGTCGTTCGGCGAAGCCTGGCGCAGCGCCGTCCAGTTCACGCTCGACCATCGCGGCGAGCCGAGAACGCTGTACGCGTCGTGGCGCGACAAGCCGGAAGTCGCACCCTATTCACCCGAGCTGCGCGCGCCCGGCGTTCTGCTCGGGGACGGAACGTTGAAGCTGCCGCGGGGATGACGCAGGCACCGAAGAAACCGCGGGAAAACCGACATGTTCGGAGCCCCTTTCGGATCTGTTGTGTGTGGGCCTTCTGGCATCTGTCGTAAGGAGGACAGGCAATGAGTTGGAATCAAACGCTACGGGCAATGAGTCGGTCTTCCGCCGGCGTCCTCGTCGGAGTCCACGTTCTCTCAGTCGCGGCGCGGGCAGAGGTCCCGGCCGCGGCCACCCGCGATCCGCGCTTCGCGCTGGGCTATCTCGTGGCGACCCGCTACCCCGGCGTGGACCCGACCGGCGCCGAGGATTCCACCGCCGGCCTGCAGGCCGCCATCGAAGACGCGTACGCACAGAGAGTGACGCTCCTCATTCCCTCCGGCACCTACCGGATCAGCGACACGTTGCGGGTGTACGAATGGCAGAATTGGAATCTGCGCAAGAACAAACCCTTCACCCCGGACAGTCGCAACCATGTGATCCGCGGCTCCTCATCGGGTAACCGGCCGCTCATCAAGCTCGGTCCCGGACCCCTCCCGCGTTTCGACGACCCGCGCACCCCCTGCCCGATGATCGCATGGCGCGATTTCGTTGCGTTGCATTCCAACGCCGTCCCCAACAGCCTTCCCGCCCATCCTCTGGGGGCACCCAAGGACTTCCGCGACTCGAACGGCAACTACTTCCGTGAAATCCTCGCGGGCGTCGACTTCGACACGAGCGGGCATCCGGGTGCAATCGGCGTGACCTTCGCGGGTGCCCAGAGTTGTTCGCTCATCGACGTGAAGGTTACCGCGACCGGCTCGTTCGCCGGGTTCTACAAACTGCCGGGCCGTAACAGCATCAATGCCAATATCGAGGTCATCGGCGGCCGATACGGCATGATCACCGGCCGGAACCCGGCCTCCGCCGGACTCTCGATCGTCGGCACGGCCGGCCCTGAACTCGTCGGGATTACGCTGAGCGGCCAGACCGAAGCGGCGCTGCGGCTCGACGACAGCACGCCGCCCGCCGTGGCGGGGTTCCGGATCGTGAAGAGCACGCCGGGCGCGGCCATATCGGCGCCCTACGGTGCCCTGAGCTTGATCGACGGGCGGATCGAGCTGCGCGGCGCGGCAACGGGAAGTCCCGCGATCGACAACCCAGGCGACACCGACTACTACGTGCGCAACGTCTACGTGACGGGCACGACGCAACTGGTGAAGTCCGCCGACATGCTGACCACAGGCATCGGGGCCTGGATCCACATCGAGGAATATGCGTACAACTCTCAAGTCAACGTGGATCGCAACGCCGATCCGCACATCTACCCCTTCTACGCGGTGCCCAAATGGCAATTCGAGAGCCGCAGCCTCGTCAACGGTGTGGTGAGTGCCGCGGCGCTGCCGTCGGTCGCGATCGAGAATCACGCGGCGCCGCCGCCCGCCGATCTGCTCAGCCGTCATCTGTGGGCGAAGCTGCCCTCTTTCGAGGACGGACCCTATGTGGACGTACGGGAGCACGGCGCGACGCCGTACGTGCACGACAATCCGCGGTGGGCCGGACCGGCCCACGGGAACACCGGCCCCGACGACACGGCGGCCATCCAGGCGGCCATCGACGCGGCCAGCGCGGCCGGTCATGGCCGGGTCATCATTCCACGCGGGACCCTGCACATCAGCGATACGCTCAGACTCCATCCCGACACGGTGCTCATCGGCGCCGGGCCCGGCGTCAGCACCGTCAGCTTTCACGCCAACTGGCTGCCGACGGCCGAGACGCCGATGATCCGCACCGACGACAGCGCCGCCGCCACCACGTTCCTGGGCTTCTTGAGCCTCTATTCGCGAACGGCGCCTTTCGAACACGGCTTCATGACATTTCTCGATTGGCGCGCCGGACGCCGCTCCATGACCGTCGGACTGGACCCGAACGGGGAATGGGTGGCGTTCAGAAAGAACCAACCCAAAATATTCGCCCGGTTCCGCGGGAATGGCGGCGGCCGGCACTATGCGCTGCACATCGAGGTGCGCAAAGACGCCGGGAACCCGGAGACCCGGCTCATCCGCATCGAGGGCACCTCCGAGCCCCTCTCGCTCTACGGCCAGAATGCCGAGATCACCAAGTTCGGACCCCACGCCGGCGCCAACGTCGAGATTGTCGGCGCCGCCAATGTCCGCATCTACGGCATGAAGCGCGAGGGCGCCAGCCCATCGGTGATCGTCCGCGACAGCCGCAACATCGCGCTCTACAGCTCCGGCGCGATGAGCGGGCCGATCAATCCGGAACTGGGTGCCTTCATGCAAATCCGCGGCGCCTGCAAGGACATCCTCATGACCAACGTGAAGCCGCGCGATATGGGCGGCAAGGCCGCAAACGGCTGCTTCGTTCTCGAGGAAGCGGTGACCGGGCTGTCCCCCGTCAACGTCTCACCCTGGCCGAACGGCGTTAGCCTGTACAAGCGGGGCCGAATAGACGACACGCAAATGGCGCTGGCGCCGGCCAGGTCGTGGCGGGTCGAGCCGGTGCAAGAGCAGGTTGTTCAATGAAGACAGTGTTGACTCAAACCATGAAGACGGGCGTCACGCTTGCTGCCTGCGCGCTGGTCGGCGCCGCGGCCGCCGCCCAACAGGTGGACATCCTGGTCGAGAGCGGCCTGAAGGCGAGTATCCAGTCGAAGCTGGACCAGTATGCGGCCGACCTGGCGGCCGAGGGCTACGCGCCCGAGGTGATCGCGGTCAACCAGGCCGACAGCCCGGCGGCCATCCGCAACACGCTGAAGAGCCACTTCGCCGGCAGCGGCCTGCGCGGCGTCGTGGTCGTCGGGAAGGTGCCGTTCGTCTACTACAAGTGGCCGGACCGCAACGTGGCGGTCTCCTGGTACACGGCGCGCGGCCAGGTGCCGGGCTACGGCGCGGCCGCCCGGGACGTCTTCCCCACCTATTACTGCTACTCCGACCTGGACGGCGCGTGGGGCGGGCTCGACGCCTACGGCAACTACACCACGATTGCCGGCGATCCGGCGCCGGAAGTCTGGGTCGGCGTGATTCGCGCCGACAAGTTGCACAAGACCGGCCGAACCGAAGCGGAACTGATAAGCGCCTATTTCGACCGGCTGCACGCCTACCGCGCGGGCACGCTGCCGAATCTGCCGCCGGCCCGCACGCTCGGCGCGCTCCTCTCGGACGACAGCTACTACTACGGCTGGGAAGGGTTCTGGCGCAGCCAGAACGCCATCCTCACGCCGGGCGCGGCAACCGTGATGAACGATTACCCGCCGGCCGCCGCGTATCTGGACGCGATCGGGGACTCGACCGGCTACCGCCTGCACTGGTACAAGTCGGCGATGTTCTGGACGAACACGGTCGGCTTCTATGTGTTGAACGCTGCAACGGAAATCGTCACGCTCGACGACGTGCTGCCGCGCGAGCCGCGCATCTGCTTCTACGCGTTCGTGGGCGGCTGCTCCTCGGGCAATTTCGATGTCGACAACTACTGGGCGGGCGCCCACGTCTTCGAGACCTCGCACGGGCTCGCCTCGGTGCTCTCCGCCAGCAATGACGGCGGCGCACTCTTCAGCACACCGCATACCGCGCTGCACTATGCCTACCTGCGGCAGGGCCGCTGCCTGGGCGAGGCGCTGCTGGCCGCCCGGCGCGAGCGGAACATCACCAACGATCTGGGCGGGCACATCATCGGCGACCCGACCCTGCGCCTGTGCAGCCGGACGCCGCTCGGCGCCGAACTGGCTGCCGGGCGGGCCGTGACGGGCAGCGCCAACGCCGCGCGCATCACCGACACGCTGCTGTTCGACAGCAACACCTGGTACAGCGCCGATGCCTCCGCTCAGACGCTGACCATCGACCTGGCGGCCGGCCACCGGGTCGGCGGGGTCCTGATCGCCTGGGACGAGCGTAACGCCGGGCGCGACTATGCCGTGCTGAGCGGGGCGAGCTCGGCCGGCCCCTGGACCGCGCAGAAGTCCGTTACGGGCAGCGCGCAGGTCGCCGCCCTGGCCGAGTTCGCCGCGCCGGCCGACTGCCGCTACGTGCGGCTGCGGATGACGGCGTCCAACGGCGCGCGGTACGGGATCCGGGAGGTCATGGTCTTCGAAAGCACCGGCTCGCCGCCCCAGCCGCCCGCGCCGCCGGGCAATCTGACCGCCACCCCGAAATCGACGAGCCGTATCGACCTGACATGGTCGGACAACAGCGCTGACGAGGACGGATTCAAAGTCGACCGCCGCCGGAGCGGCGCGGTCGACTGGGTCCGAATCGCGACGCCGGGCGCAAACGCCACCGCCCGGAGCGATACCGGCCTGCCCGCGCGCACGAAGTTCTACTACAAGGTGAAAGCCTGCAACGCGGCCGGCAACTCGGATTACTCCAACCTCGCCGATGCCACGACGGCGGCCGCGGCGAATCTGCCGCCCGTCGCCGCGGCCGGGCCGGACCAGTTCGTGCTCGACGATGACGGGAACGGATCGGAAAGCACAACGCTGGCTGCCAGCGGCTCGTTCGATCCGGACGGTACGATTGTCGCTTATGTCTGGAAAGAGGACGGCACGTTGCTCGCGACCGGCACGGTCGTCGCGGTGCGGTTCGAGGCCGGCGTCCATACCGTCACGCTGGTGGTGACCGACGACGACGGCGCGACGGCAACCGACACGCTCACCGTCATGATCGTTCAGCCGCTCGCGGAATTCACCGCCTACAACGATCTCGGCTGGGACCAGAGCCAGCGGGCAGCCAACATCACCTGGACCGGTACGGGCGAGAACGCCCCGTTGGTGGACTACGCCACGGGGCGGCTCACGCCCGTGACGCTCGCCGTCGCCGGCGGCCGCTGGCCCGGCGACATCCAGGGCGCGGGCGCCACGGCCGGCACCGATGCGGCCGGGGTCTTCGACGGCATCGTTGACTGCCGCGGCCTGCTCAGCTACAGCGACACCGACCTGACCTTCCGGTTCACCGGCCTCGACCCGGCCCTGCGCTACGAGTTCGTGCTGTTCGGCAACCGTGCCGAGCCGGCCTATACCGACCGGCTCAGCACGGTGCGCATTTCGGACGTGACCGCGTTCGAGAACCGCAGCTCGCCCGGCACGGGCGCGGCGGCGGCCGACGATTCGGTCACCATCGTCAACGGCGACAACACCGCCAACGGGTACGTGGCACGCTTCGCCGACATCGAGCCGGGCGCCGACGGCGACATGCTCGTCACCGTCTCGGACGGCGCCAGCCGGTTCTACGCCAATGCGTTGATGCTCAGAGGGTTCAAGGTTCAAGAGGCAGAGGTGAAGGTTGAAAAAGGCGCCACGTGGACGTACCGCAAGGGCACGACCGAGGCGTCAAGTCCGGCCGGTGCGTGGCGGCAGGCGGCGTTCGACGATTCGGGCTGGAACAGCGGCCCCGCCCCGTTCGGCTACGGCGACGGGCCCTACGGCACGACGCTGGGCGACATGCAGGGATCCTACTCCTGCGTCTTCCTGCGGCACGCCTTCACGATCGACACTCCGGCGTGCGTCGGCCGGATCGACCTGTGGGCCGTCCATGACGACGGGTTCGTCATGTGGTTGAACGGCGAGGAACTCGCGCGCGTGAACGTGCCGGGCGAAGCGGGAAGCCCGGTGGCTCACGACACGTGCGCCGCCGGCAACGCCGAGCGGCTGGAGTGGACGCGCACGCTCACCGGCGCGGCGATCCCCCCGCTTCGCGCGGGCACCAATGTCCTTGCGGTCCAGGTATTCAACGTGGACCTCGCAAGCAGCGACCTCACCTTCGACGCGCAATTGTCAATCGTCAACAGTCAATTGTCAATCCAGGCGGATGCCGACCAGGACGGCATGCCGGACGAATGGGAAGCGGCCCATCTGTCAGACCTGCCCGACCCGGCCGACTTGTCCGACGCCGACCCGGACGGCGACGGGCTGTCGAACCTCGAGGAGTACGTTGCGGGAACCGACCCGACGGATGGAAGCGCCGTGCTCGGGCTTCACGTGCAGCTAGCGAGCGGGGCCGTGCTCGTCTCCTTTCCGACCGTGGAAGCGGCGGGCACGGGCTATGCGGGTTCTTCGCGACACTATTGCCTGGAGCGCAGGGACGTACTCGGCCCGGACGGGAACTGGGCCGGCGTCCCGGGCTATGAGGACATAGGCGGCGCGGGCCAGACCGTCACCTGTACCGACACCGCGTCGAGCCGGCCGGTCATGTTCCGGGTGCGCGTCTGGCTGAGCGACGAGTAGAAAACGCGCGCACGCGACGCCGTTTCCACCTGCGGGCGTCAGACCAGCCGGCACGCGTAGGCCCGGAACCTCTCATCATCCGTAAGAATCGGAAGCTGATTGGCAATGCCTTGGGCAATCAGCATTCTGTCGAACGGGTCTTTGTACGGTGTTGGCGAGGCTCTCGAGTTGCGCAAGTTTCGGTTTGGCGATCTTCTTCGGGTCAGAAACGGCCCACAGGAATATGTGGGTGTCAAGCAGGAGTTCCATTGGGCCTCCCGTAGAACATCTCATTGATCGCGTTGTCTTCTTCCGTGAAGTCAGCAGGCACTTGCACCGTCCCCCTCAGGACGCCGAGCTTTCGTTTGCCCGTCGGCTTATGCCTGACCAAATCGGCCACCGGGAGATTGTTCTTTGCAATCACCACCTTCTCCCCGTGATACACGCGATCGATCAACTTGGACAGGTTGGTCTTGGCTTCAGAGACGTTGACGATCATGTCCGACCCTCCCATCGGCAATCTGGTCCAGCATACCAAGATAGGTCAATCCGGTCAACCACGCTCTTCGCACCACAGACATCGAGAAACAAGCCTCCCGGGCTGAGCGCCGCATCTGGCGAGGCGTTGCTCTCCCGGCCCGGACAGCCGGCCCGGGATAGCGTGGCGCGGGAACCGCCTCGGGCCGACCCCGCCCGCACCCGAGGCGGCGCGCCGAACCCAAATCTACGGATTGCATTCGGCCGGGGCTCTCCGGAGCGGCTCGTGAGAACGTTCGCCCTCCAGGCGGATCAGCGAGCGACCCTTGATCACGCCAATTGGAGGGCGAGCGTCCTCGCGAGCCGTGCCGACGCGGTGCCGGTGAACGTCGTGGCACCAAGGCATGGACCTTACCCGTAGATCAGGGCCGAATTCCGCGCCTTGACAGGGCCCGAATGTTGTGCAATTATCATTGTACAAGATTGGCCGGAGGTGCCGGTGAAGACGCTGAACGTGTCGGATGTGCGGAATCATCTGCCGGCGATTATCGAAGAAGTCGTGGATTCGAATGAGACGGTTGTCGTCACGCGGTATGGGAAACCGCTGGTGAGTATCGTGCCGCTCAAGAGGCGCCGCGCCGGTGAGGCCCGATACCCCCTGCGCGGCACACCGATCCGGGTGGCGGACGATTTCGATGCGCCGGCCCCGGAGTTGTGGCGAGCGCTCGGGGTGGCGGAAAGGCGCGCCGTGTACCGTACGACGCGGCGCCGCACACCCGCAACGAAGGCGAGGGCCGGGCGGAAATCGGGAGGCGGGACCCCGTGATCGTGTTGGACACGCAAGCCTGGCTGTGGTGGATGCACGATCCGAGCCGGCTCTCGCGAAAGGCCAAGGCGGCGGTTGAGCGGGCGGAGAAAAGTGGCGGCATTCGCGTGTCGGTCATCTCGGTCTGGGAAGTTGCCGTCAAGACCCAGTCGGGCAAGCTCGCCTTGCCGATGGAGTTGGACGAGTGGTATCAGCGTGCCCTGGCCTATCCCGAGCTTATCGTCGAACCGCTGTGCGCCGCGGACGCCATCGAGAGCACCCGCTTGCCGGGCACATTTCACAAGGACCCGGCAGACCGCATCATCATGGCCCTGTCCCGCCGGCACGGCGCGGCACTGGTGACTTCAGACGCGCTCATTCGCGCCTATCCGCACGTTGAGACGGTCTGGTAGCGCACCGGCGGCAACGTCAGCCTCCCACTCCGGTACGTCAACCGCCGTGCGGAAGCCAGGCCGCTCATGGCGTGCCTCCAGACGCCGCCGCCCGGTGTTCCGCCGGAACCCCGGGCGACCGCCGGGCCTCCTCGCCCGTCGTCGGACACCGGCCCGCCAATGAACCCACCTGCTGCGCCCTCCGTCAAGAAAAGTCGTGCCGGAACCGACATCTTCCGGGATGCCGGCGGATCTGTTAGTATGAGGCCTGTCCCGCGATCACGGCTCGCGAGGACGCTCGCCCTCCACAGTTGGACGAGCCGTGCGGCTCCAAATGGAGGGCGAGCGTCCTCGCGAGCCGCGGCCGCGGGAGATGAGTCCGCATTCGGGCGGGGCGCCACGGGCCGGGCAACCGAACAACGAGGCAACGAACGTGAGCAATCAGGAAAACCGCATCCCGCTGTATGGCCTCTTCGAGATCAGGCTGGAGGCCGGCCAACACTACGACAATCCTTTCACGGACGTGCGGGTCGAGACGGAGGTCACCGCGCCGTCCGGCGCGACCCGGCTGTGCCGCGCGTTCCATGACGGGGACGGCATCTGGCATGTGCGCTTCGCGCCGGAAGAAACCGGCCGATGGCGATACGCGACGCGTTGCAGCGAGCCGGCCGACACGGGCCTGCACGCGCAACGGGGCGAGTTCGAGTGCGCGCCGTCCGAGTCGCACGGGTTCATCCGGCCGGCCGCCTCCGATCCGTACTGGTTCGCGTTCAGCGACGGCGCCCCCTTCTTCGGCATGGGCGACACCTGCTACGGCCTGGCCAGCGGCATCACGGCCGAACAGCGGCGCGAATACCTCGACGCGCGCGCGAAGCAGCGGTTCAACTTCATCCGCTTCTTCGCGGTCGGCTACCCGCTCGGCGCCGAGGCGGGCACTCCGCAGGACAAGGCCGTGACCGCCGGCCCGTGGCCGTGGGGCGGCACGCGCGCCGAGCCGGATTACGACCGGCTGAACCCCGCCTTCTTCCGCCACCTGGAAGCCGTGCTCGGAGAGCTGCGCGCGCGCAACCTGTACGCCGAGCTGCTCGTCTGCAACTACTACACCGCGCCGTTCAGGAACCCGGCAGTCTGGACCGAGGCACGCGAGAGCCTGTGGACGCAGTATCTCGTTGCCCGGTTTGCCGCCGAGCCCGCCGTCTTCATGTGGACGGTCACCAACGAGTATCTCTGCTATCCCGACGGCCGGTACCGCTATGAGGCGGCCGACGACGACTGGGTCCGGCGCATGGCGCGGCTGATCCACGAAGCGGACCCGCACCGGCACCCGGTCAGCGCGCATCCGGAACCGCAACAGCTTCCGCAAGGCCCCAAGTTCGGGCGAGACGCGGACATCGACGTCTTGCACCAGCAGTACAATACGTACGAGAACGCGGTCTGGACCGGCAAGTGCTGGGAGGGGGCCGCGGCCGGCCTCGATTGCATGCTGCGCCGGGACCGGCGGTACGGGAAACCCGTCATTAACACGGAGAGCGGCTACGAGTGGCTGGAGGGCTACCCGGCGAATTTCGCGCGGCAGGTCTCCAGCACCGACAAGTGCCGCCACTCGCTCTGGCGCATCTTCACCGCCGGCGGCGCCGCCTGCGCCGCCGGGTTCGCCGGAACCTGGCACGGCCGCGACGGGCACTGGCGCGACGAGGAAGCGCCGTTCGTCGTCGCCGATCAGGGCCTGGGCGAACAGGCCAAACGGTTCTACGAGTTTGTCACCGGCCGCACCGGGTTCACCCGCATGACGTCCGCACAGGACATCGTGCATCCGCCGCACCTGTGCCTGGCGAACCCCGGCCAGGAATACATTGTCTATACCCCAGCGCGCGAGTCACCGCCCATGCTCGTGCTCGACCTGCGCGGCGACACCGCGCGCTATCGCGCCCGGTTCTTCAACCCGCGTAACGGAGAGGAAGCCGAAGAGATGCAGATCGACGGCGGCGACCTGCGCCGGTTCGAATTGCCCGACAACAACGACTGGGTTTTGCATCTGCGTGTGCGGCAGTAGCGCACGGTTGCGAGCCGAACGATGGGGCGGCTCGGCACAGCCTCGCCCTCCAGTCTCGACAAGACACACCGCGCCGATGGAGGGCGAGGCTGAGCCGAGCCGCCCGCCAATCCGCCCCGGCGTTTGGAGGGCGAGGCGGCGCCGAGCCGCGGGTTCAGGACCGTCTCGGATCGAGAAGAGCCAACACGAAAGGAACCACGACATGCCCGAGCCCGACCC
Organism: Kiritimatiellia bacterium; assembly: GCA_016929905.1. Lineage (GTDB taxonomy): Bacteria > Verrucomicrobiota > Kiritimatiellia > JAFGHX01 > JAFGHX01 > JAFGHX01. The sequence goes on from JAFGHX010000358.1 coordinate 43,414, forward strand.
CGACGGAATCATCCTCATCGCCCCGGAAGACGGCGGCACGCCGCGCGACCCGGCCGACATCGTGAGAGTGGCCGCCGGCCACTACCGCGTCACGGCCGGCCCACACACGATCACGTGGGTCAAGAACCCGGAAACCCTGTTCATGGTGGAGGCCACGAACCGCGCGCCGGAGCCGCGCCCGCTGACGCTCGAGATCGCGCCCGCCGAAAACACGAAACCGTTCTGCTATTACCGCACGCCCGCCGGCGCCTGGCGCCGGACGGATGTGGAAGACGGAACCGGCCGGCTCACCCTTTCCCTGGCGCCGGGCACGACCCGGATCGCGAGCGTGCCGTGCTACACCTGCGGGGAATACATGCGCTACGTCGAGAGCCTGGCCGACCCGCGCGTAAGCCAGGCCGTCGCCTTCACCGACGCCGGCGGCCGGTTCAAGATCTACCGGCTCACGGTGACCAACCCCGGCGGCGTGACGAACAAGCTGAAGATCTGTTTCGGCAAGGCCATGCACGCGCGCGAGACAGCCGGCTATTTCATGGCGCAGGGCATCGTCGACTGGCTGCTCAGCGGCGACCCGGCGGCGAACCTCGACAACATCGAGTGGACGGTCTATCCCTGCCCCGACCCGCGCGCGGCGTACGAGCACCTCAAGTACGACGAGCTGGAGAAATACGAGACCTACGACGGCGGCAAGCTCGGCGGGGTCACCTACCTCGACGCGATCGGCGCCGGCCGCCACCACCTGATCCAGCTCGAGCACATGTGGAACAGCGAGCATATCGGGTGCAAGCTGGACACGGAATCCTACGAGTACTACGACCCGGAAAACGGGCCCACCCGCAAGCCGGAGTTCCCGGCCGAGCCGCTGCCGGACTCCGCGCTGCTGCGCGACTGGCTCGCGTTCTGGCCGCACTGGTTCGAGTTCGGGACCGACCACTACTTCCACCGCAACGCGAAGCACTGGGACTCGAACGGCGGGTACGCGGGCCGGCCCGGCTGGATCATGCTGAACGAAATCATCTGCTACGGCAAGGAGAGCGGCGGCGACGTGGTGGCCAACGTGAAGGAGCAGGGCAAGCAATGGGCGCGCGCGTGCAGCCAGGTCTACATGCACTTCCATAAGGAACGCAACTGGTGGACGGCGTCACATCCGTGCGGCGCGGTCGATCTGACCGGCGCCGTGCTGCTGCCCAAACCCCGGCATATCCTGGCCGAGACGCTCACGCCCGTTGCCGGCACGGCTGTCATGTGCCGCAACGGCGCGGGCGCGCCGATGCTGATCTTCCGCAAGCAGTACGATCACGGGCTCGGCATGAAGGGCGGCGACGCCGTCACGTTCGACATCCCGGCGGGCGCGAACAGCTTCCGGGGAAACGCCGCGCCGGACGACGCGACAGGTACGGACAAGGGCGCCGCGCAATTCGTGCTGGAACTGGACGGCCGCGAAGTCTGGCGCAGTGCCCCGCTCGGGACGTTCGACAGCCAGATGGCCCACGTGCCGCTGCCGGGACGCGGCACGCTCGCGCTGGCCGTGGACGGCCCGCCGGAGGTGCTCGGCAACTGGGGCGGCGCGCGATTCACGATCAACGATCCGGACCAGCCGGCGACGTGCTGACAGAGTTCGGCGGCTCCGTCGACCACTGCGGCAACGCCCTGAACACGCGCCACAGCCCAAGAGAACATCTTCTGCGCGCCGATCGAAAACCGAACGGTGCCCCGCAGTCCGGCATTTGACCATTCCATCATTCCCGTTTGGGCAACAGCCCCGTCTGTCTGGAATGTGGATGTTGGCTGCTTGATGGCGGAGACCTCAACTGGTATTCTGAGAAGATGAAACGCAAGGTGTACATCGAGTCCAGTGTGGTGAGCTACTACGCGGGCCGAGCGAGCCGTGATGTCGTGGTCGCCGGTCATCAGCAGTCGACCCAGGACTTCTGGGCTCTCTTGTCGGGGGATCTCCTCCCGCACGTCTCTGCCCTGGTCGTCAAGGAGGCCGGCAAGGGCGATCCCGAGATGGCGCGCAAACGGCTGGACGCGATCGGATCCTTTCCTGTTCTTGCCACCACCCCGGAAGCCGAGCGCCTGGCCCAAGGTCTACTGGCGACCCACGGCATACCGGCCGAATATCCCGAGGATGCGCTGCATATCGCCGTGGCCGCCGTCGGTGGAATGGAATTCATCGTCACATGGAACTTCGCCCACATCAACAACCCATTCACCAAGATGATGATTCGCCAAGCCGTGGAGAACGCCGGATACGAGTGTCCGGAAGTTGTCTCGCCTGACGCCTTCCTGGGAGAGGAGACATGAGAGATCCGTTCGTCGACGAAGTGCGAAAATTCCGCATGGAGCACACGAAGCAGTTCCACGGGAACCTTCATCAGATCTGCGAAGATCTGCGACAGTTCGAGTCTTCCCTCGGAGATCGTGTAGTGGTGCTTCAACCCCGGAAGATCCAGCCAACAAAGAAGTCGAAGCGATTGCCGTGAGCTCGCTCGCGGCCGCGCGGAAGGGCCTGGTGCCTTACAGCCCGGCACTCCAGGCGAGGTTCGAGAAGTCGCACCAGCCGGACACCTGGGGCGGTTTGCCCGTCACGCCCTGGTACCTTTCGCTGCAGGTCGGGCTCCCGGCGGCCGGGAAGTAGTCGCCATCCGCTTGTCGGCGGGAACCCATGACGATTCTTCTGAAGAACCATACGTCGGCGGAGTTGCACGAGGCCCTGGCGGATGCGGGGGTAACGGAGCGGACGGCGCGACGGCTCCAGGCCGCGGTTTGCCGGCAGGGCGGGATTCCGGCGACAATGCCGGAGGTGCCGGCCCGCGTACTCGCCGAGGTGCGGCGGCGTGCGTCGGTCCCGCACCTGGCGCGGCTCGCCAAGGCGTGCGCGCCGCGCGACGGATTCGTCAAGTATCTGTTTCGCGGCGCCGGGCCGGACCCGTTCGAGGCCGTGCGCATCCCGCTGCTGCACCGGCCGGGCGACGAGAAATACGTGGTCTGCGTCAGCTCCCAGGTTGGCTGCGCGATGGGGTGCGTGTTCTGCGCGACCGGCCGGATGGGGTTCGTGCGGGACCTTGCGGCGTGGGAGATCGTGGACCAGGTGGTGCAGGTGCAAGCGGATTCGGAGCATCCCGTCCGCGGTGTGGTCTTCATGGGGATGGGCGAGCCACTCTTGAACTACGAGGCCGTGATGCGGGCCGCGCGGATACTCTGCGAGCCGTGCGGCATGGCAATCTCGGCCAAGGCCATCACCGTGTCCACGGCGGGCATCGTGCCCGGCATACGCCGGTTGACGGCGGAACGGCAACCGTATCGGCTGGCGGTCTCGCTGGCGTCGGCGGACCCCGAATGCCGGCGCGGGTTGATGCCCGTGGAGGCCACACATTCCACGGCGAATCTCATGGCGGCGCTGCGGGAGTATCATGCGGCGAGCGGGCGGCGAGTCACACTGGCGTGGCCCATGCTCGCGGGCGTGAACACGAGCGAAGCGGAAGCCCGGCGACTGGCGGCGCTGACACGCGGATTGCCGGTGAGAGTGGACTTGATCGACGTGAACGATGCCACGGGCCGGTTCCGCCCGCCGAACGCAGCGGAGTTGAACGCCTTCCGCGATGCGTTGCGGCGCTGTCTGGCCGCGCCGGTGGTCCGGCGGTACAGCGGTGGGGTCGACATCCAAGCGGGTTGCGGCATGCTCGCCGGCGACGCGACTCGATGAGCCGGGGCAAGGGGTACTGCCCCGTTTCCGCGCCGTGCGCCGCGCCGCGGGAATGGGGCGGCCCCGGGCCGCGTCGTTCCTTACGCGCTCGGGCGCGGGGCATCGGCACCGTCGTCCTTCGCGCGGCGTCTTGCGGCCTGTTCGAGCCAGGCGGCGAGTTTGCCGCACTCGAACGGATCGCCGATGTAGGGGCAGTCTTCCTCCTTGCCGCACTTCTCGCAGACGAGCCAGTGCCCGCACCGCGTGTTCGGGTCGGCAATCGGCTCGCCGCATTCCGCGCACCACATATGCCCGCACGCGAAGCAGCGGGCGATGGTGGGATCCTCGATGCCGGCCACCTCCTCGAACGTGCCGACCTGCTCGCTTCCGCATTTCGGGCAGTCGCCGACGAAGATGGCGTTCGCGAAGTCTTCCGCCGTGTCGTACTGCTCGGCCATCTTGCGCATTTCAGCCATCGCGTCGGCCGGGATGTGTTTGAGGGCCTGCTCAAGAGCCTCCGGCGCCAGGCCGTCCATCTGCCGCAAATCGGCCTCGCAGTACTTGCACGCCGTCGCTCCGTCGGGAACGTTCTTTCCGCAGTTGAAACATTTCATGGGAACGCCTCATTTTCGTGAGCTGCCGCGCCCTGGTCGGTGCAAGCGTGCATTCTGCGTTGCCCTACGGTCCGCGTCAAGGATGCGATGGCAGCGGAAGGCAGGGGCCGCGCACGCTTGACAGCCTGCCGGCACGCTTCTATCCTGCCCTCCGTCATGCGGGCACTCCGCTATTCAAGGAAGGAGATGAACGATGAACAGCCGCGATTCCGTCAAGACGGGCATGCCGAAGCTGACGCCGCCGGAGAAGCCGGCCGCATTGAATCTGTGCCTGCAGTGGCGGGCCATTCCGGGCGAAGAGATGGACCAGAAGCTGGATTTCCTGGAGGCGAACGGGTTTGCCGCCGTCGAGATCCCGAGCGGGCAGTGGCTGTTCGACGAGGGGGACCGGCTGAAGGACGCGATGGCGGGGCGCAAGTTGTTCATTGCCACCGCCTGCGGCCCGAGCGATTTCTCGTATGTCGAGGCGGAAAAGCGCGAAGCCGAAGTGGCGAAGTTCCTGCCGCAACTCGAGGTGCTGGGCGGGTTGAAGTCCGTGGGCCTGATCATCTGTCCCGCGCGCAAGAACCCGGGCCTGCCCTTCCCGGAGTTGCGCGAGGATTTCGTGACGAACACCGGCAAGCGGCTGGCCGAGCACGCGGCGAAACACGGCACCCGCATTGTGCTCGAACCGCTGCAGCGGGCCGAGACGAAATTCCTGCGGCAGGTGGCCGACGGCGCGACGATGGCCCGCGACATCGGGCCCGGCTGCACGGTGATGGGCGATTTCTGGCACATGAGCAAGGAAGAGACGAGCTTCATGGGCGCGTTCGTCAGTGCGGGCAAACGGCTCTCGCACGTGCACGTGGCCTCGCTGACCAACCGCAAGGTCCCAGGCGTGGACGGCCCCGCCGACAACTATGTGGACGGGTTCCAGGGTCTGAAGCTGATCGGCTATCGCGGGGCGGTCAGCCTCGAGGGCGGCTTCCCGGAAGGCGCGGACCGCACAGAACTGATCCTCAATATGGCCAAGCTGCTGCGCGAGCAGTGGGCGACGGCGTAGTGCTCTGCGACGCAAGGGCGGGCGTCGAGCCTGTCGAAAGCCCCCGGGTGAAGCGGCCGGGGTGTCGAAGATCCGCCCGTGGCGGAGAAACCGGCCCTCCCAAAACGCAACTCGTTTCTTGCGCGCCCGCCGGTTGTGCAAACAGAGCGGCCTCAATTCTGTTTGCACAACGGATGTGCAAACAGATTGGCCGGCCGCCCGCGGGGCTGGAGGCCATGCATGCGGTTGCGGCCAAGATCGAGCGGCTGAACGCCCCCTCCTCGGTGACGGTCGAGCCGGTGTTGATCTCCGCGGCCGGCATCACCAAGGCGCTCGCGAAGACAGGTTTCTTCAGCCACATTCTGGGTCTCGATGACCTGCTGGCGTAGCGAATGGCCGTTGCGGCTGACCGGGCGCCGGGGGACAAACCCGTCCTGCGTCACCGAAACACTCTGTACAGCAGGCAGTAGGCGATGCGGAAACGGGCGCCGGCCTCGTGCGTGACGGTATCGGGCCGCCAGGGCTGTTCGGGCGCGAGGTCGAAGCGGTAGTCCTGGCCGCCCCAGGAGCGGCAGTCCAGGATACTGAGTGCGGTGCCGGGCTCGGCGACGAAGGAGAAGTAGGCGCGATCGAGCACGACGGCGAGCTTTTCGCGCCCGCCGGCGGAAACCTGAGTGGCCTTCGAGTAGGCGGCGGGAAACACGCGCAAGCGGCTGTCGAGCCGGTACCCGCGGTTGGCGACGGTCTCGCACGGCACCGGGTGCAACACGCTGAACAGGCCGCCGCCGCTGGTCCTGAGCGTCACGAGCAGTTCGATGTCGTACGCGACATCGAGCTGCGCGGGCGAGAGGGCAACACGCTGGACGAACCGCGCGGCGCGCGCGTGCCGCGCGTTGCCGAGAATGCCCCGCTTCGTCACCACGAATGTGTCGCGGCCTTTCTCCTCCACGTGCAGCGGATCGGACTCCTTGAGCCCGGACTGGAACAGCCGGGCGTCATGCGGCTGGTCGGGTTTGTAGGCGGCGTGCAGGATCAGCGTCCGGGCGATCAGGGCGTCCGGTATCCGGATATCCAGGAGCGTCCCGTCGGGCCGGACGCGGCAGCGGAAGCCGGCGCTGGCGTAGTCGAACCCGTCGGGCCGCGCCGTTCCGGCCGCGTGCCCGGCACGCGGCGCGGCGACGATGCAGGCGCACGCGGCGAGGACGCGTACGAGCCGGCGCGCGGCGCTCGGCGGTTGATATGGGGCGCGCATTGGATGTGTCCTCCTGTCAAAACGTCCGTTCGCGATCGGAGGCTGTCCGAGGCGCCGCGGCTCGGCATGGCCTCGCCAAAACGCCAGAGCGGATTGCCGGGCGGCTCGGCTCAGCCTCGCCCTCCAAACGCCGGGGCGGATTGCCGGGCGGCTCGGCTCAGCCTC
>JAFGHX010000359.1 GCA_016929905.1 Kiritimatiellia bacterium
ATGGATGCACGGCAACGGATGGGGGAAGAGATTTCCAACCGATGGATGCACGGCAACGGATGGGGGAAGAGATTTCCAGCCGATGGAAATTTCTTTGTCGCAATCTTTGTCGGACACCCAGAGGCAAGAACAAACCCACGGATTTCCGAACCAGCGGTTGACGCGGGAAGACGCATCGGATGAAGGAATTACCGGAACGGATTCCCGGGCTGGCGCCCGGGGTGGAGCTACTGCGGGAGCTGCGCCCGTATCTCCGGCACTGCGGAGCGAACCGGCGTCCGGCGTGGCGGATTGAAGCGCGCAAGCTGCTGGACTATCTGCTGGTCTACATTGCGGAAGGGCGCGGCCAATTCATCGTGGGAGACGAGCGGTACGACGCGGAGCCCAACGACCTGTTCTGGATCCCGCCGGACACCGTGCACGACATGACCGGTTACGCGCCGAGCATGGTGTGCCCCTACATCCACTTCGACCTCGTTTACCGCGGCGAAATCAGCCATTGGGATTTCAGCATTCCGGGCGGCATGACGGATCTGAGCGACCTGCGGCCGCTGATGCATCCGGACATGTCGCGCACGCCGTTCGGGAAGCTCTGCGGGCGGCTGCGGACCTACACCAACCGGCGCGTGGGGGACCTGATCCGGGAAATCATCTCGGAGGCGGCGCGGGCGCATCCCCACGCTCATCTGCGCACGTCGGGCCTGATCATGGAGATCCTGGCGGAGGTCCTGCGCGGGGTGGAAGGCCTCTCGGCGGAGTACGGCGAGCACGTCCCGCTGCTGGAGCGGGCGGCCGACCATATCCGCGACCACTGCAGTGAGCCGCAGGGCGTCAAGGAAGCGGCGGCGGTGTGCAAGCTGTCGCCAAGCTATTTCCGCAAGCTGTTCACGGTCCATTTCGGCTGCGCGCCCCGTACCTATCTGCGCAACGCCCGCATCCGAAAGGCGAAACAGCTCATGGTCGAGTCGTCTCTGACGTTGTCGGAAATCTCGCTCGCCTGCGGGTTCGCGACGGTGCACAGCTTCTCCAGGGCCTTCCGGGCGGCGGAGGGTATTCCGCCGAGCGCCTATCGCCGCTACGGCGAGCCGGCGGTCAAGGTCGGCTTGCGCAAGATCCCCTACAGCCGCTGATGTGAATGGAGTTTGACGCCGGACGCTTGCTGAGGCATACTTCGTCGTGGATGGGGAGGCAGACGGATTCGACGGCCTTTCGCAGAAGGGAACAGCGGGATGAAACTGAAGCGGGGAGTGTTTCTGTCGCTGGTTTGCCTGCTCATCTTCGGCGGGTGCGGCGGCGAGCTCCGCGCCGTGCGGCGCGAGTGGCGGGGCCTGTGCGAAGCAGGCGGCACGCTTGAAGGGTACCCGCACTGGGATCCGCAAGGGCCGCCGGAGGGGTCCGCCTTCCTTCGGGCGGAATGGGAAGCCTTCTTTCAGCGGCCTCGGGCGGTGACGATACCGTTTCTGATGGAGCAACTGGCCTCGACCACGCGCACGGCTGTCGATACGGGCGCCTGGGGCAAGGCGACCGAGGGCGCCCTGGCCGTCTACGCCGCCGAGCATATCCTGGGCCGAAACTGGTTCGAATGCGACGAGAGCCTGCCGAACCTGACCCGCTATGCCGAGCGGGCCAGGCGGTCCACGGCAAACATCACCGCCTTCATGCTGCCGGACGTCGCGGCCAGGCAAGAGGCGGAACAGTACTTCTACCGCGTGCTCCGCAAACTGGAGCAGCAGGCCGAATGAACAACGCCCGCGCGCGCGGCCCGTCCAGGCGCCCGTCCGCGGGAAGACCGGCCGGCCGGTCGCTGCTCACGGCCGCAGCTCTGCTTTCGTGTCTCCTGCCGGCCCAGACGGTGCCCGCTTCCGCGGTTCGTCCGGCGAACTGGGCGCAACCGCTGGAGCGGCCGGGCGTCCCGAACCTGCATGGCCTGGACAAACGTCTCTACCGCAGCGCGCAGCCGACCGCCGAGGGCATGCGGCAGCTCAAGCGGATCGGGATCCGCACGATCATCAACCTGCGTTCCTTCCATTCCGACCGTGCGGAGATCGGCGACACGGGCCTTGCCTACGAACACCTCTACGTGAAGCCCTGGCATCCCGAGGAGGAGGAACTCGTCCGGTTCCTGCAGATCGTGACCGACGAGGCGCGGACCCCTGCTCTGGTGCATTGCCAGCACGGGGCCGACCGGACGGGCACCCTGTGCGCCGTCTACCGCATGGCGGTTTGCGGCTGGACACGGGAGGAAGCCCTGCGCGAAATGACGCAAGGCGGGTTCGGCTTTCACCCGTTTTGGGACAACCTCACCGCCTACCTGCGCAATCTCGATATCGAACGGATCCGGCGCCGGGCCGGCATCACGGCGCCGGCGCCGGTCTGCCCCGATGCGGAAGCAACCCTGTGCGCCACCGTCCTGCCTCCGATCCAATTCCGGGATGCGGACATCCGGGACGCGCTCACCTTCCTGCGGCAGGCGATCGAGCGGCACGGCACGCCGGCGCCGGCCATCGTCTGGAATGCGCAAAGCGACGCGGAGGACGGGCCGCCGACCGTCACCTACGCGGCCGACACCTGCACGGCGCGGGACACGCTCGAGGGGCTGACACTCGCGGCGGGCATGCCATACAGGATCGAGCCGCGCTGGATCGTCGTCGGCAAGCAGGTCGCGCCGCCAGAAATCGTTACAGCGCCGGACGCGGCTGCCACGGAACGAGAACTCGCCTCCGCCGTGATTCCCACGACGGAATGGCGCCGCGCCGCACTCGCCGACTGTATCCGGTTCCTGGCCGCGAGCGGCCGGCGCCATGCCGCGTCCCGGGATCCCGACCTGCCGTACGCGTCCCTCGTACTGGACGAAGGGCTCGACCCGGCTGCCGTTCCGCCGCTCACCCTCAGCGCGCAAGGTCTTTCCGTCCTGGATCTGCTGGCGATTCTGACCCAGATTGCGCCGGTGACGTGCAGGATCGCGCGGGGAACTGTCCTGATCTCCGGGCGATGACCGCGCAGCGCGTCACCGGACAGCACCGGGACGAGATTCTGTCGTAAGCCTCGTGGCAAGCCTTGTCGAAAACTTGACCGATTCCCTGTGGGACGGGCTTTCCAGCCCGTCCCCGTTTCGCCCCGGTTCACGAGTGCACGGGACGGGCTGGAAAGCCCGTCCTACGACTCGGACCTCTTTGTCGTAAGCTTTATTCCGCCACCGACAGGCTGGAAGCTTTGTCGAAAACCCGTGGGGCAAGAGTCGAGCTTCGAGTAAGTTCTCGAGCAAGTTCTCGAGCAAGTTCTCGAGTGAGTTCTCGAGTGAGTTCTCGAGCAAGTTTCGCGGGATCTAGTTTGTCTCCACCGCGGACGGTTCGTCCATCCACCACACCTGCGGCCAGGGTTCCGCGGCCGCGTTCGGCTGCGGCGCGCCGGGCGTGCTCCGGCCGTCGCGGATGCAGGCCGAAAGCCGCTCGCGCAGCTCTTCGACGAGTGCCGGGCGCTCCTCGCACAGATTGCGCTGTTCGCCGACATCGTCTGCCAGGTCATAGAGCTGAATGGGAGGCAGGCCCTCCACCGAATCCGAACCGGGCCGGGGAAAACTCCACCCGCCCGAATCGGCGCACATCTCCAGCTTCCAGTCCCCGCGGCGGATCGCAAAGGATCCGTTGATGGAATGCAGCACCACGCTCTCACGCATCGGCGAGGCGCCCGGTTCGCCGAGCAGCGCGGGCAGGAAGCTGAGGCTGTCTTCGCCCGCGTCGTCCGGCAGTTCCGCGCCCAGCATGCCGGCGCAGGTTCGCATCAGATCCGTCAGGCATATGATGTCGTCGCTGACCGCGCCCGGCTTCACGGACGCCGGCCATCGTGCGATGAAGGGCATCCGGTGCCCGCCCTCGAAGATGTCCGCCTTGTGCCCGCGGAAATGGTAGCTCGGGTGGTGTCCCACACTCTCGAGCTCCTTGAAATCGGCGCGCGGCGAACACCCGTTGTCGCTGGTCATCAACACGAGCGTGTTCTCGGCCTGGCCCGTCTCGTCCAGCGCCTTCAGGATCTCGCCCACGGTCCAGTCGACCTGCAACACAAAATCGCCGTACAGGTTCGTGCCGCTCGCTCCAATGAACCGCTCCAGCGGCAGGATCGGGGTGTGCGGGGCCGGCAGCGGGAAATACAGGAAGAACGGCTGGCGCGGGTGCGATTGCGCCTGGCGCCGGACGAACGCCGCCGCCTCCTCCGTCAGCCGCGGAAGGACCTCCACGGGCCTGAAGTCGGGGCTGGTCGGCCCTTCCCGCCAGAATGCCTTCGTGTCGACGCTGCGCGTGATCCGGTCCGGCGCCGCCGTCACCCGATCGTTCTCGATGTAGGCGTGCGGCGGCATGTCCAACGACGCGCTGATCCCGAAGAAGCGGTCGAACCCGTACGCCGTTGGCCCGTTCTGAATCGGGCGTGTGTAATCGACTCCGTCGCAACGCGCCCGCGGATCGTAGGCCAGCTCGGCCGGCCCGCCTCGCGCCCTTGGCCAATCCATCCCCAAATGCCATTTGCCGATGCAGGCCGTGGCATAGCCGTGGCGCTTCAGGAGATCCGCCACGGTCATCCGGCCCGTCTCGACCAGGTGCCGGGAGTACCCGCCCAGAACGCTGCTTTTCAAGTTGCCGCGCCAGCAGTAGCGACCGGTGAGCAGCCCGTAGCGCGACGGCGTGCAGACCGACGAACACGCGTGCGCATTGGTGAAACGCATCCCTTCCCGTGCCATGCGGTCCATGTGGACCGTATGCAGGCGCGATTCACCGTTGCAGCACGATACGTCTCCGTAACCCAGATCATCCGCGAGTATCACGATGATGTTCGGCTTGTTCATGCTCCCTCCTCGTGCCCAGTCGGCCTATACTCCTATATATGATAGTCAAATACCTTATGTAATACTAGCATACGAGCGGAACGGCGTCAATCGCCACGTGGGACGCCTAGGCGTTCCGTCTTGACAGACGGGGGCCGACACCCGAGACTAGCCGACGCAAGTACGCCAAGGCGGGCGTTGCCCGCAACCCAAAGTAGCCGGGCGTCCTCGCCCGGCCATCCCTCGGCCGTGCGCAACCGTACGCGGCCGAGGACGACCGCGCTACTCGGATACACGCAACGACGTCTATGTTGACCGAAAAGCGCTCTAACGTTAGTGGGAGCGCCACGGCGGGGCGCACTTAGTGCTCTCCGGCGTAAATACACTCACGTTAGTGTGTTTTCGTCGGGGAGCACTTGGATACCCGGCAAGCCGTGTTGGAAAGGAGCGAGCGTGATGTCGACAGCATCCCGTCCCACGCGGACGTTCGGCCCGGGCCAGCACCTGTTTGTGGAGGGCCACACGGGGAGCGAGGCCTATTTGATCAAGGAAGGGCTGGTGACGATCTGGAAGATGCAAGGCGCCAAGCGGGTGAACCTGGCCACGCGCGGCGAGGGCGAGATCATCGGCGAGATGGCCCTGATCGACGAGACGACGCGTTCGGCCACGGTGACGGCGCAGCAGAAGGTGACGGCGGAGATCATCACCAAGCAGGATCTGGACGCCTGGCTGGCCGCGGCGCCGGGCCAGCTTCGCACGATCGTGCTGCACCTGTTCGAATCGCTCCGCACGGCGAACTCCCTGGTCGGCATGTACGCCGCCATGGCTCCGCCGGGGAAGCGATCATGAATCGCCCGCGTGTTCCGCAAGCACTACGGCCACTCCCCGGCCGACTGGCGCCGCACCGCCCTTCGATTCTGTGATCGCGGCCTTCCATCCTGACGCCCGGGTTCACGACTTCGCTGACGTCTTCCGGGAAGCGGCTCGTCAGGAGAGGCTGTCTCAAAACCGGGGAACAGCCCTTACGGGCTTGACTACAAACCACTCAAACCACCAGATGTGCCGTTTGTAGTCAAC
>JAFGHX010000360.1 GCA_016929905.1 Kiritimatiellia bacterium
CCAGGTATGCGCCGCCTCGCACGCCTTGCTCTGGCACCCATGGCGCTCGCACCATACGTTAGCGTATTTGCGCCGGGCAGTACTAAGATGTTGGGGGCCTGCTGTCGGAGGCCAACAACCGCGGTTGACGGGCCGATTCTCGATCGGCGGAAACGGCTCGCGGTGACGTACGCGCACACGCCACAAGAGGTCATTCAACTGGCGTGGAACGCACGGGATCGGCCCCTGGCTCCACATACGCGTACGCGCCTGCGTCGAGCGCGTTGGGCGCGCGCGCGACACCGTCCCGGTCGTCGGGCGGGTACTCGGTCTCGCCGTTGGCGTAGCCGCGGGCGGCGGAGTTCTCCTTGAGATGGAAATCGAAGTTGCCCGGATCGACGAAATCGTTGAGATGGGCGGCGGTGTAGTTGGACGTGTTCTTGGCGAGGCGCTTGGTTGACGTGCTCTGGACCCAGGTGCTGATGTATTTCGGCGTGTCGGCGACCGTCCGCAAGTCGATCAGCAGGTTGCCGTAGACCTTGACATTTTTGAAATTGCCGCCCACGAACAGGACCGGCTTGGTGGCGATCGTCTGCACCTCGCCGAACATGACGACCGTGTTGAATCGGACCGTGAAGTCGTCGAATTTCAGTCCCGATTCCTTTCGCCACGGATTGACGGCCAGCAGGCGCACGTCCTTGTGGAGCTTCGGGCCGGAGGAGACGTTTTTCGTCTGGTAGATGACGTTGTTCTCGATGATGAGTTGACCGCTCGGGCCGGCCGGCTTCTGCGCCCAGTAGTTCAACGGTCCGGTCTTGCAGTTGTAGATCGTGTTCCGCCGCACAATCCCCGTGTTGCGCACGGATATGCCCTGGCCGTCGAAACAGTTGTACACCGTGTTCCCCTCGATCAGCGCGTCCATGGCCTTCACGTACATGCCGTGCTTGGGCGAACGGCCCGACTCGTCGGGCGATAAGCCCGTATCGTGGATCCGGTTGTTCAGGATCTTCAATCCGAGGTTCGGGCAATCGTGCACCGATCGGCCGGGCTCCTCGCGCACGGTGCTGGTCCCGCCCGAACAGATCCCGTTGCCGGACACGTCGTAGATGTGGCAATCGCGGATGGTGATGTTCCGGCATTTGGCCCCGTTCATGATCATGGCCGAGGAGTGGCCCCAGGAGCGCTGATTCGTGACGGTGACGCGCTCGACGACGACATCGGTGCTGTTGAGGATCAGCAGGCACTCCCCGCCGCTTCCGTCGTACGTGTTGTCGCGGAAGACGCAGTCGCGGACCGTGACTTGGCTGCAGCCGTCGATTCTGAGCGCGCGGCGCGTGGTGATGTTAGTGAACGTGCAGTTCTCGATCAGGACGCCGGTCTGGTCCTTGACCAGGAGCCGCTTGGTGAAGGTCTGGCCCGAGATGACGGTGACGTCTGGCGCCGGTTCCGCGAGGCCGGCTGCGGCGAGCAGCGCCGTCGATACGGATACGGTGAGTTTCTTCATTTGCTTCCTTGTGTACGGACTACTCAACCTCATACGGCACGCGTTCCAGTTTCTTCCATTGCCTCGGATCGTAGCCGAGCCAGGCGAAGTATGCGCGCATTTCCTGCCGCGTCTCCTCCGGCAGCACGACCTGCGGCCAATCGCCTTCGGGCAGTCTGTCGAGCATATCCTTCCGGACTCGATAATCACCGTTCTCCGGGTCCCTGAGCAACGGCTCGTCGATCACGCGCGAGCCTTTTTCGAAGCGTTGCATCCATTCGGAAACGGGGATGGCGGTCCACGTGGAGCGGTCGCTGTGATAGTTGCCGTCCGTCGTGTTCGACAGGGCCATTCTCTCCAGAAACGGGGTGCGGCTTCTGAACACATTGTTCAGGCCATGATACGGCGGCGGCCCGATCTGCACATGCTTCATGCCGGCGTCGTTGTAGTGGAACAAAACGTGGTGTTCTTCCGCCTCCAGGCAGAAGAGGCTGCGTTCGATTCGCCAGAAATCCCCGAGTTGGAGCTGGTTGATCAGCGCGTGGGTATTCCGGGTTCCGGGCAGCATGCGCTCGTCCAGATTGATCGAGACCAGCGCGGGCGTGTGTTTGGGGCCTTCGCCGGATTTGTTGCCGTAGAAAATGCAGTCCTCGACCAGCGCCGTGCCCACGCTGCGCAAGCGCAGGTTGGTCGTCTTGCCGCCCGCCACCAGCGCGCGTCGCACGTGAAACGGGCCGTTCGATATCTCGAGCATTAAGCCCTCCAGGTTCTCGATCAGCACGAGGTCTTCCAGGTACACGTCCTCGCAGTGGATATCGAACCACAGCCCGTGCGCGCAGTTGCCTATCGCGGTTTGCCGCCTGACGATGTGGCCGCGCCCGAGGTGAAGCTTGGCGCCGGCACGATACCAGACGCGATCCCCCGCCATGAATCCCCGCCAGTTGTTGAAGTTGGTGAGGTTGTCTTCGAGCAGGAAGTTCCCGCCCTTCGGCCCGCCGCCCAACGTCATGCCGCCGTTCCCGTTGTAGTTGAACCGGTTGCCTCGCAACGTGAGCCGGCGCCCTTGGAACCTGAACCCGAAGGCGCTGCTCCAGCGGAAACGGCAGTTCTCGACCAGGACATTCTCGGGCATCTCGTCCGGGCCGCCAATCCCCTGGAAGCAGACGGGTGTCTGGTGACGGGTCGAGCTGTCATAGCTCGCCGTCTTCTCGAACGTGATGTTGCGAAGCACCAGGTTGCGCTTGGAGCCGAGATCGATCGCAACGTGACGAACGGCCACCTCGAGCCCCTCCTCCGGCATCGTGGCGCCGTCGGCGAGCCTGACCCACAGCTTCCGTCCGTTCTCCGGGCGTTCGGCCACCCCGAACTCGCCCGGCCCAAGCGTTTCGGCCGGGGCGCGGTAGCCCGTGTACGCATAGACGAAGGCACTCGACGATCCACCCCGTTTCATCTCGTAGTCTTCCAGGATGATCGGGTAGAGCGGCTTGCCTTTCAGGAAGACCTGTTCGACGCGATGGCCGATGATGTGTTTCGTGGGCCCCCACCGCGGCGCGTCGTTCCCGAACGCGTAGGGCCAGTCATGCGAGTACAGATTGTTGCCGTGACGCTCCCATTGAATGGCCGGCCACGGATCGGCGCCCGTCCAGACGACGTCGTCCCCGGACGTCCCCTCCAGAACCAGGACGGCCTCTCTGGAGTGGCCGCGATCGAGCGGCAGCCCGACGACAGCCTCTCGATAGACGCCGGGATGAATGAGGATCTTGACGCCTTGGGCTTGAATCAGGCCGCGCTCGAACCCGGCAATCATGGCTTCGTTGATACTCGTGAACGGGTTGGATCCCTCGCCCAGAAGCCCCGCGCGTCCGCCTTTGAACTGATTGTCCACGTGAAAGACGAGTCCTACCTTGGATTCATCAACCCGGGCGCCAGTCACGTCGGGCACGGGCAGCTTCGTGTCGGCGCGATTTCCCGCGTTGCCTTGGGCAGCGTCGGCTCTCAGGAGCATGCCGATGGCCATGAGCCCAACAACGAGTCGCGGGCACCTGTGCGATGCGGATGTTCTCGTCATTCACTCCCTCCTGTCCCCTTTGCGTACGGGACGTTTGAGTGCGGCCTGTTCAATCCAGAAGGGACGAGAATCACATCGTCGGAGGAATTATTCTGCCGACCTTCGCGGCGCGGCCGTCGACGCGCGTACGACGAGTTCCTCTTTGAGTACGATTCGTTCCGGTTCGAACCGCCTGTCGCCCTTCAGGCTTTTCAGCAGAAGCTCGGCCGCTCCGGTTCCCATCGCCTTGGACGGCACGGCCATGCAGGTCAGGGTGGGGTAGACGGTCTGGCAGACCAGTTCGTCGTTGAACCCCATCACGCTGAGCTGCTCGGGAACGGCGATGCCTCGCTCGTGCGCGAGGTGGATCAGCCGGATCGCCGTCATGTGTTCCGACGTGAGGATGGCGGTGGCCTTGTCCTGCCCGACGGCCAGGGAAAACTCTTCCGCGGGATGCCAGTGGGCCATGCGGTGATAGATCGGCTCGAGCCCGAGTGCCGCCGTCTTCTCCATGTACCCGGCGTAACGCGCGATCGTGCTGTAGTGGCTGCCTTCCTCATGGCCGCCGTCAAGGTAGGCGATTCGCTTGTGCCCGAGCGCGGCGAGATATTCGACCGCCTGGCGCGCGCCGTCCTTGTCGTTGGCCAACACCGCCGAGCCGCTTGGGCCTGCGCAGCCGTTGAGGCTGACATAGGTGGTGCCGGTCCGTTCGAGTTCGTCGAGGTCTTCGGGCTTCAAGGCATGAAAAACCAACGCGCCGTCGATCTGCCATTTCGGGAGCGTGAACAGGGCGTCTTCTGCGTGGACGATGTTGAGGAGCATGTCGAACCCGGCTTGCTGAAGCACCTTGCCGGCGGCGGTCCGCATGGGCGCGTAGACGCCGTTGCCGTAGTCCCAGGCGATCGGGTAGCCGAGGATGGCGACCATCCCCGTCTTGCGCTGCCCGAGCGAACGCGCCGTGAGGTTCGGACGGTAGTTGAGCTTCTTGGCGGTTTCGAGGATTCGCTCTCGGATCTCCGGGCGCACGGAAAAGCCTTGCTCATAGTTGTTCAGCACGCGGCTGACAGTCGATTTCGACACGTCGCACGCCTTCGCGACCTGCGCCAGACTGACTTTCCAGGACGCCATGGAACGCCTTATCAGTCATCTTGAGAAACCGGTTTCTTCAAAATAGCGTGCGGGGAATGATTCGTCAAGGGGTAGAATCGGATTGGCTTGGATCACAATGATTTGGTATTTTTTCTGCAAAAAGAGTCCCCAGCCCATTTGCGAGGTACATGATGCAATGCTTGCTGCCTGCTATCAGGCCAACACGGTCAGAGCGGCATGCTTGGCCAATGCCCGCTCCGCGACGAGCGGAAGCGGGCCATCAGCCATGGAGTCAGCGTGAAAGGGCTCAGGAACGTATGACAGGCAAAGAGCGAGTTCTGGCGGCGTTCGAGTTTCGCGAAGCGGACCGCGTGCCGCGCTGCTGGGGCGCGTTCTGGCCCGAATTCCGGGCCGAGTGGGATCGGCGGTTCCCCGGCCGCGAGCTCATGCGCCATTTCGGCAACGACCTCGATGTGGTCGCGGCCGACGAAACGCCTTGGCCCACGCGCGCGGGCGTCGTGCGCGAGAGCGGCGGCGACCGCATCGTGCGGGACGGCTGGGGCCAGGTGACGCGCTCCAGGCCGGGCGCCCCGATCGGCCAGGTGCTCGAAGTGGGCGTGCCGGACCGGATCGATCCCGACAAGCTGGCTTTCGACGATCCGCTGCAGGACAGCCGCTACGCGGGCGAACCCGACCCGGCGCTGCGCGAGGAGTTGTTCCTGTTCTGCAAGACGGGCGGCCCGTACAAGCGCTCGTCCTTCTTGCGCGGCGAAGAGCAGCTCTGGCTCGACCTCATGGACGATCCCGGTTGGGCCCGCGCGTTCGTCGAGCGGGTCACCGACCACCTGATCGCCGTGGGCGTCGAGTCCATTCGGCGCTGGGGCATGCAGGAGACCGGCATCGAGATCAACGACGACGTGGCCTCGAACCGCGGCCCGTTCGTGGGGCCGGAGACCTACGCACGCGTCTTCCTGCCGCCGCTGCGCCGCATGGTCAGGGCGTACAAGGAGGCCGGCGCGCGGTTCGTCATGCACCATGCCGACGGCAACGTTCTGGCCTTGCTCGACATGTGGATCGAGGCGGGCGTGGACGTCGTCAACCCGGTGGAATACCGTGCGGGCATGGACGCCGTGGCCATCCGCGCGCGGTACGGCAACCGCCTGGCGCTGGTCGGCGGGCTGGACAACTGCGGGATTCTCCCGCGCGGCGACCGTGCCGAGGTGCGCGACCACGTGCTGCACCTGCTCGAAGCCGGCCGCGGCGGCGGGTTCGTCTTCGGCCCCCACTCGATCGGGTCCGACATTTCGGTGGACACGCTGCTCGATGTGCTCGAATGGCTCGAGACCCACGGCCGCTACCCCATGCGGCCGCGGGTTGACGGTTGAGCAAGCGACGGTTAGGCTTGCCGCCAGGCGTCAGAAGCCGTGCGAGCGCAGCCTGCTTGAGGACCGATCGCCAGTGACGCGCTTCAACGCGGGGTCAGACACGCCTGCCGTGCAGGTCTTCGGGGCCGTCAGCTCCGCGCCCGCTCAGTCCTCTTCGCGCGCCATCAGGACGCCCGGCACGGCGGCGGACGCGCGCACGGCGACCCGGAACGGATGGTCCACGAGTCTCTTGATGCCGGGCACGCACTGGGGGCCGCACCCGCAGACGTAGTTCGTGGCGCTCATGCCGAGCTTGCGCTCGAACGCGCGCCACATCTGGAAGTTCTCCGTCGAGAGCGACACCGGCACGCCGGGGTCGTGCTTGCGAATCTCCGCCAGGTAGTGGTCGTAGAGCCTGGCGCGCATGGCGGGCGGGAAAGGCTTGGTGCGCGTGTCCCGGACCTCGTCGCGCGCCGCCTCGGCGGCCGCGAGGAATTCGGGGTCGAGGATGTCCGCCACCGGCGCGAGGCGCCGCTTCATCTCGTCGACGTCCATCCACATGAAGCCGCACAGGCTGATGATGTCGGGCTTCGTCCGCTGGAAGACCGTCTCGATCGTGCGCGCCGCATCCTCCCGCCAGGTCTTGACGGGGACGATGGGCTTGAACTTGTAGCGAATCGGGTAGCCGGCCTCCTGGGCGAGGCGCGCGGCCTCGATGCGCTGCTCGGTCGTGCCGGCCTTCGGCTCGATCGCGCTGGACTGCGTCGGGCCGCTCAGCGACCACACGACGATCGTGTGGCCGTTGTGTTTCAGGTCGCGCATCCACGCGGTGTTCCACGTCTTGGTGTGGATGACGAGATACCGGTTCTCGAGCGTGCCGAAGAACTCGATGAGCGGGCCCAGCACGCCGAGCTCGGGTTCGAGGCCGGGCGGGTCGGCGTCGTCGTCAAGCAGGTAGGTCTTCTGCCAGGGGTGGGCGTCGATGAGCGCGCGCAGATGGACACAGTACTCCTCGACATTGACCATGCCGACGAGCAACCCGCCCAGCCCGCAGTACAGGCAGCGATGCACGCACCCCTCCTGCAGGTGGATGCGCCAGCAGGGGCGGCAGACCTTGTCGTGCCCCGCCTTGTCGCCCGCCTGGTTGTAGCCGGCCCAGCGGAACGCGCCCTGGCCGCTGAGCGTCTCCGCGATACCCCCGCGCTGCCCCGCCGCCTCGAGCCGCGCCTGGAGCGCCTTGGCGCTGGCAAGGCCGTCGGGTTCGAAGCGGAAGGTGTGGAACATCAGAATCGGGTCCGCGACGGAATCGAGCGTGCCCATGGCGACCCGCTTGCCGAGCAGCCCGGCGCGCTCGACCAGGCCGGGCACGTCCTCGTCCCGGAACGCGACGATGTCGCGCTTCACCGAGCAGGCGTCGACGACGCGCTGGACCCGCGCGCGGTAGCGCGGGTTCGTCATCACCGATTCGTGCGCGTAAACGGCCGGGGGTGCGAGTTCGTACATCAGGCATCCTCCTTTTCCGGGCTGGATACACCGAGGATACCCGCGCGCCGGCCTCGCTTCTATATAGGCCCATGACCCCTATTTCGCACTCTTTTGACCCGGGGGGGCGGCGGCCTGAGCAGAAATCTGGACGACCTGGAATCCGCATTCAACGGCCAACGCTCAACGTTCTCGCGCGATACCCCCTCACACTTCGCCACCGCCTCGATGCCTTCCGGGAAACAGCCTCCGAGTTCCGCCTGCGTGTGGCCAAGCATCGTGGCGAACCGCGCATCCAGGGTGATGTCCTTCAGGGCGAGCCCGGGCAGTACGGCCGTACGGGATCGTAACAAGAGAATGACGATTCCGTCACAAAGCCGTAACGTGCCCCGTGTAAACTCTGTTCGGAAAGGACGGGTACCGTCGCGCGTCGGCGGCGGCCGTTAAGGCTCCGACGATAAATGAAGACTGGAGGAAAGTCATGAAGCATCACGCCGTTCCACTGCCCGCTCACGCCGAGGCAACCGAGTTGAACGCAGCGCCGGCGGACCGTGCCGCGCGCGCGGAGCACAAACCCATCCCCGTTGGTGTCGGGCGCGTCCTGCGGATCGCGCTGGCGATAGGGATGTTTGGCGCTTCGGCACGTGCGGACGTGCTGCGTGCATGCTGGGCGAAGAGATACGACGCGGGATGGCCGACCTGTCTCCGTCAAGCGCGTGACGGCGGCTGGTTTATCGGTGGCCGAGCCGCGGAGGGCGCCCTCTTGCTCGCGACCGACAAAGCCGGCCGGGAACTCTGGCGCAAGCACTATGGCGAGAGTGGCCCGCGCATTGTCTCTGAAGTCGTACTGATCAAGGAACACGCCAACGGCCTCGTCCTTGTCGGCAACACCTTCGACTACACAAGTCCAGACCCGTCGTCGTACCGGTGCAGGCCCTGGCTCATCCGGACGGATCGGGCCGGAACGCAGCCGCGCACGCAGACATACCCGTACAGCGGCTACGACGTCGTGCTGGATGCACGCTGCACCAATGACGGCGGGTTCATCCTCTGCGGTGCAAGCGATGGAGCCGGTTGGCTTTTGAAACTCACGGCCCACGGTAGCGTTACGTGGTCGCGCAGGCTCGATCCCGATATCTGGCCCGTCAGTGTCGCGGAGTTGAACGAAGGGGGCTACGCGCTTGCCGGCTATCGCACGGTGACGAAGACAGACCCGTGGGGCTCGATCGTCTGGACGCGTCGGTACGATTCGGGCTGCATGTACCGTATCGAGCAGATTCGAGCAGGCGGGTTCGTGCTGGTGGGCACTGACCATGAGGCCGGTCAGCCCAACGAGAGTGTATGCGTCAGACGGCTCGACACTCAGGGGGATTTGCTCTGGGCTCGGATCCTCGGCGGCTGGGACTGTGACGCGGGATACAGCGTCCAGCAGGCGGCTGACGGCGGGTTCCTGGTTGGCGGCTATAGCGAGTCGTTCGCGCCGGCCGACCATACGGGCTGGCTCTTCAAGACGGACGCGAACGGGGACCTGACCTGGTCGTATTTTCCGGGCACGGATGGGCCCATCAGGCAAATCGAGCCGACAGCGGGGCGCGGTTTCGCGGTTCTGGCCCAGGACGGCGATGACGTGTTCCTGATGGAAATGGATGACCCGCCGCCACGGTGTGCGAAACCGGGGCAAGGTCGGCGACGCACGCGTTGAAGCACCCCCACACGTTCGTCGGCGCCTTCTCGAACGGCTACCTGCACTATGGCCCGCCGGCCGACCATTACGATCGGGGGGGCTATGAGGTCACCGAATGTCTGCTGGCCCCCGACTGGCAGCGGATCTTCGAGCGGACGGCCGTGGCGGTTCTTGGGCGGCTTCATGCCGCTCGTGATGCCTCGGTCCGCGCGCGTGGCGCGGGCGAGCCGGAGACGGAGAGCGGCTCTTGAGGGCGAACGTTCAACATTGAGTTCACGCCAAGAACCCGGCTCGCGGGACGCTCGCCGTCCATGGGTAGGCCAGGCAGGGCAATTGGAGGGCGAGCGTCCCGCGAGCCGTTTCGACCGAATCGTTCCGGCCAGCGGGGGCCTCGGGCTCGGACGCGATCTTCAGCCGCTTGTTGCTCTCGCTTTTTCCGACCGGGCGCCGTGCATGTCCTCCCATTCGCCCAACATGGCCACGGCCGTGTTTTCGCCGATGCGCTCCGCGCCGGCCTCGATGATCGCGAGCGCCTGTTCGAGGAACGTGATCTGAGCGGCGGCCTTGATCTTGACCCGCTCGCCGCACACCCGGCGCATGAGCCGGATATCGCCGATGCGGCATCCGGCGGGTCCGGTGCCGGTGGAGGTTTTGATGTAGTCGGCGCCCGAGTTCGCCACAATTTCGCAGGCACGCATTTTCTCCGCACGCGTGAGGTAGCACGTCTCGATAATGACCTTGACCCGTGCCGCGGCATGGCGCGCCTTGACGGCTTGGACAAAGCGTTCGAGCTCGTCGCGAACGTACGCGTCGTCGCCGGACTTGAGCCTGGAGATATTGATGACCACATCCAATTCCGAGGCGCCGTCCTCCAGCGCGTGCAGCGCTTCCTGAATCTTGATCTCGGTCTTGTTGGCGCCGTGCGGGAACCCGATAACGGTTCCGACGGCCGTTGTACTTCCCTCGAGCCTGGCCGCCGCATGACGCACGTAGCACGGGTTCACGTAGACGGCGGCGAATCCGTGCTCGAGACACTCGTCGATCCGCCTGTCCACGGCCGCCTGGTCCGCGTCGGGCTCAAGGATGCTATGGTCCTGCATACGGGCGAATTCCTGCTTGCCGATCATCGCGCTGCCGCTCCTTCCACCGCAAACGAACGGTTGAATAGCTCGGAAATGTCTTGCGCGTCCGCCACGACCGGATGTGTGCGCACATCGGGACACGCGACGGCCGGCTCCATCAAGGGGGCGATGTCGCCGGGCGTCAGGCCCGCGTCCGAGAGCGTGATGGCCAGGCCGATCCGCGCCTTTCATGAGCGTGTCGCTACCGCGTCGTAGACGCTCGGGCGTGTGCGGCCTGCCGTCGCGAAAGCAAGACGTGCCGCAACCCCTGACCGTATCGTACCGACGGGCATGCCGCCTGCAATGGACGTGGATGGCTGAGAGATGGACGATAATGGCCCGCTTGCGGCAGCGCCTGCCGAGCGGCGCGGGTCATGTTGCGCGCGGACCGGCGTCGCCGGCGCCGATCGCCTGCCCAATGGCGGCAAACCGGGACGGTGCCACGCCGTAGACCCTCCTGAACACCCGCGAGAAATGGTACGGGTCCTCGAATCCCCCGCCGGCGGGCAACCCGAAAGCGGGAGGCGGCTGTTGAAGGCGAACGTTCAACATTGAGTTCACGCCGAGAACCCGGCTTGCGGGACACTTCTTACAGCGGGCTCATCGCTCAACAGGCGGAGAACTTGCGCCGGCTACGTGAGCAGGCTCTGCCTTCTGAATTCCCGGGGCGACAGGCCCGAGTCTTTCGCGAACACGCGGGAGAAGTAGTTCGAGTCGGGGAAACCGACGCGGCGGGCGATCTCGCCGATGCGCGTGTCGGTGAACCGCAGCAGGTTCCTGGCTTCGTTCATGCGCAACGAGCAGACGAGCTTGCCGAGACTGAGCCCCGTGTGTTCCTTCACCACATGGGCGGCACGCGACGGGCTCAACGTCAGATGGCGCGCAAGATCCCGGATGTCCGGCTCGTGCCGGGCGTGCTCGGCGGCCCACTCGAAGATCCGGGTCCGCGTCGCATCATGCCGCGAAC
Organism: Kiritimatiellia bacterium; assembly: GCA_016929905.1. Classification (GTDB taxonomy): domain Bacteria; phylum Verrucomicrobiota; class Kiritimatiellia; order JAFGHX01; family JAFGHX01; genus JAFGHX01. The sequence continues at coordinate 11,217 of JAFGHX010000360.1, forward strand.
CGGAAAATGCCAGGATATTGTCCAGCAGCGGCGGTACCGCGGCTTCGAGAGTGCGTCCGATCTCGGTCAGCGGCCGTTGGGCAACCGAGGGAAGCTGCTCAAAGAGCGCCGTCAACGCAGGCCGATCGTGCGCCGCCCAGGGCCAGGCCGGCCGGCGGGCCGGTTTGGTGCAGACCCCGCAGAAGACGCTGCCCAGGACCCGGCCGCCGCGTATGAGCGGGAACACACCCTCCCATACGCCTGCATGGCAGCGTTTGAGGAACCATCCCTTTTCGCGCAAGCCGCGATTGTTCGCGCGATGATAGTCGGATTGCCCGCACAGCCCCCGCCCCTTGGGGTTCGCCTTCACCTGCATGCAGAATGGGCTGATGTGCACATAGCGCGGCGGCGGCAATTGCCGCTGCCCCTCGGCCAAGGTCCAGCCCCGCAGGTCGTGCACGCAGATATGGACACCGCCCATCCGCTCGAGTGCCTGGAACAGGTTCTCCAGCGCCGTGAAGGGATTCCAACCGTGCTCGTTGCGGGCCATCATGACCTCCCCACGTGCCGAAACGCGGCTGGGGCACCCATCGTCGTTCCGATACGCACTGCAATTGCTGAATCAGCAGCTATATTGTCCAGAAAAATGGCATTGGCGTCAAGGGCTGGTGCGGCCCGACAAAATCCTCCGTGCGCCCTGTTCTGGCCGGAGACGTGCGGCTCCCTGCAAAGTACTTCGGCCAATACCCATATTTTTTGTCCATTATTGGCCGCTTTTTTCACCGATTCTTTCATTGTTAGCCCAATAATGTTAAAAAGGCAGCAGCGTAGTCCAGATAAATGGCCGCAGCGTCAAGGAATAACGGCGGCTGTGAGGCTATGCTGGTGGTGTGCGGGAGAGGGAGGAACGCTCAAAAGTCTCATGAGAAGTACGAAAAGCGGGGACCGGTTGACGATAACGGCGACGAGAACGCTTAACGAGTGGAAATCGCCCCATCGTCGAGCGCTATCGTCGTTATCGTCAATCGGAACACAAGGAAACAGGCAATGAATTCACACAAAGTTATCCTTCATGGACTGTTGATCGACGGGACAGGCGCCGACCCGGTGGCTGACAGCGCGGTGCTCATCCGCGGCAAACAGATCGAGGCCGTCGGCCGGGCGGACGACGTGACCGTTCCCGACGGGGCCGCGGTCATTGATGCCGCCGGCAAGACGGTGATGCCGGGGCTCGTCGAGGGCCACGCGCACGTGGGCGGCGAGTTCGAATCGGTGCAGACGCTGCGCCTTTCGCTGCAGCGCGGCATCACGACGATCTGCAGTGTCTGCGCGAATCCGCCCGGCGGCATCAGGCTGCGGGACGCCATTGCCCGTGGCGCGCTGCGCGGTTGCGCGCGGCTGGTCGCCGGCTGTGTCGTCTGCCCGACGCACGGTCACGTGAAGGGCCGCACGGCGGACGGCCCGTGGGAGGTGCGCAAGGCGGTGCGCGAGGTGGTCATGGCCGGGGCGGACTTCATCAAGACCGCGGCGTCCGGCGGGTTCTGGGCCGCCGACGAAAACTGTTCGGTCAGGAACTACACCTATGAGGAGTTGGACGCGCTCGCCGACGAGGCCCACGCGTGGGGCGTGCCGGTCGTCGTGCATGCCCATACCCAGCCCGGGTTGAACAACTCGATCCGGGCCGGCATCGACCAGATCCATCACGGTGCGTTCATCGACGAGGAGGCCGTTCGCGGGATCAAGGAGAAGGGGCTGTACTATGTACCCACGCTCCGGGTGACCTGTGACCGGAACATCGCGGCCTGGCCGGACCGGCCGTGGATGGCGGCCGAGATGAAGGAGTCGCAACCCATCCACCGTGCCGGTGTGCGCCTGGCGCATGAGCTTGGCGTCAAGATTGCGGGCGGCACCGATTTCCCCGGCTCGAAGAAGAGCTGGCTCGTCGGCGACGCGACATTATGGGAACTCATCGAGCTGACGCTCTGCGGGATCACGCCCGCTGAGGCGATCGTGATGTACACCCGCAACACGGCGGAGGCGTACGGCAGACTGGACAAGTACGGCACGCTCGAACCGGGCAAGATGGCGGACCTGCTGGTGGTCGGGGGGAACCCGCTTGACGATGTAGCCGTCTTGTACGATGAACGCAACATCAATCTGGTAGTCAAGGAAGGCGTGGTCGAGTATGCCGACGAGGCGCACAAGAATCTGTACCGGGTCGGCGACGATCAGCCCGGGGATCGGTCGCGGCCCTGAGGTCCTACGGAAGGAGCGCTTGTCATGGACCACGAATGGAAGGTCGTCCTGCATGGCCTGTTGATCGACGGGACGGGCGCCGAGCCCGTGCCCGACAGCGCGGTGCTCATCCGGGGCCAGCGGATCGAAGCGGTCGGCGGCGCGAACGCGGTGAACATTCCCGCCGGCACGGAGGTGATCGATGCGACGGGCAAGACGGTTTTGCCCGGCATCATCGAGGGGCACGCGCACGTGGCCGATGCCAAAGCAGGCGGCGCCACCGAAGCGCAGCGTGTGCTACGGCTCTCCCTGCAGCGCGGCATCACGACGGTCTGCAGCGTGAGCGCCGAAACCGCCGGGATCGCGCTTCGCGACGCGATTGAGGAAGGGCAGGTGCGGGGTTGCGCGCGGCTCGTGGCCGGCTGTGTTGTGACGTGCACGAACGGGCACGTGAAAGGGCGCGCGGCGGACGGCCCGTGGGAGGTACGCAAGGCCGTGCGGGAGGCGGTCATGGCGGGCGCCGATTTCATCAAGACGGCGGCATCGGGCGGTTTCGTCGGCAAGAACGAGGTTTGCTCCAGTCCGAACTATACCCTCGAGGAACTGACCGCCCTGACCGTCGAGGCGCACGCCTGGGGCAAGCCGGTGGTGGCGCACTGCCACACGCAACCGGGGCTGGGCTATTGCATCGAGGCGGGGGTCGACCAGATCCATCATGGCGCATTCATCGACGAAGCGGCGGTCCGCGGGATCAAGGAGCGCGAGTTGTTCTACATGCCGACCCTGGCGGTCACCTGCGACCGGAACATCCAGGGTTTGGCGGACCAGCCGTGGCAGACGAAAGAGATGATCGAGTCGCAACCCGTCCACCGTGCGGGCGTGCGGCTGGCCCATGAGTGCGGCGTGACGTTTTGCGTCGGGACCGATTATCCGGGCAATCCCCGGAGTTGGGACTTTGGTGACCGGACCCTGTTCGAGCTGCAGGAACTGGTTCGCTGCGGGCTCACACCCATGGCGGCGATCGTGGCGGCCACCCGGAACAACGCGGCCGCCTACCGCCTGCTCGACAAACTGGGCACGCTCGAACCGGGCAAGCAGGCGGACATGCTGGTCGTTACCGGCAACCCGGCGGCCGACGTGAGCGTGCTGTACGAGGCGGCCAACATCAACGTGGTGCTCAAAGACGGCGTGGTCGAATCAGCCGACGCGGCCCACCAACACCACTACCGTATGCGGGAAGACGTCAGGCGCGGCCCGCGGCGGCCCGGAAAGTAGGCTACATTGGAACACGGCCGTGACGGATCTTTCCCAAGCCCCCTGGAGGGACGGCTTCCACGCCGTCCCTTCTCTTCTCCTGATCGATTTTGCTGTCCGGAAATCGGGGCCGGCGGACATCCTTCAGTTAGAAAGGGGATCAGAGATGATGAGAGTGCCACGACGCTGCAACAGTGCCCTCATGACGAACAGATGGTTTGTAACGGCCTTGGCTGTCGTCCTGCTGACGGCCGCGGGCGTGCGGCAGGGGCATGCCTTGGACCTGGTCAGGGATGGCCGCGCGCGCGCCACCATCGTGCTGCCGGCCGAACGGAACCCGATGACCGAACAGGCGGCGGAGTATCTGAACCGGTACGTTGAACGGATCACGGGCACGAAGCTCAGTGTTGTGCGCGAGGGCGCCAACCAGGCGCAGACCGGCTCGTGCGTGTTCCTCGGCGACACCCAGGCCGGCCGCGCGGTCGGGCTGGACCCTGCCACGCTGAAATGGGACGGGTTCCGCTGGAAGGTCAAGAGCGGGAATCTCTACATTGCGGGCCGCGACATCAAGTTCCCGAACCAGGCCGCGGACAGCTACATTGCCTGCCGCGGCACGTTGATGGGCGTGTTCCGGCTGCTGGAGGAGTTCGGCGGGGTGCGCTGGTTCATGCCCACGCCGAAGGGCGAGCTCGTTCCGGTATCCACGCGTTTCGCCGTTCCTGACACGCTGGACCACAAGGAAGAGCCCGCCTTCGCCTACATCACGCCTGGGTTCGACCGGCTCGGGCACTGGTCACGGGCGAACGGGTTTCGCGTCGCCATCAATCTCAAGATCAATAGCGGTCATTCCTGGGACGAGGCCCTGCACAACTGGGACGATCCGGAAGAACTTTATGCGGAGGATCCGACCCTGTTCGCGGTGATCGGCGGGAAGCGCAGGCTCGGGCGCAAACTCGACCCCGAAAAGCGTATCACGGACGCCTGGGCGATACAGCGTGGCATCACGCGCAGCGGGAACATGCTCTGCACCTCGCATCCCGACTACGTGCCCATGAACGTGGCCTATTTCTCAAGACTGTTCGATGAGGGGTACGACTGGGCCGAGTTCGGCGCGTCCGACGGGTTCCATCGCTGCGAATGCGCCAAATGCGAGGCCATGGACCATGTCGACGAAATCGCCGGCAATAAGCGCGCGTTCTGGACGGAGGCCGATTGGGACGTTGACGCCATGCACGAAGGCGTGCCCTCCGCCGAACGGCTGTGGGTGCCCTTCCTCGAAATCGCGAAGCAGTTGTACGCGAAGTACCCGGACAAAAGAATCATGCCCATCGCGTATTCCCCCACTCTTATCCCGTCGCAGAAGGTTAAGGCGTGGCCGCCCAACGTCGTCATGGAACTCGCGTCGCAGAGCGAGAAATACTTCAAGGCCTACGCGAACGTAGCGGATAAGACGGCGTATGTCTATTGGTGGGGCAGCGCCCAGCCGGCCGGGCTGAGCCTGCGTATGGGCCCGCACCGGACGGCCCGGAACGTGCGCTACCTTGTCGAACATGGAGTGAAGGGCCTGTACGTGTGCGGGGGCACCGAGCTCTTCGGGCTGGAAGGGCCCGCCTACTACGTCTTTGCCAAGCTGGCCTGGGACCCGAACCGCGACGTGGAGAAGGTGCTCGATGAGTATTACGCCGGTGTCTATCGCGCGGCGGCAGCTCCGATGAAACAGTTCTTTGCGCTGATCGAGGAACGCGTGCCGATCGGTATGAAACAAGCCGGGACTCGGTACGCGAAGAAACAGGAGCATGTCTACGGTTACTATCCGGCCGCGTATCCGCCCGAGGTGCGCAAACGGCTGTGGGGCCTGCTGCACGAGGCAAAGGCCGCGGTAACGAGCGATGAATACGCCGCGAACTGGCTGGCGCTTACCGAGCGCCAGTTCCGATTCGCCGACATCGTCACCCGCGTGTTCGAGCATTACCGCGACTGGCTCAAGGACAAGAGCCCGGCCGCCCGGCAGGCCGCCGAGGCCGCGTTGGCCGAGCACCGCGCGTTTCTGGAGGAATTGACCGCTTTGAAAGCGGACAGGGCCTACCTCGAGAACTGGTTTCCGCAATGGAACAAATATGTGAGGCTGGCGCCGACGGGCGGCAACCTGAACGGGCAACTGAACAACAAGAAACCGTTCAACGGCAAGTTCTGATGCGTCGACTCCAGCCCTGCGTATTCCGGGAGGGGGTGCTCGTTTTTCCCGGTCAACGCATCGCTACGCCGCGCGCACCGGGGTTCCGACGCGCAGCAGTTTCCCGTCGCGATTCATGCGGCGCAACTCGGCCAGGATCGCTCGCCAGTATTCCCGATCGCGGCGTTGGCAGGCGGCCATGCGGTCCAATAGCCGCCGCTCGGCCGCTGCCGTTATTTCGGCGGTCGCTTCCCCTTCGTCGGCGATTGCCGCCAGATAGGCGCCGAGTTCGGGGTCTGCCCGGCCGTAGCGGCACACAGCCGGGCACGCCGTTGCCAACTCCGTCAATTCGGCCAACGTGAAGACATTGGCGAGCGCCCACTCGCAATCCGCCTCGTCCGGCTCCCCGATTTCGGCCAGGCAGCGCAGCACGAGTTGTCCGATAACCGGATAGTCGCCGACGCGTTGGGTCTTCTTGATTTCGACGAGGTCCCTGATGCCGGCTACGCGCAGGGCGCCCCATGGGGTGTCGATCGTTCGGCTCCGGGCCGACGCCTGCGCGAAGGCGCCGACGCGCGGCGGCCGCCCCATCACGTCCAGAAAGAATTCAGGATCGTCCGGCACGGTGAAATGGAAGCCATGCCCCGCGCGCAGAGCTTCGAGCTCGAAGGGCGGCGTTGCCTTGTAGTAGCACGCGTGCCGCGCGGCCAGGGCCGAGAGGAACGCACACCGGTTGGGCTCGGTCGGATTGACCCACAGGTCGATGTCTTCCGAGAACGACGCGGCGCCGTAGAGCACCGTGGCCTGGCCGCTGATCAGCAGGTACTCGACGTTGTGGTCTTCAAGGCTTCGGAAAAAGCTTGCGATCATGGACCAGCACCGGGTCGGGCAGCCGCTCGCGCAAACGCCATGAGCGAACCAATCGTTCGCCCGGCGTCAGGCGCCGCCATTCGGAACGCTTGAATGGGGCCAGCGCATCCTGCCCGACCTCAACCGACAAGGAGTCGCTGCCCGGGCGGGCTGGACCGCATCCGTCGGGACGGGCATGGAATGCGGGCTTCATTGGGAGGGAAGAGTGCCAGAGAATCGGCCATGAAACAAGCAGGAAGGACGGGGAACGCGGGCTTCCCTTTCGGCAGGCGATGCTCCAATGACGAACCTCGTATTCGTGACGGACCGCTTCTCGAACCAACCACGGACCATCACGGTGCCGAGGGTGGTGCCTGTTGGTAATCGGGCACGCTCTTCCCGGTAGGGCCGGCGGCGAGCGGGCAACACGCGAAATCGTTGACTGCGCCTGCCTGGCGTTGTATACGTTGCCAATGTTTTTCAAGACGTTGCGCGCCGCACGGCCGTCCTGCCAATCGCGACGGTCACGCCCACGTCTAATGCCGGTGACTTCGACCCTGTCAACCGGCTCGCCATCATAGAGGGCCCGAAATCGTGAAGACACTCGAAGCATTTGCTCGGGAACTCCCTCAGATTCCCACAGTCACAGTCTGGCACTTGAACGAGCTGGCGGAGTACCGCGGCAAGCAGGAGCTGTTCACGCGCCAGTCACCCGAACGGCTCAAGAAGCTTCGCGAGCATGCCCTGATCGAAAGTGCTGTTGCCTCGAATCGGATTGAAGGGGTCGAGATTGACCAGAAGCGCGTTGGCACGGTTGTCTTCGGCAAGAGCCATCTTCAGGATCGTAACGAGCAGGAAGTTCGCGGGTATCAGGCTGCATTGTCATGGATACACAGCGACCATGAACGGATCCGGTTGTCCGCAGGCACGATCAAGAGACTCCATTCGTTCAGTCGGCCGGAGATATGGGACAGCGGCAAGTTCAAGAACGACGACGGCGAGATCATCGAGAAACACCCCGACGGACGCGTGACGGTCCGTTTCAAGCCCTTGTCCGCAGCGGAAACCCCGCATGCCACAAAGAAATCGTGCGACCTGTTCGCGAATGGCATTCGGAACAGGGACGTTCCGCCTCTCGTCCTCTGGACCGCCTTCAACCTCGATTTCTTGTGCATCCATCCCTTCCGCGACGGGAACGGCAGAGTCTCGCGCCTCCTGTTGCTTCTGGGGCTGTATCACCTTGGGTTCACCGCGGGACGGTACGTCAGCCTTGAGCGGATCATCGAACGGAGCAAGGAACGCTACTACGAGACGCTTCAGGAGAGTTCCCAAGGCTGGCACGAAGGCCGGCATACGCCGTGGCCCTATGTCAACTACCTGCTCTTTTCCCTGCTCGAACTGTACCGGCAGTTCGAGCAGCGATACGAGCAGATGAGTCTCCCGCGTGGCGAGAAGACGGAGGTCGTCCGCAATGCCGTTTCCTCTTTCACCGGCGAGTTCCACATCAACGAACTGCGCAAGGCCTGCCCCGAGGTGAGCGTGGATATGATTCGTAAAGTTCTGAACGACATGAAGGGGGAAGGTGTCGTGCAGTGCCGCGGACGGGGCAGGCACGCGCGATGGCACGTTAATAGGTAACAGGTAACGGTAATAGGTAATCTATTAGGTAATTCAGCGCTCAGGAATGGGTGTAGTACCCTCAAGTGAGCGTATTGATGAGGGTACTACGGTGCCAAACCGCCCGTGAAATGGGTAGTACGCATTTCATGCGGTACGGAATTGGGTACCGGGGCAGTGCGGAATAGATGCAATTCACAGAAGAGAGTGCAAGGAAGAATGGAACAAGCGTGCCGACCGACCGCCGCCAAGTCCCCAGCGCCTGGAGGGACGGCTTCCACGCCGTCCTTCCCCCTCTCCTGACCGATTTTCCTGTCCGGAAACAGGGTTCGTCGGACATCCTTCATGCAAAGGAGGGCGCATGAGAGCGCGACAACGTCTTAACGGGGCCCTGATGCTGGGGCTGGTTTCGGTATCGGTAATGAGCACAGCGCCCGTCGCCCGCGCTATGGCGGCCACGCGCCGTTCGTTCGCGGTCGAGCCCGGGCATCCGCGCATATACTTCACGGCAAGGGACCTGCCGGGTCTGCGGCGGAGGATTCAAACCACGCATGCCGAGCAGTGGCGGAGCATGAAGGGCTGGGCCGAGGCCCACATGGGCAGCGAGCCGCACGAGAACGCGCTTCAGTACCATTCCGTGGCTCATGCGTTCGCTTATGCGCTCAGCGGCGAGAAGCGTTACGCGGACGAGGCGATTCCCCTGGCGAAAAGGCTTGCCGCGCTCGAGGTCACTTCCGGGGATCTCGAGAATGCAAGGCGATGCAGAGCCTTGGCCTACGTCTATGACTGGTGCCATGACCGGCTGAGCGCCGAAGACAAGGCGGCCTTGCGCAAGGGCATGAAGGCGCTGGCCGACTGGCTGATCGAGAAGCCGATCGGGGAAGGGTGGTTCAAGTCTCTCGGGAACCACTTCGCACAAGCCGTAACCAGCTTCGGGACCATGGGCCTGGCAATCCACGGCGACGACCCGGACGCGATGAAGTATGTCCGTGCGGCCGTCTCGGCGATCGAAGACGAAATCCTGCCGACGCTGCGCTACTTCAGCGGACCCGGCGACGGCATGTGGCACGAGGGCATGGAGTACACCCGGCACGAGCTGATCCCGGTGTTCGAGTTCCTCGAGGTGTGCCGCGGCGCCCTGCGCGAGAATCTGTTCGCACCGCGGTTCGAGCAGTTCGTCTACGGCACGCTGTATGGAACGTACCCGGACAACACGATGCTGCGAACGGGCGACAACCACTTCCCCGGAACCGGCGCCTGGGAGCGCAAGTACATGAGCCTGCTCGCCTCGAAGTATCGGCACCCGCACGCGCAATGGTATGTCAATCACATGACAAAACCCATCGGCGGCGGAGAGGCCTGGTACGACATCCTCTGGTATGACCCCGCCGTGCCGGAAACGCCGGTCGACGATCTGCCGCCGGCCCGTCTTTTCGAGGGGTTGGGATTGGCGGTGCTCCGAACCGGCTGGTATGAGCCGGACGCCACGGTGGTGAGCTTCAAGTGCGGCCGCTTCTTCGGCCATCACGGCCACTACGACGCGAACAGCTTCGCCATCTACCGCAAAGGTTGCCTGGCCCTGGACAGCGGCGGCTACGACTCCTGGGGAAGCCGGCACTGGCGGAACTACTACACCCGCACGGTGGCGCACAATACCCTGACGATCTTCGACCCGGACGAAGACCGCGCGAACAACTTCAACGGCGACGTCAATGACGGCGGGCAGCTTGTGTTTCTCAAGCGGAACGGCGCGTGGATCTTTCCGAAGACGCTCGATCAGGCGCTTGAAAAGCCGCAATTCGATACGGGCGACATCGTCGCGTGGGAACAGCGCCCGGGTTACACGCGCGCGCTGGGCGACGCCACGCGCGCCTACAGCGCGCACAAGCTCAAGCAATTCACGCGCGAACTCGCGCTCCTGCACCCGACGATCAAGACGAACCCGCCGGCCATCGTGGTCTTCGACCGGGTCGAGGCGACCCGGGCCGACTATGCGAAGAAATGGCTGCTGCACACCGCCGAGAAGCCGGAGCAGGTCGGCCCCGGCGCCTGGTGCGCCACGGAAGGCGACGGCACACTCTACGTGCGCATGCTCGAGCCGTGCGCGGCCAGGGTAATACTTGTGGGCGGGCCCGGGCGCGAGTTCGAAGTGGACGGCAAGAACTACCCCCTGCCGGAGAAAGACGTAGCGAATCGGCAACCCAACCTGCCTGGGGCCTGGCGGATCGAAATCGAGCCGCCGAAGCCGGCGGAACGCGACCTGTTCCTGAACGTGCTCATGCCCGTGGACAAGGACCAGCCTTCCATTCCGGCCGTATCGCGGATGGAGACCGACAACATGCTGGGCGGCTTCATCAAGGGCGAACGGGGCGAGCCCGACACGGTTGTGTGGTTTGCCAGGGACAAGGCCGTGCTGGCTGATGACGAACCCATCAGCTACCGCATCGAACAGGGGGGTGAGGTCCGGCACCTGATCAACGATCTCCCCGCGAATGTGGAGTACGAGATCCGGCTGAACGGCAAGGTGATGCAGACTCAGCGGACACGAGACACGAGGACCCGGACAGGCGTGAAAAAAGACCTTGCGCCATCGTGTTCGCTTTCCTTCACGACCGGTGCGGGCGGGACGATCGCGATTGCACCGGTTGGGCGCTGATCCTCAATACTTGGGATCAGGCAGAAACAGGTCGTCGATGCTGAGTTGATTGTCGACCGCACCCAGGTAGTACTCGTTCTCTTTGGCGCCGAACGCCGTGATCAGCGTGGTAAACACGGTCTTGCGGGTGCCTGTCACTTGAATGAAGAGATCCCGCTTCTCCCGCAGTCTCTGAGCGTACTCCCTGGTGAGGACGAACGGCGACGAACAGAACTTGATCTCGCAGAGATTGACGCAGCGATCCGCGCGATCAATGACCAGATCCACCTGCGCGCCTTGGGCGTGCTCTTCACTCTGCGCCGCGGACCATGCGTAGCATTCGTAGTGGATCCCCTGGATGCCCAACGC